>DBCG01000049.1:23312-23436 GCA_002292945.1 Proteobacteria bacterium UBA964 | reverse complement strand
CCGGAGAAGCGGGCGGCGATCTTCGAGTACTTCAAGAATCCGAGCATGCAGGAAGGCGACTCGCCGAAGCCGGCACCCGGTCAGAACGGCCCAGGCGGCGCGAGCAACAGCGCGATCAACTTGG
>DBCG01000049.1:22908-23210 GCA_002292945.1 Proteobacteria bacterium UBA964 | reverse complement strand
GCCCGAGCACGCAAACTCGCAGAGCTGCGTGAGAAAGCGCAGCTCGATGCGCTGCATGACGAATTGCGCGACGCCATCGACAAGAGCCAAGCGCTGGAGCCGTTCAAGGACCAGTTGTTGCTCGACATCACGCCGGAGGGCCTGCGCATCCAGGTCATCGACACCCAGAACCGCCCGATGTTCGATCTTGGCAGCACGCTCCTGAAGGACTACACCACCCGCATCCTGCGTGAGCTGGGGCCCTATCTGCACTCGGTGCCGAACCGCATCAGCATCTCCGGGCACACCGACAACACGCCCTA
>DBCG01000049.1:22626-22776 GCA_002292945.1 Proteobacteria bacterium UBA964 | reverse complement strand
TCGGCGATCCTGTTCGACAAGAAGGATCCGCGCAATCCGATCAACCGCCGGATCAGCATCATCGTGATGACCAAGAAAGCCGAGCTGGCGGCGATGCAGGGCTACGAGCGCGAGCAACCTGGCAAGCCAGCGCCGGTCATTCGTAACGCA
>DBCG01000049.1:22309-22588 GCA_002292945.1 Proteobacteria bacterium UBA964 | reverse complement strand
CGCCGTGATCGGGTCGAGACGCGACGCCTTGACGGCCGGATAGAGCCCGAAGACCACGCCGACGGCGGCGCTCACGCCGAGCGCCATGAGGATGATGTCGGTGCGTGCGAGCATCGACCAACCGAAGGCAGAGGCCACGAACTTCGCGACACCCAGACCGATCACGATGCCGATGGCGCCGCCGATCGCGGCCAGCACCAACGATTCGATCAGGAACTGGGCGCGGATATCGCCGGGTTGAGCGCCGACCGCCATGCGGATGCCGATCTCGCGCGTGCG
>DBCG01000049.1:1081-22298 GCA_002292945.1 Proteobacteria bacterium UBA964 | reverse complement strand
GACCGACACCAGCATGATGTTCATCACCCCGATGCCGCCGACCACGAGGGAGACCAAGGCGATCGCCGCCAGCAGGTTGGTCAAGGTCTCGGTGGCGCTGGTGAAGACACCGGTCATCTCGGCCATGGTGGTGGTGCTGAAGTCGTCGTCTTCATCCGGAGCGAGGCGGTGCCGCTCGCGCAGCAGGCCGGCGATCTCCTCACGGGCGGGCTGGATGGACTCGCTGGTCATGGCGCTGACGTAGATGGGGCCACGCACGAACTGCGTGAGGCCGCCTTGGATGCGCGTCTGGAAGGCGCTCGCTGGCACGAAGATGCCGTCGTCCTGGTCTTCGCCCATGCCACCTTGCCCTTTGCTCGCGAGCACGCCGATCACGGTGAACGGCGCGTTGCGGATCCGCACGACCTGACCGAGCGGGTCGGTGCCCTCGCCGAAGAGGTTCACCGCGACAGTGCGACCGATGACCGCATTCTTGGTCGAGCCGGCCATATCCGAGGCGGTGAGACCGACCCCCTTGTCGATCGCCCAGTTCCGGATCACGAAATACTCAGGCATCGTCCCGTAGATGGTCGTGGTCCAGGTGCTCGATTCGGACACCACCGGCGACATCGTGCGCAGCACCGGCGCGGCTGCGCGGACGAGCGGCAACTCGGTCTGGATGGCCCGCAGGTCATCCCATGTGAGGGTCGGCTGCGAGCCCATGCCGCCGCGCATGCCGCCTGAACTGCTCGAGCCGGAGAACACCAGGATGACGTTGGTACCGGCGCCTTCGATCTGCGCGCGGATGCGGCTCTTGGCGCCCTCGCCGATCGTCACCATGCAGATGACCGCCGCCACACCGATGATGATGCCGAGCGCGGTGAGGATGGATCGCAGCGTGTTGCGGCGCAGCGCCCGCAACGCCATGCGCACGGTTTCACGGGTGGAGATCATGGGGTGGCCTCGGCGCTGCGGGTATCGGAGAGGATCGCACCGTCGCGCAGCGCGAGCTGGCGGTCGGCATAGGCGGCGATGTCGTGCTCGTGGGTGACGAACACCACGGTGATGCCGGAACTGCGAAGGTCGCGCAGCAACCCCATGATCTCGAGACTGGTGACGGAGTCCAGATTTCCGGTCGGCTCATCGGCGAGGATCAGCGGCGGTCGCGTGACGAGCGCCCGCGCGATGGCCACGCGCTGCTGTTGGCCGCCCGACAGCTGCGAAGGATGGTGCCCGGCGCGATGACCCAGACCGACCCGCTCGAGCGACTCGAGCGCGCGTCGGCGCCGTTCGGCAGGCGGCACCCGCGCGTAGATCATCGGCAGTTCGACGTTCTCGGCGGCGCTGGTGCGTGCGAGCAGATTGAAGCTCTGGAACACGAAGCCGATGAACTCGTTGCGGATGGCAGCGAGCTCGATCCGCGAGAGGCCCGCGACATCACGGCCATCGATGCGATAGGTACCGCGGTTCGGCGAGTCCAGGCAACCGAGGATGTTCATCAAGGTGGACTTCCCCGACCCGGAAGAACCGGTCACCGCCACGAACTCGCCGCGCTCGATATCGAGATCGAGGTCGTGCAGCGCCATGAAGTCCTGATCGCCGGAGCGATAGATCTTGGCGATCCCGCGCAGTTCGAGCAGCGCCATGGGATCAGAGGATCCGCATGCGCGGCGGACCACCCGGTCGGCCGCCGCTGCCGCCGGACTGACCTTCGATGCCGGTGATGACGAGGTCACCCTCGCGAAGTTCGCCGCCCGTGATCTCGGTGAACCCGCCGTCGGAGAGCCCCACCTTGACCTCGCGTCGTGCCGGCTCTTTGTCGACGAGCACATAGATGCTGCGCAGCGCGGGGTCACGATCCGGACTCTCGCGGGCGGACGCACCACCGCCCGCACCCGCACCCATCACGCCACCGCGGCCCGCTGCGCCACCGGCGCGACTTGCGCCCCCTGCACCCGCAGGGCGAGCGCCCTGTGCGTCGGGACGGAATCGCAGCGCGGCGTTCGGGACCCGCAATACGCCATCGCGTTGTTCACTGACGATGTTCACCGTCGCCGTCATGCCCGGCTTGAGCTTGAGCTCGGCGTTCGCGACATCGATCACGGCATCGTAGGTGACGACGTTCTGGACGACCTGCGGCGCGTTGCGGATCTCGCGGATGCGGCCACGGAAGCGTTCGGTCGGATAGGCGTCCACCGTGAAGCTTGCGTCCATCCCGGCTCGCAGTCGGCCGATGTCGGACTCGGCGATGTTGGTGTGGACCTCCATCGCACGCAGGTCCTGGGCGATGGTGAAGATCACCGGCGCAGACAGCGACGCCGCGACCGTCTGACCGACGTTGACCGCGCGCGAGATCACGATGCCGTCGGTGGGCGCGAGGATGTCGGTGTAGCGCAGGTTGGTCTCGGATTGGTGCAGCGCCGCCTGCGACTGCGCCAATTGGCCACGGCCCTGTTGGACGGCAGCGCGCGCCGCGAGCGCCGTGGACGCAGACGCATCGCGGTCGTTCTCGGCGATGATGCGTGTCTCGTAGAGCTGCGCCGCTCGACGGGCCAGGCGCTCGGCCTCCTCGGCCTGCGCCTCGAGGCGTGCGAGGTTGCCGCGCGCCGCCGTGACATTGGCCGCCGCCTGCGCCACCGCCGCCTCGAAAAGGGCCGGGTCGATCTTGGCGATACGCTGACCTTTCTTCACCACCGAGTTGAAGTCGGCGTAGAGCGCCTGGATGCGACCGGAGACCTGGCTCCCCACCTCGACGGTGACCACCGCCGAGAGGCTCCCTGACGCGCTCACGCGCGAGATCACATCGCCTCGTGCGACGGCATCGGTCACATACTTGGGCGCCTCCTCGTCGCTCCGGGTGCAGCGCCATAGGACGAGTGCCGCCAACAACCCGAGCACGATGGCCCAAGTGAGTTTGCGTTGCAGGATCGCGCGGTAGTCCATCGTTCACCCTTGGATTCGGGAATGGGCATCGGGGCCGGCCCGTCAGGGCTCGGGGTCGCGAAGTGTAGACCAACGAGGCAAGGGAAAGATCCCGCCAGCATAGGCGCGGGGCGCCCGAGCCGGTTAACATGCCAGAATGGGTCGTATATTCGAAGTCCGTAAGCACACGATGTTCGCGCGCTGGAACCGCATGGCCAAGCAGTTCGCGCGGATCGCCAAGGACATCAACATGACCGTCAAGTCGGGCGGCCCCGACCCGCAGTCGAATCCAGCCCTGCGCCGGATCCTGCAGAACGCCCGCGCCGTGAACATGCCCAAGGACAAGGTCGAGGCCGCCATCAAGCGCGCGAGCGGCCGCGACGCCGCGAACTACGACGAAGTGCTCTACGAGGGCTACGCCCCGCATGGCATCGCCCTGCTCGTCGAGACCGCCACCGACAACCCGACCCGTACCGTGGCGACCGTGCGCAATGTGATCACCAAGAACGGCGGCAACCTTGCCACCAGCGGCAGCACCTCGTTCATGTTCCGCAAGATGGGCGTGTTCCGGCTCGACCCGGCGGGCATCGACCAGGACGACCTCGAGCTCTATCTCATCGACCACGGTCTCGACGAGATGGGCGAGAGCACCGGCGAGAAAGGCGAACCGCAGCTCGTGGCACGATGCCTGTTCGAGGATTTCGGCCGCATGCAGGAAGCTCTCGAAGCGCGCCAGATCGCGCCGCTGTCCGCCGAACACGAGTACCTCTGCATGGCGCCCGTCGAACTCGCAGAAGCGGACGCTGCCGAAGTGCTGGCCCTCATCGACAAACTGGAGCAGGACGACGATGTCCAACGAGTCTTCCACACCCTCGCCTGACCCCAAGGGCGGGCCAGCGCCGACACCATCGACACCACCGGCGCCCCCGCTGCCGCCCGCCAAGATCAGCCTCGGACGACGCATCAAGCGGTTCTTCGTCTACTGGATCGCAGGCCTGCTCTTGGCGGTCGGTCTTTGGACGCTGTTCTCGCTCAATTGGAGCTACTCCGACGGCGACCGCGGCGGTGTACTGCAGAAATTCTCGAGCAAGGGCTGGATCTGCAAGACCTACGAGGGCGAGCTCGCGATGTATGTCGTGCCGGGCATGGCACCTGAGATCTGGGAGTTTTCTGTGCGCGACAAGGCGGTCGCCGGACAACTCTCGGGTTTCGTCGGCGAGCGGGTGCAACTGCATTACTCGGAGCACCGCGGCCTGCCGACCACCTGCTTCGGCGAGACGTCCTATTTCGTCGACCGCGTGACTCCGGCACCGCCCGCCGTGACCTCGGAAGCGCCACCCGGGCCTGCGATGCCGCCCACACCCCCCGCACCACCCTGAATCGGCGCTGATCCCGAGATACACGGGGTTTTGTCACATATACAAGCCACAATCGCGCATGCGATTATGGTTAACAAATATGTGCGTCGGCAGTCCAAGCCCCACCATCACCCATATCACCGGTCGTGCCCGCACAACCGCGGTGTTCGCGTTGCTTGGCGTGATGGCCGCGACCCCGGCCGAAGCCCAAGACTGCGCCACCAAAGCCGGTGCCATGCAGACACTAGAGGGTATCCGCGCAGAGACGACGGACCTGTACAAGGAGACCTCCTCCATCGAGAGCAACCTCGAGGAAGGGCTCGCCCAACGGGCCAAGGATTCCCGTTGGGATGCCGCGCAGATCGATGCCTTCCGGCGCAGCCTGGTCGAGTCCGAGTCCTATCAAGCGCTTGAAAAGACGCGCGCCGCAGATGCCGAGAACCTGATGAAAGCCGCCGCGCTCCTGATCAGCGCTGCGACGGACGCCGACACCCTCACGATCTGCCGAGAGGCGCTCACCATGCGCGACGCCGGCCGCAAACTGCGCGTCACGCTCGAGCGTCAGTACGAGTTCCTGCGGATCAAGCTTTGGGGCAACGAAGCCGGTGCGGTCACGCCGCCACCGGCACAGGACGGTCAGTAAGACCGTCTAGGGAAGTTGGCGCGCCCGGAGAGATTCGAACTCCCGACCTCATGGTTCGTAGCCATGCGCTCTATCCAACTGAGCTACGGGCGCGCGGTCTTCAACCCCGCCTAGGGGGCGAGGGGGGCGAATTGTAATGGAACCCCCATGCGGAGGCTACCTTCGCAGAACCCCTCCCACGACTGGGTGGGAAAGGTGGCGGAGAGAGAGGGATTCGAACCCTCGAAGGGCTTTTGGCCCTTACACCCTTAGCAGGGGTGCGCCTTCGACCACTCGGCCATCTCTCCAGCGCGGGTCAGGGGGGCGGATGATACGGCCCCACCCGCTACCCGGTCAAAACGGCCTCAAGCCCTCAAGCCCGTGCGTTCGCTCTGGACCCGCTCAGGTTCGACGGCATCGGGGCCCTCGGACTTGATGCGTTCGAAGATCTCTTCACGGTGGACAGCGACATTCTTAGGCGCGTTGATGCCCACGCGCACTTGGTTGCCCTTCACACCGAGTATCGTGACCGATACTTCCTCGCCGATCATGACGGTCTCGCCGACGCGCCGCGTGAGAATCAGCATGGACTACCCCCGGGCGCTTGACGCGGCCGCCGGACTCGGAAAGTCTCACCCCCTGTAAGACCTCCGCCGACAGCCCCTCTTCCTTAACGGGCGCCTCTGGGAATCGAAGATAGGCCAAACTGCCCGGTGCGTCCACCGGACGGATAAAGTGTCTAGACGCCGAGACGGTTGCGCACGAAGGGAACGACCGCCGCCAGCGCCTCAGGCAGCTTGGCCGCGTCGGTGCCCCCCGCCTGCGCGAAGTCCGCACGCCCGCCCCCACGGCCGCCCACGAGGCTCGCCGTCTGCGCCACCACCTCACCCGCCTTGATGCGGCCGACCTCGCCCGGCGTGACGCCGGCGACCAGCACGACCTTGCCGGCCGCATCGACCGTGGCGAGCACGATCACGGCGGCCTTGAGGCGCTCCTTGAGCTGGTCGACCGCAGTGCGTAGTGCACCGGCATCGGCGCCCTCCACCATGGTCGCAACGACCTTGAGGCCACCGACCTCGACCGCGCCGGCGGCGAGGTCGACGCCCTGCCCGGAGGCGAGCTTGTCGCGCAAGGACCGGTTGTCCTTCTCGAGTTGGCGGATGCGCTCCAGCGCCTCGCGCACCTTCGCTGCGAGGTCGTCGCGGGTGCCGCGGACCATGCCCGCCACCTCGCGTACCAGCGCCTCGGCGCCCTCTGCGTGGGCGAGCGCGCCCTCGCCCGTCACCGCTTCGATGCGCCGCACGCCCGAGGCCACGCCGCCCTCGCTGACGATCTTGAAGAACCCGATGTCGCCGGCGCGGCGCACATGGGTGCCGCCGCAAAGTTCGAGGGAGAAATCGCCGATGCGCAGCACGCGGACTTGGGCACCGTACTTCTCGCCGAAGAGGGCCGCCGCGCCCTCGGCCACCGCCGCGTCGAAGTCCATCTCGCGCGTCTCGGCGGCGGCATTGAGGCGCACCTGCTCGTTGACGCGCCGCTCGATGCGCTGCAGTTCCTCAGTCGTGACCGGCTGGAAGTGCGAGAAGTCGAAACGCAAGCGGTCGGGCGCCACCCGCGAGCCTTTCTGCTGCACATGGCTGCCCAGCACCTCGCGCAACGCGGCATGCAAGAGATGCGTAGCCGAATGGTTGAGGGCCGTCGCTTCGCGCAGCCGCTCGTCGACCTCGGCGACCAACACCGCGCCCACCGCGAGCGGCGCCGAATCCTGTGCCAGCCGGCCGAGGTGCGCATGCGCACCGCCGGTGCCGCGCTTCTGGGTGTCCTCGACGAGGAATCGGACGCCGGCCGCATGCAGCACGCCGGCATCGCCCACCTGACCGCCCGACTCGGCATAGAAGGGCGTCGCCTCGAGGATGACCTCGCCCTCCTCGCCCGGCGCGAGCGTCTCGACGCGCGCGCCGCCACGCAGCAGCGCCACCACCCGCGACTCGCCGCGCGTGCCGTCGTAGCCGCAGAACGCGGTCTTCATGTCGAGGGAGGCGTCGGCGCGCAGGTCGACGCCGAAGCGGCTCGCAGCGCGGGCGCGCCCACGCTGCGCTTCCATGGCCGCCTCGAAACCCGCCTGGTCGATGCCGAGCCCGCGCTCACGCGCGACATCGGCGGTGAGATCAGCCGGGAAGCCATAAGTGTCGTAGAGCTTGAAGACGGTGGCGCCGTCGATCGCCGCAACCGACCCCGGGACCTGCTGCAAGCGGTCGATGGCCTCGTTGAGCAGCGTCATGCCGTTGCCGAGCGTCTCGGCGAAGCGCTCTTCCTCCTGGGCGAGCACGCGCGCGGCCTGCGCCGCACCGGCGCGCAGTTCCGGGTAGGCCTCACCCATCTCGGCGTCGAGCGCCGCGACGAGCTTGTGGAAGAACGGTCCGTTGATGCCGAGTTTATGGCCGTGGCGGATGGCGCGCCGGATGATGCGACGCAGCACGTAGCCCCGACCCTCGTTGGAGGGCAGCACACCGTCGACGATGAGGAAAGTGCACGCACGGATGTGATCGGCGATCACCCGCAACGAGGGGTTCGCGAGGTCGTCGGTGCGGGCGAGATCAGCCGCCGCGCGGACGATGCCGCGGAAGAGGTCGATGTCGTAGTTGTTGGTGACGCCCTGCATCACGGCCGAAAGCCGCTCGAGGCCCGCACCCGTGTCGACCGATGGCTTGGGCAGCGGCGTGAGGGTGCCGTCCGGCGTGCGATCGTACTGCATGAACACGAGGTTCCAGACTTCGACGTACCGGTCGCCGTCCTCGTCGGGCGAGCCCGGCGGCCCACCTGGGATGTGCGCGCCGTGGTCGTAGAAGATCTCGGTGCAGGGGCCGCAAGGACCGGTGTCACCCATCGCCCAGAAGTTCGACTTCTCCCCCATGCGGGTGACGCGATCCTTCGGTACCCCGATCTCGTCGATCCAGATGCGCGCCGCTTCGTCGTCGTCACGGAAGACCGTCACCCAGAGGCGGTTCGGATCGAGCTTCAGGGTGCCGGTGACGAAGGCCCAGGCGAAATGGATGGCGTCGCGCTTGAAGTAGTCGCCGAAGGAGAAGTTCCCCAGCATCTCGAAGAAGGTGTGGTGGCGCGCGGTATAGCCGACGTTCTCGAGATCGTTGTGCTTTCCGCCGGCGCGCACGCAGCGCTGCGAGGTCGCCGCGCGCGAGTAGTCGCGCAGGTCCTTGCCGAGGAAGACGTCCTTGAACTGCACCATGCCAGCGTTGGTGAAGAGCAGCGTCGGATCGTTGCCGGGGACCAGCGGACTCGAGGCGACGACGGCGTGGCCGCGCTCACGGAAGAACTCGAGGAAGGCACGGCGCACTTCGGCGGCGGTCATGTAGGGCGGTTTGGCGGAAGTCATTCTGTGTGGTCTTCGGAAATGTCCGGGTCCTGGCCTGTGGCAAGCCGGATATCATCCGATGAAAACCCCCGGTACTGCAAAAATCGTCCCTGCCGACCCCGCTCCGCCCAAGACGCGGGCGGCTGGGCACCGAACTTGCGGGCTCGCACCTCCCGGCAGAGCGCGGTGAAGTCCGGCCCACTCGCCAGCGCCTCATCGACGGTGGCGGCGGTGAAACCGAGCTGGCCGAGCTCCTGACGGATGCGACCGGGGCCTTGGCCCCGCCCGGCATGGGCGCGCACGAAATTGTCGAGAAAACGCGCGTCGTCGAGCAGCCGTTCCTCTTGCAGCGCCACCACCGCCTCCGCCGCCGCCGCCGGCGCGTAGCCTGCGGCAGCGAGCTTTGCAGCGAGCTCGGCGCAGGCGTAATCCCGCCGCGAGAGCAACAGCAGACCCGCCCGACGCGCCGCCTCGGAGGAGTCCGGGTGCTCGGGCGCCTTGCCGCCCCGGCCCCGGCCATAGGGCCGGCCGCGGCGCAGCATCGTCAGGCCGGCGTGGCGTCGCTGCGCGGCGGCTTGGCCGGCAGCAACTTGGCGCGGATCTGCGACTCGATGTCTTGAGCGATTTCGGGGTGGGTCTTCAGGAACTCGCGGACGTTCTCCTTGCCCTGACCGATGCGTTCGCCCTTGTAGGCATACCAGGCACCGGATTTGTCGATGATGTTGTGCGCGGCGCCAAGCTCGATGATCTCACCTTCGCGGGAGATGCCCTCGCCGTACATGATCTCGAACTCCGTCTCGCGGAACGGCGGCGACACTTTGTTCTTGACGACCTTGACACGGGTCTGGTTGCCGACGACCTCTTCACCGTTCTTGATGGCGCCGATGCGGCGGATATCGAGGCGCACCGATGAGTAGAACTTGAGGGCGTTGCCACCGGTCGTCGTCTCCGGGCTGCCGAACATCACGCCGATCTTGAGACGGATCTGGTTGATGAAGATGACGATGGTGTTCGAGCGCTTGATGTTGCCGGTGAGCTTGCGCAAAGCCTGCGACATCAACCGGGCGTGCAAACCGACCTGCATCTCGCCCATCTCGCCCTCGATCTCGGCGCGCGGTGTGAGGGCGGCGACCGAATCGACGACGACCACATCCACGGCACCCGAGCGGACCAGCATGTCGGTGATCTCGAGCGCCTGCTCTCCGGTGTCCGGCTGGGAGACCAGAAGGTCGTTGACGTTCACGCCGAGTTTTCCGGCGTAGGCGGGGTCGAGGGCGTGCTCGGCATCGACGAAGGCTGCGGTGCCGCCGTTGCGCTGGATCTCGGCGATGACCTCGAGGGTGAGGGTGGTCTTGCCCGAGGACTCCGGTCCGTAGATCTCGACGACCCGGCCGCGGGGCAAACCGCCGATGCCGAGCGCGACATCGAGCCCGAGCGAACCGGTGGAGACGGCCTCGATGTCGTACATGGCTGCGGAGGCATCACCCAAGCGCATCACCGAGCCCTTGCCGAACTGCTTCTCGATCTGGCCGAGCGCAGCGCTCAGAGCCTTCTTGCGGTTGTCATCCATGCTGTGTCCCCTCGGGTTGATGTGCGTGGTCGATGGGCGGAATTATCCCACAGCACGGCCGCGTAGGAGCGCGCCGAAACACCGTAAAAGACTTAATTTGTCGCGTTGTCCACGCGGTATACAGCAACCAGGATCAGGCCATACTGTATAAACGCCGTAGCGCATGGCGCACCGCCGCATCGCGCACGGCAGCGCGGTCGCCGCGAAAGCGTTTGAGCTGCGTTTCGATCACGACACGCCGCCCATCGCGCGTCGCGAAACCGAACCAGACCGTGCCGACCGGCTTGCCGGGCACCGCACCGCCAGGGCCGGCGATACCACTGATCGACACCGCGAGATCTGCCCCGCTGCGACGCAATGCTTGCCGCGCGAGCTCCGCCACGGTGGCCTCACTCACGGCACCGTGGCGCTTGAGGGTCGTCGCACGAACCCCGAGGTCACGGCACTTGGCGGCATCGGAGTACACCACCCAACCGGCCAAGAACCAGTTCGAGGCGCCGGCAGGCTCGGTCAACGCGCGGGCGAGCCCGCCGCCGGTGCAGGACTCGGCCGTGGCCACCGTCCGACCCCGTCTGAGCAGGCGCCGGACCACGCGTTGCAGCAAGACCTCCATACGCGGCGGAGTATCCCACGGGCGCGTTACGATAGGCGTATGGCAGACCATACCCCGGTGATGCAGCAGTACCTCGGCCTGAAGGCCCAGCATCCGGACACGCTGCTGTTCTATCGGATGGGCGACTTCTACGAGCTCTTCTTCGAGGATGCACGCAAGGCCGCACAGCTGCTCGACATCACATTGACGGCGCGCGGGCAGTCCGCCGGAGCGCCGATCCCGATGGCGGGCGTTCCGGTGCAGAGCGTCGACAACTATCTCGCACGCTTGGTGCGCAAGGGCGAGTCGGTGGCGATCTGCGAGCAGATCGGCGATCCAGCCAAGTCCAAGGGACCGGTCGAGCGCGCCGTGGTGCGGGTGGTCACGCCGGGCACGGTCACCGATGCGGCGTTGCTCGATGATCGACGCGAGGTGCTGCTCGCGGCCCTCGCGCTCGGGGACGGCACCGGCGAGGATCTGCCCTTCGGGCTCGCGTGGATCGACCTCGGCGCGGGCCGTCTCTCGGTGCTCGAGGGTCGCGGTGCAGGCGCCCTCGCCGCCGAGCTCGAGCGGTTGCAGCCGGCCGAGATCCTGGTCTCGGAGTCGATGGCAGAGGATGGATCGTTCGCCGCGTTGCTGCCAGCCGGTAGGTCGCGGCGACGCGCGCCCTGGCATTTCGAGACCGAGGCCGCCACGCGCGCGCTCACCGCGCAGTTGGGCACGCTCGATCTGGCGGGCTACGGTGCCTCAGAGCTGCCGCTCGCGGTCGGCGCCGCTGGCGCCTTGTTGCAGTTCGTCCGCGACACCCAGCGCACCGCCCTGCCCCATCTGCGCGCGCTGCGGGTCGAAGCACGCGAGGCGGCGCTGCAGATCGATGCGGTCACGCGTCGCAACCTCGAGATCGACGCCAGCGCCGGCGGCCGCGAGGACGCGACTTTGGTGTCGCTGCTCGACACCACCGTCACGGCGATGGGCGCGCGGATGCTGCGCCGCGCGGTCAACCGCCCGCTGACGGATCGGACGCTGCTGCAGGAACGGCATGCCGCCGTGGGCGCATTGGTCGAGGATCGACGCTGCGATGCGCTGCGCGCGGCGCTCGGTCCGATCGGCGACATGGAACGCATGCTGGCGCGTATCGCGCTGCGCACCGCCCGGCCGCGCGATCTCACCGGCCTACGCCTTGCGCTCGCGGCACTGCCGCCGCTGCGCGCAAGGCTGGCCGGCAGCCATCCCGCGCTGCTGCAGCGGTTGGCCTCGGCGGTGGGCGAGCACACCACGGAGCTCGCGCTGCTGCGGCACGCAGTGGCCGAGGAACCCGCTGCCCTGCTACGTGAAGGCGGCGTGATCGCCCCCGGGCACGATGCCGAACTCGACGAACTGCGGCACATCGCCTCGGACACGGATGCCTTCCTGCTCGAGCTCGAAGCGCGCGAACGCGCCCGTACCGGCCTTCCGCAGCTCAAGCTCGGCTACAACCGCGTGCAAGGCTTCTTCATCGAGTTGCCGCGCAGCCAGGCGACCGAGGTGCCACCCGATTATCTGCGTCGCCAGACCGTCAAGAACGCCGAGCGGTTCATCACGCCGGAGCTCAAAGGTTTCGAGGACAAGGTGCTCGGCGCACGAGAGCGTTCGCTCGCGCGCGAGCGGGTGTTGTGGGAAGCGCTGCTGGAGCGGCTCGCCGCGATGCTGCCGGCGCTGCAGGACACCGCCGCGGCCATCGCCGAGCTCGACGCCTTGGCCGCCCTCGCCGAGCGGGCGGCGACGCTGCGCTGGGTGGCCCCGGAACTGGTCGATCGCCCCGTGCTGTGCATCCGTGGCGGCCGCCATCCTGTGGTCGAGCGTTTCATCGACGGACCGTTCGTACCGAACGATCTCACGCTCGACGCGGCGACCCGCATGTGGGTGATCACCGGCCCGAACATGGGCGGCAAGAGCACCTTCATGCGCCAAGCGGCATTGATCGTGATCCTCGCGCACATCGGCAGCTTCGTACCGGCCGCGTCGGCGCAGATCGGACCGCTCGATCGCGTGTTCACCCGCATCGGCGCGGGCGATGATCTTGCCGGGGGCCGCTCGACGTTCATGGTCGAGATGACGGAGACCGCCAACATCCTGCACAACGCGACGCCTCGCAGCCTGGTGTTGATGGACGAGGTCGGCCGCGGCACCAGCACCTTCGATGGGCTCGCGCTCGCCGCGGCGACGGCACGCCACCTCGCGGCACGCATCGGCGCATTCACGCTGTTCGCCACCCATTATTTTGAGCTCACCGCACTCGCCGACGAGCTGCCCGGCGTCGTCAACATGCACCTCGATGCCACCGAACACCGCGACGGCATCGTATTCCTGCACGCGGTGAAACCCGGGCCAGCCAGCCGCAGCTATGGCCTCGCGGTCGCCCAGCTCGCCGGTGTCCCTCGCGAAGTGCTCATCGAGGCGCGCCGTACGCTCGCCACCCTAGAAGCCGCCCAAGGCGCCATGGGTCGAGGCACCTCGCTCGACGTCTCCGCGCAGCGCCGCTTGGAACTCGCCGACCCGGTCGCAGACCCCGTCGCGGACCCCGTCGCCGACGCGGTGCTATCCGCATTGCGCAACATCGATCCGGACACCCTCAGCCCTCGCGATGCGCTTGGTAAGGTATACGATCTGAAGAAACTGCTTCGCTGAGGGTCGATGCGGATACCGAAGAAAATCTGGGTGCCGATCGCCCTGATCGCCACACTCGTGGGCGCGTACGCGCTTGCCGGGTTTTGGTGGGCACCACGCTACATCCGCGCGGAGTTCGTGCGCTTCGTCACCGAGGATCTGCGCAAGACTCCCGCCATCGGCGAGGTCAAGATCAACCCGTTCACGCTGAGTGGCAGCATCGCAGCGCTCTCGATCTCCGAGCCTTCAGGCGAGCGCATCGTCGGCTTCGAGCGTCTCGCGATCGACCTTTCGATCGCCTCGATCTGGAAACGTGGGCCGGTGTTCGAGGACATCACCCTCGAGAAGCCCTATGTGGCAGCCGTGATCCGCAACGACCGCTCGATCAATCTCGCGGGGCTCGTACCGCCCGACGATCCGGATGCCAAGCCCGATGTCGATGACGAAGGTCTGCCGGTCTACATCGCGCGCTTCACGATGCAGGGCGGCGAGGCGCGGTTCGAAGACCGCTCGCGGCAACGACTGGTACGGGCACAACTGAAGCCGGTCTCGCTGACGCTGACCGATTTCAGTACGCGCGTCGGCTCAGGCAATGCCCACGTGGTCGAAGCGGTGTCACAGGCAGGTGAACGGCTGCGCTGGGATGGTCGGTTCGGGTTGAAGCCGTTCACCGCGCAGGGGCGCTTCTCCGTCACGCAACTGCGCGCGTCGACCGTCGATGACATGTTGCACGACACCCTGCCCGTGGTCCTGCAGTCCGGGACCATCGGCTTGGGCGGCCGATACGATCTCACGGCGGCGACCACGCCGCTCTCCGGGCGCATCACGCTCGATACCCTCGATGTGGCGCAGCTCGCGATGGCGGCGATCGGCCGCACCCAACCCGATGTGATCGTTGGCCGGCTGAATCTGCGCGGTGCGTCGGTGGATCTTGGTGCCCAGCGCGTCGATCTCGGGCGCATCGAAGTGCGTGACACGCAGGTACGGGCTTGGTTGGACGCCTCGGGACTCTCCCTAGACGCGCTCTCCGGTCCGCCCGCCGCAGCGCCGCCGCCAGCGCCGGCATCCCCCGAGCCCCCTTGGACATTGATGCTGCCGGTGTTGATCGTCGAGCAGGCGCGGCTCGACTTCGAGGACCGACGGCTCGCGTTGCCCGCGCGCATCACGGTCGCGCCGATCTCGCTCACTGCACGCGGTTGGTCGACCCAACCGGAGTCGAAGGTCGATTTCGAATCCACACTCGGCATCAACGGCAAGGCCCGTCTCGAGGCGAGCGGGACGCTCGAGCCCGCCACGCTCGAGACACGCGCGAAGCTCGCGCTCGCCGGTCTCTTGCTCACGGATTTCGAGCCGTACTACGCCGATGTCGTGCGCCTGAACCTGCGAGGCGGCACCGTCGACGCCCGGGGAACCCTCGTCTATGCGAGCCCGGGCGGCGACACCGAGCCGGCGTTGTCCTTCAAGGGCGACGGCACGGTGCGCAACCTGATCGCGCGCGACCGTCTGGTCAAACGAACCTTCCTGCGCTGGCGCACACTGCAGTTCAACGACATCGATTACGCGGGTGCCGCGCGTCGGCTGAGCATACGCAGCGTCGACGCCGATGCGCCGTTCATCGACCTCGTGATCAACGCCGACGGCACCACCAACATCGGCGATGTGCTCGCCTCGGGCGGGGACAGCGCGGAGGCCGAAGCGCGCGCCAAGGCCGCCGCCCGGACGAGGGCCGCCGCCTCAGGCCATCTGGCGGACCAGGGACCGGTCGACGATCTTCGGGTGGACATCGGTCGCGTCAACCTCAAGGGCGGGTCGGCCAACTTCAAAGATTTCACGGTCCGCCCCGATTTCGCGATCGGGCTGCAGACGCTCAACGGCTCGATCACGGGACTGTCGTCCGCCCAAGCGTCGCGCGCCAAGGTGGACATCGATGCGGCCGTCGACAAGTACGCACCGGTGAAGATCACGGGCGAGGTCAACTACCTCGCCGCCGAGGCCTACACCAACCTCGCCGCCAACTTCCGCAACATCGAGCTCACCACCTTCAACCCGTACTCCGGCAAGTTCATGGGCTATCAGATCGAGAAGGGAAAGCTCTCCATCGACACCACCTACCTGGTGGAGGACCGCAAGCTGCGCGCGCAACACAAGATCCTCATCTCGCAGCTCAAACTCGGCGAGAAGGTCAAGAGCCCGGATGCGACCAAGCTGCCGGTGAAGCTCGCGGTGGCGCTGCTGAAGGACCGTAACGGCGACATCACGCTCGACCTGCCGGTGAGCGGCACGATCGACGATCCGCAGTTCAAGATCGGGCCGATCATCTGGAAGATGTTCGTGAACCTGTTGGTGAAGATCGTGACGGCGCCCTTCACGCTGATCGCGTCGCTGTTCGGCGGCGGCCCGGAGGTCCAGTTCGTGGAGTTCGCGCCCGGCCGCTCGGCGCTGGAGCCGGCGTTGGTGGAGCGCTTGACGAGCGTGCGCAAGGCGCTCGTCGAACGGCCGGGTCTCGAACTGGAGATCCCGACCGCCTATAGCCGTGAACTCGACGCACCCGCGCTGCTCGACACGCGCTGGGAGGTACGCCTGCGTGATTTCGCGAAGGGCCCGGTGGACACTGCGGATCGCAAGGAATATCTGGAACTGCTCGAAGGGTTCTATCGGGCCCAGACCGGCCGCGCCGCCGACGATCTGCTCGATCCGCTTGCGGAGGCCGCCCCCGACACCGGCAAGAAGCCGAGCCGAACGGAACTGGTGGAACCCTCGATCGCCGTTCTGGAGAAAGAGCTCCGGGCCACCATCACCGTCACCGACCAAGACCTGCAGGACCTCGCACGTGGGCGGGCCAAGTCCATCCAAGAGGTGCTCCTCGGCAGCGGCGAAGTCGATCCGCTGCGCGTGTTCTTGCGGGCACCCTCCGGCATCGCCCCGACCGCCAATTCCGTGCGCCTGAAGCTCGAGATGAAGCAGTAGCCAGCGAGCCCTTCAAGCCTGCAAAGAAAAGCGCCCTTCTCGCAGGAACTGCCCGCAGGCATCCGCGGCACGGGGCGACATGAGCATGCCCAAGTGGCTCACCGGCAACACCAATCGGTCGCAAGCGCCCTCGAGCTGCGTCTCCGACACCGCGACCGTGCCGTCATTGGGCTCATCGAAACGGGCGAACCATCGACCAAGACCCACCGGACGGGTCCCGGCGATGATCCCGACCTCACGACCTGCCGGCGCCACGCGACGACGGTGCGACACCAGCGCTTCGGCTGCTGAAGGACCGATCAACCACTGACCGACGCCGATCGAGCCGGCGACCCGCGCAGCGGCACTGCCCCGCACAGGCGCGCCGAGCAGCACGATGCGTCCCGGCGGCATCGACGCGCCGAACTGCTCGAGACAGGCCAAGACCACGAGCCCGCCCAGACTGTGCGCAACGAGATGGACCCCGCTCGAACCGCGCATCGCGAGTTCCGTCACCCGTTCCTGCAACCGCTCGGCCACCGCTTCGAGCGGATCGCGTGTGGTCCGGTAGGCGAACAATCCCGTATCGAAACGATGCTCGCGTTCGAGCCGCCGCCTGAAGGCGAAAGCCTCGGCCCCCGTCATCCACAGCCCATGGACGAACAACAGTTTGGGACGGGATGCGCCAGACATGCTGACCGGTCTCAGGGAGAGGGGATCAGGTTATGCCTCATCGCCCCACCGTGTCGTCCACGCCAGATCAAGACGCCGTGACTAGTTCGCCGGCGGCGGGGTGCGGACGCGGATGTGCAGCTCGCGCAGCTGCTTTTCGGTGACCTCGGTCGGAGCGTCCGTCAACGGACAGCCTGCCGTCTGGGTCTTGGGGAACGCGATGACATCGCGGATGCTGTCCGCACCCGACATCAGCATCGCCATACGGTCGAGCCCGAAGGCGATACCACCATGCGGCGGAGCACCGTACTTGAGGGCGTCCAGCAGGAATCCGAACTTGCGGCGGGCCTCCTCGGCGTCGATGCCGAGCAGGTCGAACACCGTCGACTGCAGGTCCTGGCGGAAGATGCGGACCGAACCGCCGCCGATCTCGGAGCCGTTGAGCACCATGTCGTAGGCCTTGGCGAGCGCGCTGCCCGGATCGGCGCGCAGTGCGTCGGCGTCCAGGTTCTTGGGCGAGGTGAACGGGTGATGCATCGCCGTCCAACGCTTGTCGTCGGCGTCGTACTCGAACATCGGGAAGTCGACGACCCACAGCGGCGCCCAGTCACCGCGCACGAGCCCCAGGTCTTGACCCACCTTCAATCGCAATGCACCGAGCGCGTCGTTGACGACTTTGGCGGTGTCCGCACCGAAGAAGATCAGATCGTCGGCGGCGGCCTCCGTGCGCGAGAGGATCCCGGCCACCGCGGCGTCGGAGAGGAATTTGATGATCGGCGACTGAAGACCCTCGCGACCCTTCGAGGGGTCGTTGATCTTGATGTAGGCGAGCCCGCGTGCCCCGTAGCGTGCGACGAACGCGGTGTAATCGTCGATCTCCTTACGGGTGAGCTTGCTGCCGCCCGGGATGCGCAGCGCCGCCACGCGCCCCGCCGGGTCGCGCGCAGGGCCTGAGAAGACCTTGAAGTCGCAGTCCGCGACGAGGTCGGCGACATCGACGAGCTCGAGCGGGATGCGCAGGTCCGGCTTGTCGCTCGCATAGCGGCGCATCGCCTCGGCATAGGTCATGCGCGGGAACGGATCCGGCAACGACACATCAGCCACGGTCTTGAAGATGTGGCGGATCAAGCCTTCCATGATCGCCATGATCTCGTCCTGGTTCAGGAACGAGGTCTCGATGTCGAGCTGGGTGAAGTCGGGCTGGCGGTCGGCGCGCAGGTCCTCGTCGCGGAAGCAGCGGACGATCTGGTAGTAACGGTCGAAGCCCGCGACCATCAGGAGCTGCTTGAAGATCTGCGGCGACTGCGGCAGCGCGAAGAACTTGCCGGCGTGCGTACGCGAAGGCACGAGATAGTCGCGCGCGCCCTCGGGCGTCGCCTTGGTGAGCATCGGCGTCTCGATGTCCACGAAGCCGGCGTCATCGAGGTACTGGCGCATGGAGCGCGTGATGGCGTGCCGCTGGCGCAGGCGCTTGGCCATGACATCGCGCCGCAGATCGAGGTAGCGGTACTTGAGGCGCACCTCTTCGGAGACCTGCTCATCGAGCTGGAACGGCAACGGCTCGGACCGGTTCAGCAGATCGATGCGCCGCGCCAGCATCTCGACCTTGCCCGAAGCGAGGTTGGCGTTGGCGGTGCCCGCAGGCCGCGCACGCACGAGGCCGGTGATGCTGACCACGAACTCGTTGCGCAGGCTCTCGGCGATCGCGAAGAGTTCGGGCGCGTCCGGATCGCAGACCACCTGCACCAGCCCGTCGCGGTCGCGCAGGTCGATGAAGATGACCCCGCCGTGGTCGCGGCGGCGCTGCACCCAACCGGCCACGGTGACCGTCTGGCCGAGCAGGGATTCGTTGACGTGTCCGCAATAATGGCTGCGCATAAGGGCGCGGATGTTACCTCAGGCCGAGTGCAGGTACCACGACCGGTCGAACTCGGTCACCTCCGCCGAGAAGCGCGCACATTCCTGCTGCTTGATGGCGAGGTAAACCTTCAGGAACCCCTCGCCCAGGGCCTCGGCGAGGAAAGCCGACCCGGCTGCGCGCTCGATGGCCTCGTGCCAGGTCCGCGGCAGGCGGGTCGCGTGGGCCACCGCGGCATAGCCGTTACCGGTGACCGGCGGACCCGGATCGAGCCCCAAGGTGACCCCTCGCTCCACGCCCGCGAGGACGACGGCCGCGGCGAGGTAGGGGTTGGCGTCTGCACCGGCGATCCGGTGCTCGATGTGGCGGCTCGTTGGGGGTCCGGTGGGGACGCGCAGCGACACCGACCGGTTGTTGATGCCCCAACTCACCGCGGTGGGCGCGTAGCTCTCGCTCTGGAACCGCCGGTAGGAGTTGCCGTTCGGCGCGAACACCAAGAGGCTCTCGGCCATGGTCTGGTGCAATCCACCGAGCGCCTGGCGCAGCAGCGGGCTGCCCGCCGGATCCTCCGCGGCGAACAGGTTGACGCCCGCATCGTCGACCAGACTGACATGCAGGTGCATGCCGCTGCCCGCATGCTGCGTGAAGGGCTTGGCCATGAAGGTGACGAGCAGGCCATGCTTGGCGGCCACGCCCCGCAGGAGCCGCTTGAGCAGCACCGCCTCATCGACCGCCCGAAGCGCATCATCGCGATGGGCGAGCGTGAGCTCGAACTGCCCGGGGGCGTACTCCGACATCAGCGTCTCGACCGGCAACCCTTGGGCGCGCGCCACGGCGTACACCTCGTCGAACACGGGCGCCAACCGTTCGAGTCGCGCCAAAGAATAGGCGTCGATCGGTCCGGCGGGTGCATCGCCGGACGGCGCCAGCACGAAGAACTCGAGTTCCACCGCCAGGACAGGCCGCAAGCCCCGCGCTCGGAGCCGCTCGATCGCATGCGCAAGCACATGCCGCGGATCAGCGGGCGCCGGTGCGCCTGCCAGTGTGTACATCGAAAGCATCAGCTGAGCCGTCGGACGCGCGAGCCACGGCGCCGGGCGCAGCGTACCGGCCACCGGCCGACACAGCAGATCGGCATCGCCCGTCTCCCACACGAGGCCCGTCGCCTCGACATCGCGCCCGGTGATGTCGAGTCCGAGGATGGACCCTGCGACAGGCCTCCCATCGGCATAGAGACGCTCTAGCTCGTGCAGCGTCGCCGTCTTGCCTCGCGGCACGCCCGAGGGGTCGGTCAGGAACAACTGCACCGCTTCGATGTCGGGGTGGGCCGAGCGGAACGCCGCCAACTCATCTGCGGATACGGTCATGGTCGGACCTCGTCCAGGAACCCGTCGATGCCCGCGCACAAGCGATCGATCGCCTCATGCTGCAGGGTCGGTGCGGCGAGCAGCATATTGTGGAACGGTGTCACCAGCGATCCACGGTTGATGAGCCACAGTCGCAGCGCCCGCTCGACGGTGGGCGCCATGATCGCCTCGGCCTCGCTGCCATTGCGAGGCGCAGGGCCGAAGCCGAACTCGACGCGGGCGCCGACCCGCGACACATGCCAGTCGAGCCTGCGCGCCGCGAACAGCGCCGTCAGCGACGCCTCGAGACGCTCGGCACCTGCGCGCATCGCGGCATGGGTTACGGGCGTGTGCAGGTCGCGCAGCGCCGCCTCGAGCGCCGCGATCGCGAGCGCGTTGCCCGCGAGCGTCGTCCCCATGCCGGAATGGCCGTGGGCGAGACCGGTGTCGGCCGCCCGCCGGGCGTCGTCGTCGCGCCGCGCGAGGAAGGCCGCGCGGCGGGCCTCGATCTCGGCGCTCATGCCCCAAGCCGCGCAAGGCAGACCACCGGCGATCGCCTTGCCGCAGACCCATAGATCAGGCTCGAGCCCATGCTCACCTGCGTAGCCTCCCGGACCCGAGGAGAGCGTGTGCGTCTCGTCGATCACGAGCAGCACGCCATGGCGGCGCGTGAGCGCGCGCAGGGCGGCGTGATAGCCCGGGTCAGGCAGCACCATCCCGCAGTTGGTCATCACCGGTTCGGCGATCACGGCCGCCACTTCACCGCCTGCGAGCGCGGCCTGCAGCGCCTCGAGGTCGTTGAACTCGACCGCGATGGCTGCGAGGGCGGGGTCGAAGGCTGGGCCGACGGCCCCCTCGCGCGGCACGGTGCGGCCACCGCGCAAGCGCACCATCGTCTCCTCGACGATGCCATGGTAGCCGCCGTGGAACACCAACACCTTGGGCCGTCCGGTGAGCGCACGCGCCCAACGCAACGCCGCACGGTTGGCGTCGCTGGCGGTCTGTGCCAATTGCCAATGCGGCAAGCCGAAGCGCGCCGCGAGCGCCGTCCCGACCGCTGCAACGCGCGCATCAGGCAGCATGCAGGTCAGGCCCCGCGCGGCTTGGGCCGCGATCGCCGCAGCGACCGACGGGGGCGAGTGGCCGAACATCGCGCCGGTATCGCCGAGACAGAAGTCCGAATAGGACAGACCGTCCGCATCGGTGAGCGTCGCCCCTTCGGCGAACTCGACCGACAGCGGGAACGGCGTGCCCCAGTCGGCCATCCAGTGCAACGGCACCCCGCCCGACCAATGCCGGCTCGCCGCCGTGGCGAGCGCGGCGGAGCGTGGTC
>DBCG01000049.1:714-1020 GCA_002292945.1 Proteobacteria bacterium UBA964 | reverse complement strand
GGCGGATCATTTGGCCTTGGCGGGCGCCCTGCGCGCTGGCTTGCGGGCAGGCTTGGTGACCGGCTTGTCCTTCTTGGCCGGCGCCTTGTCGGTGGACTTGCCGGCGGACTTCTCGGCGGACTGCTCAACCGGTTTCGCCGCTGGCTTGTCGTCCTTCGCAGTGGGCGCCACATCATCGCCCGCGAGGTTGCGCTTGCGGTCCTTGTCGCCCTTGAAGTCGGTCTCGTACCAACCGCCGCCCTTCAAGCGGAACACCGGTGCGGAGATGAGCTTGCTGAGCCCGTTACGCCCGCAGGCAGGGCACTT
>DBCG01000049.1:532-688 GCA_002292945.1 Proteobacteria bacterium UBA964 | reverse complement strand
CGCAAGGGCGCGGCCGAGATCTTCTGCATGACCTCGGTCTGATGGCCGCAATGGCGGCACTGATACTCGTAGAACGGCATATCGCTAGAGTATAGCCGCAGCGCGGCCTTCTGCCCCGCGCCCCGGTGCTCAGGCCACCTGCTTCGCGAAGGACAA
>DBCG01000049.1:0-417 GCA_002292945.1 Proteobacteria bacterium UBA964 | reverse complement strand
CGCTTGAGCGGGCGTGCGCCGTACACCGGGTCGAAGCCAGCCTCGCCCAAGAGGTCGCGCGCCGCATCGTCGAGCACGAGCTCCATGCCGCGTTCCATCAGCCGGCGACGCAGTTGGCCGAGCTGGATGTCGACGATGGCGCGGATCTGCGCCGCACCGAGCGGGTGGAAGACCACGATGTCGTCTATGCGGTTGATGAACTCGGGCCGGAAGCTCTGCGTGACGATCTCCATGACCGCGGACTTCATGCGGGTGTAGTTCTTCTCGCCCGCGTGCTCCTGGATGACCTGGGAACCGAGGTTCGAGGTCATGATGATCACGGTGTTGCGGAAGTCGACCGTGCGACCCTGCCCATCGGTCAGCCGCCCGTCATCGAGCACCTGCAGCAATACATTGAACACGTCGGGGTGCGCCTTC
>DBCG01000100.1:3928-4184 GCA_002292945.1 Proteobacteria bacterium UBA964 | reverse complement strand
TTGCCGGCGACGAACTGCAGCGGCTGCGAGCTGGTGGAGCCGAGGTAACTGCCGACCGGGGCGCCGTTGAGGTTGCTGTTGCCGTCGCCCGAGGCGCCGATGGCGTTGCCGCTGAGCCCCCAGGCATTGGCCGTGACGAGGCCCGCCACCGACACGTTGTTGAGCACACCCGTGTTGTTGGTGACGACGATGCGGTCGTTGCCGCCCATGCTGCTGTTGAGCGAGGCACCCAAGTTGCTCAGCGTGGTGACACCCG
>DBCG01000100.1:3127-3830 GCA_002292945.1 Proteobacteria bacterium UBA964 | reverse complement strand
AAGGTCGCCGCGCCGGTCGCACCGAAGGTGCCGGCCACATCCAAGACCCGAGCCGGCGTCATGCCGATGCCGACGCCCGTCGCGGTGACCAGCATGCGCTCGGTTCCGCCCGCGCTGAAGCCGAGCGTGTTGGCCGCCGGCAGGTACATGCCGTTGCCCGCAGCGGTGCCGCCGGTCGGGATGAACTTGGCGGCTGACGCGGTGCTGGTGACCGCGAGCGTGCTGCTCAACGTGGCAGCGCCAGCGACCGCGAGCGTGTCGCTGAGCGTCGCCGGACCGACCGCGCGCAAGTTACCGTTCACATCGAGACGGAACTGCGGGTCGTTGGTGCCGACGCCGACATTACCGTTGTTGTCGAGGCGCAGCCGCTCAGCACCGTTGGTGCTGAAGGCGACCTCGTCGGCCGTCGGCAGGTACATGCCGTTGCCCGCGGCGACATTACCGGTCGGGACGAACTTCGATGCGGTCGCCGTGCTGGTGACACCCAGCGTGCCACCGAGCGTCGTGTTCCCGGTGACATTCAGCGTGTTGCTGATCGTGGTCGCGCCATCCACCTGAACGGTGTTACGCAGGCGCGTGGTGCCGGTCACATCGAGCGCACCGGTGATCGTGCCGTTGCCGGCGACGGTCAGGTTGCTGCCGAGCGAGGTGGCACCGGTCACGGTCAGCGTGTTGTTGATCTGTGTCGCGCCGTTGAGGGTCG
>DBCG01000100.1:0-2925 GCA_002292945.1 Proteobacteria bacterium UBA964 | reverse complement strand
TCGCCGGTGTTGACGGTGTTCACCTGCAGCGCCGCGCCGAGCGTGGCGGGCGGGGTGCTGCCGGCGTTGACGAGCACGCGGCCGTTGGCGAAGTCGCCGACGATCAGGTTGCTGTTGCGGCTGTTGGCGATGTAGAGGCGGTTGCTGCCCGCCTCGCTGTAGGCGGCCTCGAAGCCGAGCGCCACGTTACCGCTACCGTCGAAATTCTCACGCAGCGCGTCGACGCCGATCGCGGTGTTGTTGAGACCGACGAAGTTGCCCTGCATCGCACGTACGCCCATCGCGGTGTTGCGCTCGCCGAGCGTGTTGAGGCGCAGCGCGTCGGCGCCGAACGCGGAGTTCTCGTCGCCGCCGTTGTTGCTCACCAACGCATTGGTGCCGACCGCGGTGTTGCCCGCCATGGCGTCCTTGCCGCGGCCCACGGTGACACCGTTGGCGACCAGGTTGCCGGCCGTGCGGAAGGTGCCGCCCGAATCGATCATCGCGCGGATCAGGTTGTTGGTCACGAAGCCGACATCGCGGCTGTCGGTGGTGCCGAGGAAGTTGCCGGTCGGCGCGGAACCGAGCGTGCCGGGCTGCGTGATGACGGCGTTTCCGGTGAGACCCCAGGTGGTCGCCGTGATGAGCTTCACCGTGTCCACCTGCATCAGGCGGCCCTGCGCGTTGGAGACGACGAGCCGGTCGCCGACCGTGACCACCGGGTTGGTGGGTCCGCTCAGGCTGCGCAGGTTGACGGAACCCGCCGCGTTGACCGTGAGTTCGCGTTGGAACGAGCTGCTGGCGAGATCGTAGCCCTGCACCTCGAGGATGTTGGCGACCTGTCCGGGGTAGCCGCGGGCGACCAAAGCCGGCGAAACCGCGGCAGCGGAATTGACCTGCAACTGCGGCAGCGAGTCGTTAGCGGGGTCGATCAAGGCAGGACCGTTCAGGTCACGGTCGCCGATGAAGACCCGACCGTCTTCGTCGATGCGCAGGCGCTCGCTGCCGTTGGTGGCGGCGGTGATGCGGTTGAGCCCGCCGGCGTTGATCGACAGGTTGCCGTCCGTGGTGGTGAGCGCCAACGCACCGGCGTTGCGCAACAGCGGCGTGGTAACGGAGGTGCCCGCGACCGCCGTCGTGAACTGCGCCGCGGCGGGCGCGTTGAGGCCGATGGTCGTGCTCTCGATGGTGCCGCTCGCGATCGCGACATCGGCGATCTGGAACTCACCACCCGAGGTCAGGGTCGCGCGGGTGGCGCCGTTGGTGCCGAAACGCAGATCCGCTTCGTCGGTGGTGCCAAGGAAATCGTCGGCCGTGGTGTTGGCGTTGCCGCGCAGACCCCAGGCCGAGGCGGTGACGAGCGCGCTGCGCGCGATCTGATAGAGCTGGCCGCTCGAATTGGCGACGACCACGCGATCGCCCCAGAGGCTGTTGTTCGCGGCGCCACCGAGCGTGCCGAAGGTGACCGTGCCCGAGGCATTGAGCGCCGGGACGCTGGTGGTACCGCTGACGGTGAGCGTGGTGCCGACGGTCGAGGCGGTGCGACCGATGCTCAGCAGCGAGGTGCCGCCGCGGTTCACCGACAGCAGCGCCGATCCGCTGGTGCTCGCGGTGCCGTTGACGGCGAGACCGACGACATCGTCCCCCGCGGTCTCGACCTGCAACTGCGCCGTTGGGATGCCCGTGCCGATGCCGATCAGGCCGTCGGGCGTGATGCGCATACGCTCAACATCGTCGTCGAGGGGGCGGGTGGAGAACAGAACCGGGCTGGCCGCGCCCCGCGCCGTGAGGGCGATGCGGCCGTTGTTGGCGGTGAGACCGATGTCGCCGTTGCTCGCCGTGAAGCCGAGCGAGCTGCCCGTCATGCCGGGCGCGTTGACCACCGAGTTGGCGGCCAAGGTCGTGAACGCACCCGAGGCGCGGCTGCTCGCACCGATGCTGGTGGCGTTGATGGCTCCGCCACCCAAGGCCACGCTGTTGGACTGGAACTCACCGCCGCGCGTGACGATCGCCCTCACCAAGCCGTTCGTGACCAAGCGCAGGTCGTTGTTGCTGGTGGTGCCGAGGTACTTACCGGTCGGCGCGTCGCCGAGGCCGCCCCCGCTCGCAGTGATGGGGTTGCCGGTCAGCGCCCAGGCGTAGTCCGCCACGAGGCCTTCCGGTGTGACCTGGGAGATCACACCGTCTTCGTTCGACAACACCACGCGGTCGTTGCTGCCGAGAGAGCTGTTCGCCGTGCCGGCCAGCGTGCTGAAGGTCGCGCTCTCGCTCACGGTAAGCGCGCCGGTCAGCGCTGTGCTGCCGTTGACGGCCAACGCCGTGGTACCGGGCACGAGCGTGGCGATGCTCACACCGGTGCGGCGTGCGCGCAGCACCGGGATCGGATCTGAGGGATCCGAGACATTGGCGACGCCGACCCGCAGCAGGTCGCCGGTCGAGGCCGCGGTACCCACAACCAGCAGTCCCGCCGTGGAGTCCTGGGTGGTATTGATCTGCAGCATCGAGTTCTCGATGGCTGCCGCACCGCCGATGACGATCGGGCTGAGCTGACCGCCGACGATGCGCAGCCGCTCGCGGTCGTCGGTACGGAAGGCGATGGTGTTGTTGCCGCCCGCCGAGAAGGTGATGCCCTGCGGGTCGGTGCCGATCGTCGACAACGAGATCGCGCCGTTGGTGGCGGTCAGGGCGATGTTGCCGCTGTTGGCGATCAAGGGCGTCACCACCGAAGTCCCCGCGGTCAGGGTATTGGTGACCGCGACACCGGTGAAGGCGCCGGTCGAACGCGTGGTCGCGCCGATCGGCATGCCATCGAGGCTGCCGCCCGTGAGCACGGCATTGTTCGACCGGAACACGCCATCGGCGGTCAGGATCGCTCGCACCCGACCGCCGGTGACGAGGCGCAGATCGATGGCATCGTTCGTACCGAGATAGCGACCGACCGGCACC
>DBCG01000013.1 GCA_002292945.1 Proteobacteria bacterium UBA964 | reverse complement strand
GCATTTATCATGGCGGCCCGATGTCCGTACCCCCCCTCGACCCACGCGACCGATCGACCGCTGAGCGCACACCGCCAGGCATCTGGCTGTGGCGGGCGCTCGGGCTCATCAGCGTCACCGTCGGGATCATCAACGCCTTCATCCCGCTGCTGCCCTCCACCGTGTTCCTGCTGGTCGGGGCGTGGGCGTTCAGCCGCGGGGCGCCGCACTGGCGTGAGCGTCTGATCGCGCACCCGCGGTTCGGGGCACCGCTGCGCAACTGGGAAGATGGCGGTCGGGTCTCGAGGCGTGGCAAGTGGCTTGCGGCGATCGGCATGGCGGCGAGCGTCGCGATCTCGTTGTGGCTCTTCGGGCCGACCGTGCCGGTGTTGGGGGTGGCGGCGGGTCTCGCCGGGCTCGCCACTTGGCTCTGGACTCGACCGGAGCCGCGCGACGACTGACGACGGGCGGCGCACATCGGGCTACACTCAATCGCATGACCGGCACCCCCCGAGATCCGAACCCCGGCCTGCCGCGCGCAGCGATCGCCCTCGCACTGCTGCAAGGCCTCCTCCTCTGGTCGCTCTTCTGGTCGGTCGACGCAGAGCGATGGCCCGGGACCGACCCTCGCGCGTTGCTGCCGCTGACGCTGCTCGCACTGCTGCTGCCGATCACCGTGCATCTCTTCTGGCCGTTCCTCCGCCATCGGCTGCTGCAGGCAGCGCTGATCGGGGGCGCGGTGTTCATCGCTGTGAGCGCAGCGCTGTACGCCGCGGCCCATGTCGCAGCGGGTGACGCCGAGGGGGATGTGATCGCTGGCTTCATCCTCCCGCTGATCCTCGCCTGGGCGCTGGCGATGCCGCTGCTCAAGCTGCGGCTCACCGAGGGCCGCTGGAGCGGCCCCTACCCGGCGCTCTTCGATCTTACTTGGCGCGGCGCGCTCACCCTCGCAGAGGCCGCGCTCTTCACCGGCGTGTTCTGGTTGTTGATGGGCCTCGCCGGGGTGTTGTTCGGCTTGCTGGGCATCGAAGCGGTCGGCGAGTTCATCAGCGACCCACGCTTCGTCTTCCCGGCGACAGCGCTTGTCGGCACGATCGCGATCCACCTCATCGGTGCCTCGGCCGGGATGATCGACGGGCTGCTGCGGCAGGTGCTGAACCTCTTGAAGTGGCTGGCGCCGCTCGCGGGTCTCATCGTCATCGCCTTCACGCTCGCGCTGTTTCCCAAACTCCCGGCGCTGCTCGCCGAGGGGCAAAAAGTGATGGAGGCGACGTGGCTGCTGTGGCTGGTGGCGATCACCGTGCTGCTGCTCAACGCCGCCTACCAATCCGGACAGGAGCCGCCGGGTTATGGCCGCGTCATCGAGTTTGCCCTGCGTGTCGTGCCGCCGCTGCTGATCGTGATCGCGCTGACCGCCCTCTATTCGCTCGCCGTGCGGACCGCGACCTTCGGACTCACACCGACGCGCTATTGGGGTTTCATCACGGCAGCCGCCGCGCTCACCTACGCCATCGGCTACAGCATCGCCGCCTGGTCGCCGGGTGCATGGTTCGCGCGGATGGGACGGGTGAACATCGTGATCGCGCTCGTGTTGCTCGCGGCGCTGCTCTCGAGCCTCACGCCGCTCGCCGATCCGCTTCGGCTCTCGATCGACAGCCAAGCGCGTCGCGCACTCAGCGCTGCGGACGACAAGGCGCGGGATGCGGCGCTGCGATTCCTGGGCCGGGAAGCGGGGGCATCGGGACGCATGCGCCTCGACCAGATCGCCCGGTTGACGAGCGCCCAAGGCGGCTCCACAGCGCTGCGCACCGCAGCCCTCGCAGCACAGCAGCCCACGGACCCCCGCGGCGACGACTTCGACGACTGGCTCTCGCGCATCGAACGACAGCCCGCCTCAGCGGCCTTGGAACCGGGTCTGCAGACCGCGCTGCGCGCCGCCCGCGGCACGGACAAGATTCTCGGCGCCGTACGACGCATGATGCTGCTGCGGACAGATCTCGACGCCGATGGCGTGCCCGATGCGCTTTTGGTGAACGATGACGTCAACCATTACTGGCTGTTCACCGTCGGCGCGGGCGATGCGTGGACGCTGCGCTCGAGCGGTCGTCTGCTCTACGACAGCGTGAGCAACGAGGATCTGCGCGCGGCACTGCGACGGGGTGACTTCGGCGCGCTCGCGCCGAAGCAGCAGGATCTGCGGATCGGCGACCGACGCCTGCTGCTCTGGCCGTCGACACCTGCCGACGACTGACGACGGGCGTCCGTCATCGCCCGTCCACCCACGCGACCACGAGGTCCGCGACATTCGTTCCGGTCGGCCCCGTGATGAAAAGATCATCGGCGGCGGCGAGCGCCCGGTTCGAATCGTTGTCGGCGAGCGCGGCGAGCGGGTCGCAACCGGCCGCGCGCGCACGCGCCAGCGTGCCGCCATCGGCGAAGCCGCCTGCGGCCTCGGTGGGGCCGTCGCGGCCGTCCGTCCCCGCGACCAGCACTGTGAGGCCCGGCACGCCCTCGAGCGCCACCGCAAGCCGCAGCGCCAGCTCCTGCGCGCGTCCGCCGCGACCGTCGCCCTGCACCCGCAACACCGGCTCGCCGCCCGCCACGATCAGTAGCGGACCCTCGCCGCGATGCCGTCGCAGCACACTTGCGATCTCGGTCGCATGCGCGGGGACCTCGCCGTAGAGGCTGCGCCCGAGGCTCAGCACCCGCGGCGCGCCGGCCGATTCGGTGGTGGCAGCGGCGGCGACGGCCTCCAGGGCATCATCGAGCGTCGCGAGGGTCGCAAAGGCCGTGTCTTGCCCCAAGTCCTGCGCCGATTTCGGCGTCTCGTCGAGGCGG
>DBCG01000118.1:18762-20175 GCA_002292945.1 Proteobacteria bacterium UBA964 | reverse complement strand
GGGCGTGTGGGTGGTGGCGGCCGCCCGGCGTCGCGGGTCAGTTCGTGCGCAGCGCGTGATCGACCACGGCGCCGGCGAAGACCGCCATACCGACCAGGTTGTTGAGGCGGAACGCACGCAGGCACTCGGCCGGTTCTCGATCGCGCGCGATCCATAACTGCCAGATGAACAGCGCCGTCGCCGCAACGAGGCCGGCGAGCCATGCGAGACCGAAGCCGGCTTGTTGGCCGACGAGCCACAGCCCGAAGATCATCAGCCCTTGCAGACAGCCGACAGCGAGCAGATCCATGCTGCCGAACAGCAGCGCGGTCGAACGCACTCCGAGGCGGCGGTCATCCTCGCGGTCGGCCATCGCATACAGTGTGTCGTAGATACAGGCCCACACCACGGTCACGAGGAACAACAACCACGCCACGCGCGGGATGGCACCGAGGGTCGCCATGAACGCCATCGGTACGGCCCAGCCGAAAGCGACGCCGAGCCAGGCCTGCGGCGCCGGGAAGAACCGCTTGAAGAGCGGATACGAGACCATCAGCGCCGCCGCCACGAACGCAAGGCGCACGGTGGTCGCATCGAGCAGCAGCACGAGCCCGAACGCGCAGAGCATCAGCACCGCGAACAGCACGAGCGCTTCCTGCGGGGACACACGCCGCGACGCGAGCGGCCGCTCGCGCGTACGTTGCACGAACGGGTCGATGTCACGGTCGAGCAGGTCGTTGATGATGCAGCCTGCCGAGCGGGTGAGCACGGTACCGAGCACGAAGACCCCGAGCAGCAGGCCCGAGGGCCGGCCGCCTGCGGCGATCCAGAGCGCCCAAAGCGTCGGCCAGAGCAGCAGCAGGATGCCGATCGGCCGGTCGAGCCGCATCAGCAGCGCGTACTCGCGCAGGCGGCGGCGCAACGCCGGCTTCATGCGTGGCCACCCATGCCGGGCAGGAACACTTCGTAGAGATCGAAAGGCGCGCCCCCTGCACGGAACGCCGAGTATCGCACCCAAAGATTTTGCGCGGGCAGTCGGGCATGCTCAAGCGCCCGGCCGACGAGCCAAGCGTCGGCACCGAACATCGCGAAGCAGAGCGGCTCGCGTTCGAGCGTGGTGTCGTGCGCCGCGAGCGCCTCGCCGAGCGTGCGTGTACCGATCGAACCGAGCCAGGGCTGCGCGGCGAGCGTCGCGGCCGGCACGCGTGTGTGAGCGAACAGCCAGACCTCCGCCCCGCAGCGCATGTCGATCTCGCGCACATGGGTTCCATCGGCGCAGGCGGCGCCTTCATGCAGCACATTCATCGCGAAGCGCGGACCTGCGGCCTCGCGGATGCGCTGCGTGAGCAGTCCCGGTGTCAGCAGCCAGTCGCGGCGCATGGCGTCGGACTCGTAGCAGCCGAGTGCGCTGCCCGGCAACCACAAGGCAGCCGG
>DBCG01000118.1:18329-18731 GCA_002292945.1 Proteobacteria bacterium UBA964 | reverse complement strand
GGCAGGGCCGGTGGCAGGGCCGAGGCGTGTACAGGGGCTGCGGGGTCAACCGATGCGGCCATATCTGTCGTCGTTGCCGATCCAGCGGGCGGTGAGGGGAGGGATTCTATCTGTATGGCGCTCGAGCAGCGCTTCGGCGGCCTTTTGCACGAGCGGCAGCATCGCCGCATCGCGCACGAGGTCAGCGACCCGCATCCGTGCGAGGCCGGTCTGACGGGTGCCGAGCAGCTCGCCCGGGCCGCGCAGTTCGAGGTCGCGCTCGGCGATGGTGAACCCGTCGTTCGTGTCGCGGATGGCGTTGAGCCGCGCGCGTGCGAGCGGACCGAGCGGTGCGCGATAGAGCAGCACACAGCCGCTCTCGTGCGCGCCGCGACCGACCCGGCCGCGCAGTTGATGCAGCTG
>DBCG01000118.1:350-18303 GCA_002292945.1 Proteobacteria bacterium UBA964 | reverse complement strand
CGCTCGGCGTTCTCGATCACCATCAGCGTGGCGTTCGGCACATCGACGCCCACCTCGATCACGGTGGTGGCGACGAGCAGCTGGATGCGGCCCGCCTGGAACTCGAGCATCGCCGCGTCCTTGGCGCGTGGTGGCATGCGGCCATGCACCAACCCTACGCGCAAGCCCGGCAAGGCAGCGGTGAGCGTCGCAGCGGTCTCCTCGGCGGCTTGGCAGCGCAGCTCCTCGGATTCGTCGATCAGCGGACAGACCCAGTACGCTTGCCGGCCCTCGCCGCAGGCGGCTTCGATGCGCGCCACCACTTCGTGACGTCGGGTCTCGGCCGCGACCACGGTGCGCACCGGAGTGCGTCCGGGCGGCAGCTCGTTGATCGCCGAGACATCGAGGTCGGCATAGGCGGTCATCGCGAGCGTGCGCGGGATGGGCGTCGCGGTCATGATCAATTGGTGCGGCAAGCGCCCCTCGCGCTCGCCCTTCTGCGCGAGTCGCAGCCTTTGTTGTACGCCGAAGCGGTGCTGCTCATCGACGATCACCAACGCGAGGTCGTGGAACTCCAGTCCGTCCTGGAAGAGTGCGTGGGTGCCGACCACCACCTGCGCTTCGCCGGAGGCCACGAGTGCCAGGGCGCTGCGACGGGTACGCGCCGGTTGTGAGCCGCTCACCGATGCCACGGTCACCCCCAGCGGGCGGAACCAGGCTTCGAAGTTGCGCCGGTGCTGTTCGGCGAGCAGTTCGGTCGGCGCCATCAGGGCCGCTTGCCGACCGCTGCCCACGGCGCGCGCCGCCGCTGCCGCTGCGACGACCGTCTTGCCGCTGCCGACATCGCCCTGCACCAGGCGGACCATCGGCTGGTCGAGCGCGAGGTCGGTGTCGATGTCGGTGAGCGTGCGCCGCTGCGCGCCGGTGAGCGCGTACGGCAGGCTGGCGACGAAGCGGGCCTCGAGCCCGGCGGGATCGGCGAGCGGCCAAGCGGGGTCTTGGTGTGCGTCGGCGCGCAGCCGCCGCATCACCACCTGGTGTGTGAGCAGTTCCTCGAAGGCGAGCCGCTGCTGAGAGGGATGGCTGCCCGCGTCGAGCTCATCGAGCGGTGCGTCGAGCGGTGGCCGGTGCACGAAGCGCAGGGCGTCGCGCAACGACGGTAATCCGGGCGGCAGCGGCAACCCTGGCGGCAGCCAGTCGCGCACCCCCGCGGTCTCGAGTTCGCGAAGCGCCTCGCCGATCAGCATCCGCAACCGACCCTGTGTCACGCCTTCGGTCATCGGATAGATCGGCGTCAGCGCATCCTCCGGCGGTCGTTCGTCGGGCGCGACGCGCCGGTATTCGGGATGCACCATCTCGAGGCCGATCGGACCCCGGCGTACCTCGCCGAAGCAGCGGATGCGTGTCCCGCGCGCGAGGCCTTGCTGCTGCGCAGCGGAGAAATGGAAGAAACGCAGCGTCAGGAAGCCCGAACCGTCGGCGATGCGGCACAACAGCTGCCGACGACGACGGAAGGTGATCTCGGTGAGCTGTACCTCGCCCTCCACCACGCCGCGGGTGCCGCCGACGAGGCCGCCGATCGGCAGTACGCGGGTGCGGTCTTCGTAGCGCGTCGGCAGCACGAAGAGGAGATCCTGCACCTGTTCGACGCCGAGGACGGTCAAGCGCGCAGCGAGCGCCTCGCCGACGCCGCGCAGTGCGGTGACGGGTCGTTGCTCGCGCGGCTCGCTCATCGAGGCTCGCTCATTGCGCATCGCTCACGGGCGGCGAGGGCGGCGCCCCGTCGCGTCAGTCGAGGTGGAGGATGCAGTCGATCTCCACGCGTGCGCCTCGCGGCAGCTGCGAGACACCGACGGTGACCCGCGACGGCCAGGGCTGCGGCAAGTACTGCGCCATGATCTCGTTGACCTTGCCGAAGTTGCCGAGATCGGTGAGGTAGATGGTGACACGCACAGCGTGCGCCAAGGACCCGCCTGCGGCGGCGGCGACGGCTTTGAGGTTGTCGAACACGCGACGGATCTCCAGCTCGATGTCGCCGGTGACCAATTGGCCGGTGACCGGATCGAGCGGGATCTGTCCGGAGATGTAGACCATGGGGCCGACGCGCACGGCCTGGGAGTAGGTGCCGATGGCGGCTGGTGCGTCGGGGGTGCTGATGATCTGGCGGGTCATGTCGGATTCCTCATTCGTCTCGGGACCGGGTCGCCAGTGTACGCGACAGGCGCAGCACATCGGGCATGCGCCGCACCACGCGCATCACCTGGGCGAGGTGCCGCCGATCGCGCACCCGTACCTCGAACATGAGTTCGGAGGTCTCGCTGTCGCGTTCATGCAGCTCGACATTGTCGATGTTGGTGTTGGTGCCGGCGATCGCGGCGGCCACGGCCGCGAGCACGCCCACGCGGTTGGCCACTTCGAGCCGCAGGCCCGACACGAACTGCCTGGCACCGTCCGGCGCCCAGGTGACGGACAGCCATTTTTCGGGGTGTCGCCGGTAGTCCTCGACGTTGGCGCATTCCTCGCGGTGCACCGTGATACCGCGCCCGACGGTGAGGAAGGCCATGATCGGATCGCCCGGGACCGGGTAACAGCAGCGTCCGTAGGTCACGAGCATGCCCTCGGTGCCTGCGATCGCGAGCGGCGCAGGCGGAGCGCCCGCGGCGTCCTCGTCACCCTCCGCGCCGGCCGCTGCCGTCGCCGAGGAGCCGAGACGGTGCGCGATCAGCGGCGCGAGACGCTCGCCGAGACCGACCTTCTCGAAGAGTTCGTCGGCATCGGCCATGCCGAGCTCGCTGGCCGTCGCGGCGAGCCCCATGGGCGTGATGTCGCTGAGCGACAGGCGCAGCTCCGCGAGCGATTGGTTGATCAGGCGCTGGCCGAGCTCGATCGCGTCGGAGCGGCGCAGACCCTTCAGGTATTGACGGATCGCGGCGCGTGCTTTGGCGGTGACGACGAAGTTGACCCATGCCGGATTCGGGATGGCACCCGGCGAGGTGATGATCTCGACCGTCTGACCGTTGCGCAGCTCGGTGCGCAGCGGCGCGAGGCGCCGGTCGATCTTGGCGGCGACGCAGCGGTTGCCGACGTCGGTGTGCACGGCGTAGGCGAAATCGACCACGGTCGCGTTGCGTGGCAGGCGCAGGATGCGGCCCTTGGGCGTGAACACATAGACCTTGTCGGGGTAGAGATCGACCCGGACGCTCTCGAGGAACTCCTCGGAGGAGCCGCTCTCCTGCATCGCGACGAGGTTCGTGAGCCATTCGCGCGCCTGCGCAGGGCCTGCGCCGCTGCCCGGTTCGCCGGCCTTGTATTTCCAATGCGCGGCGATGCCCGACTCGGCGACGAGGTGCATGTCGCGGGTGCGGATCTGCGCCTCGATCGGCAGGCCGTTCGGCCCGAACAGCGTGGTGTGCAGCGACTGGTAGCCGTTGACACGCGGGATCGCGACATAATCTTTGAATCGTCCGGGCATCGGCCGGAACGCCGCATGCACCACACCGAGCGCGCGGTAGCAGGCGTCAGGCCCTTCGACGATGACGCGTAGCCCATAGACATCGATGATCTCGTTGAGCGCGACGCGCTTGCGCAGCATCTTGCGGTAGATGCTGTAGAGATGCTTCTCGCGGGCGTCGACCTCGGCGTCGATGCCGGCGCGCTTGAGCGCTTCGGCCAACTGCGTGGCGATACGGGTCAGGAACTCGCGTTGGTTGCCGCGGGCGCGCTTGAGCGCTTTCTCGAGCACGCGGTAGCGCTGCGGATAGAGCGCCCGGAAGCCGAGGTCCTCGAGTTCGAGCTTCATGGCGTAGAGGCCGAGGCGCTCGGCGAGCGGCGCGTAGATATCGAGGGTCTCACGCGCGATCGCGCGGCGGCGGACCGTGCTCATGCCCTCGATGGTCCGCATGTTGTGCAGCCGGTCGGCGAGCTTCACGAGGATCACGCGCAGGTCGCGCACCATCGCGAGCAACATCTTGCGGAACGACTCCGCCTGCGCTTCCTCGCGGCTCTTGAACTGGATCTGGTCGAGCTTGGTGACGCCGTCGACGAGCTCGGCGACCGGCGCGCCGAAGCGTGCTGCGAGCTCTTCTTTGGCGATCGGCGTGTCTTCTATGACGTCATGCAGGATCGCTGCGACGATGGTGTCGGCATCGACGCGCAGCTCCGCCAGGATCTCGGCGGCGGCGACCGGATGGGCGATGTAGGGCTCGCCAGTCTTGCGTTTCTGGCCACGGTGCGCCTCGGCACCGAACTCCGCCGCTTGGCGGATGCGCTCGACCTGGTCGGCGGGCAGGTAGGCGCCGGCGGCGCTCAGGAGGTCCTTGAGACCCGGGGTCCGGCGGGAGCCGGGCAGCAGCCCGAGCAGCCTGTCGGTGTAATCCACGGCGTCCCCCTCCGCGGTGGCGGCCGGATCAGTCTCCGAGGCCGTACTGCGGCGCACGGAAGCCCGGGTCGGGTTCCGTGATGTCCGGCAGCAGGCTCGGCGGCGGCTCCGGCTCGGGCTCCGGCTCGAGCAGCATGTCGCGGGTGATGTGGCCGGCGGCGATCTCGCGCAGCGCCACCACGGTCACCTTGTCGTTCTCCCAAGGAACGAGCGATTCCGCGCCGTTGGAGAGGCGACGGGCGCGCTTCGACGCGAGGATCACGAGCTGGAAGATGTTGTCGACGTTCTGGAGGCAGTCTTCGACGGTGATTCGGGCCATGGGATGCGCCTTTTTGCGAGCAGTCGTACCGGGTCGGTGATGATAGCCGACCGGAGGGGGTGTCCGCCAGCCGGTTCAGTCCGCCAGCAGGTCCGCGAGCAGGGGCGCGAGGTCGCGTCGACCGCGACGCAACGCATCGCCGCGCCCGGCGAGGATGGCCTGCAGGTCGGCGACCGCCTGCCCGAAGTCGTCGTTGACGACCACGAAATCGAATTCGGCGTGGTGGGTCATGTCGTCCACCGCATCGGCGAGCCGCCGCGCGATCACGGCGTCGTCGTCGGTGCCGCGGCCGCGCAGGCGGGCCTCGAGCGCGGTCCGCGAGGGCGGCAGGATGAAGATGCCGGTGCAGCCCGGTTGGTCGGTGACAGGGTCCTGGGTCCGCTCGCGCACCTGTCGCGCGCCCTGCCAGTCGATCTCGAGGATCACATCGTGGCCGGCGCCGAAGGCGGCCGCGAGCGCGCCACGGCTCGTGCCGTAGTAGTTGTCGAACACCTTGGCCCACTCGAGGAAGCCGTCGGCGGCGACCAAAGATTCGAACGCGGCAGCCGTGACGAAGTGGTAGTCGCGGCCGTCGACCTCGTTCGGTCGCTGCTTGCGCGTGGTGTGCGAGACGCAGACGCGCAGGTTCGGTTCGCGCGCGAGCAGTTCGCGCACGAGGCTGGTCTTGCCCGCACCCGAGGGCGCGGCGATGACGAAGAGGCGCCCGCCGCTCATTCGATGTTCTGCACTTGCTCGCGCAGCTGCTCGATCAGCACTTTCATGTCGACCGCGAGGCGCGTCGAGTCGAGCTCCTGCGACTTCGATGAGAAGGTGTTCGCTTCACGGTGCAGCTCCTGCATCAGGAAATCGAGCCGCCGCCCGCCGGCCTCCTCGCCATCGAGCACGCGGCGGATCTCGGCGAGGTGGGCATCGAGACGGTCGAGCTCCTCGTCCACATCGGCGCGCTGCAGCAAGAGCGCGACCTCCTGCTCGAATCGCGTGGCCTCGACGGTGGTGCCGAGCTCGGCGAGCCGGGCCTGTAGGCGATGGTGCGCCCGGTCGCGCAGTTCGGGCAGCTGGGCGCGGGCCGATCCGATCAGGCCGACGAGCGCCTCGCAACGCTGCAGCACGAGTTCGCGAAGCCGCTCCCCTTCACGGGCGCGCATCGCGACGAGCTCGTGCACGCTGTCCTTGAACAGCGCGCGCGTGGCGGCGGCGAGGGCGTCGTTGTCGGGCGCGCTGTCCTGCAGCACGCCGGGCCAGCGCAACACGTCGATCGGATCGAGCGAGACGGCGGTCCCGCCCGCCCGCGAGGCGATGTCGCGTACCCGCTCAAGCACGCGCTTGAGCGTCGCTTCGTCGACCTGCAGCTCACGCTCGGCTTCGCGGGTGGCGCGCAGATGCACGGTGCAGTCGACCTTGCCGCGGCGCAGCAGCTTCGGCAGCGTCTGGCGCAGCTCCCCTTCGAGGCCGCGCAGTTCCTCCGGCAACCGGAACCCCGGTTCGAGATAACGGTGGTTGACGCTGCGCACCTCGCAGGTCAGTTGGCCCCAAGGGCCACTGGCCTCGCGCCGCGCGAAGCCGGTCATGCTGTGGATCATCGGTGTGTCTCGCGTGGATACGGGGCGGAGTGTATAAAGCGCCCAGTGTAGCCGACGCCCCAGTCCACGCCCTCAAGCCCCCACGCCCCCGAGGCCCCCAGCATGTTCATCCGACCGAGCGGCCGAGCCGCAGACGCGCTCCGCCCTGTGACCTTCGTCCGCGCCTTCACCCGCCATGCCGAAGGCTCGGTGCTGGTGTCCTTCGGCGATACGCGGGTGCTGTGCACGGCGAGCATCGAGGACGGCGTGCCCGGTTTCCTGCGCGGTCGCGGTCAGGGCTGGGTGACGGCGGAGTACGGAATGCTGCCACGCGCCACGCACACCCGTTCGCCGCGCGAAGCCGCCAAGGGCAAGCAGACGGGCCGCACGCAGGAGATCCAGCGGCTCATCGGTCGTAGTCTGCGCGCGGTGATGGACATGAGCGCGCTCGGCGAGCGCACGGTCACGCTCGACTGCGATGTGCTGCAGGCCGATGGCGGCACGCGCACCGCGGCCATCACCGGCGCCTATGTCGCCCTGGTCGACGCCTGCGCGGCGCTCGTCGCTCGCGGTGCGCTCGCGACCTCGCCGCTGCACGGGCAGGTGGCCGCGGTGTCGGTCGGCATCTGCGGCGGCGTGCCGCTGCTCGACCTCGATTACGCCGAGGATTCGCAGGCCGAGACCGATATGAACGTGGTCATGAAGGACGGCGCCGCGTTCGTCGAGGTCCAGGGCACGGCCGAGGGCCACGCGTTCCGGCGCGACGAACTCGACGCGCTGCTGACGCTTGCCAGCGAGGGCATCGCGCGCCTGCATGCCGCGCAGGCCGAGGCGCTCGCCGTGCCGCTTGCGTTGCCGCCGCCATCTCCCAAGAAAAGATGACACTGCGTCGCATCGTGCTCGCCACCGGCAACGCCGGAAAGCTGCGCGAGTTCAGTGCGCTGCTCGCGCCCGCGGGGTTCGCCTTCGAGCCGCAGTCCGCATTCGGCATCGAACCGCCCGAGGAGACCGGCGACACTTTCCTCGCCAACGCGCTGCTCAAGGCCCGCTACGCGGCGCGCCACTCGGGCTTGCCGGCGATGGCGGATGATTCCGGGCTCGAGGTCGATGCGCTCGGCGGCGCGCCCGGTGTGCGTTCGGCACGCTACGCCGAGGACCTCGTCGCCACGATGCCCCGCGACGAGGCCAACTGGCGCAAGCTCCTCGCGGCGCTCGAGGGTGTGCCGGAGGCCGAGCGCACGGCGCGCTTCCGTTGTTGCATCGTGCTGGTGCGCGATGCGGACGATCCTTCGCCGGTGGTCGGCGAGGGGACCTGGGAAGGACACATCCTCGGGGCGGCGCGCGGCACGGGCGGTTTCGGGTATGACCCGGTCTTGGCACCGCGCGACGCGCAGTTCGGTGGTCGCAGCGTCGCCGAGCTCGACGCCGCCGCCAAGAACCTCCACAGCCATCGCGCCGCGGCCCTGCGCGCGCTGCTCGCCGCCTGGCAGGCGTCATGACCGCACCCCCGTTCGGGGTCTATGTGCATTTCCCGTGGTGCGTGAGCAAATGCCCGTACTGCGACTTCAACTCGCATGCCTTGAAAGATGCCGTCCCCGAGCGGCAGTACCTCGATGCGCTGCGGCGCGACCTCGAGCACCAGCTCGCCTCGCCCCTCGCGCAGGACACGCGGTCCGTGGTGTCGGTGTTCCTGGGCGGCGGCACGCCGAGCCTGTTCTCGCCGCAGGCCATCGGTGAGGTGCTCGCGATGCTGCGCGCGGCGTTGCCGTTCGCGCCGGACGTGGAGATCACCATGGAAGCGAACCCCGGCACGATCGAGCGTGGGCGTTTCACCGAGTACGCGGCGGCGGGCGTGAACCGTGTGTCGCTCGGCGCGCAGAGCTTCGACGACGCCCAACTGCGCAAGCTCGGCCGCATCCACGCCGCCGACGAGACGCGCATCGCCGCTGCGGAACTGCACGCCGCAGGGCTCGCGAACTTCAACCTTGATGTGATGTACGGCCTGCCGGGGCAGGACGCTGCGGGCGCGATCGCGGATATCGAGGCGGCGCTCTCGCTTGCGCCGGCGCAGGTCTCGCACTACCACCTCACGCTCGAGCCCGGTACGCCGTTCGCCGCGAAACCGCCGCCCGCGCTTCCCGACGACGAGAACACCGAACGCATGCTCGAAGGTTGCCAGTCGCGCCTCGACGTGGCGGGTTACGCGCGCTACGAGGTGTCGGCCTATGCGCGGCCCGGGCGCGAGTGCGTACACAACCTCGTGTACTGGCGGTTCGGTGACTATCTCGGGCTCGGCGCTGGCGCGCATGGCAAACGGAGCCTGCTCGATGCAGCGGGGCGCGTGCGCGGCATCCATCGCACCGAGCAGGTGCGCGACCCGCGCCGCTACCAACGCGATCCCGCCGCGACCCTGAAGGTCCGCGAGGTCGACCTTGCGCAGCGTCCGTTCGAGTTCATGCTGAACGCGCTCCGGCTGACCGGCGGTATCGAACGGAGCTTGTTTGAGGTGCGTACCGGTCTGCCTTGGTCGACCGTCGCCCCGCAGGTCGAACGGGCGATCGCCTCGGGTCATCTGGAGATCGAGGCGGGGCGTGTCCGGCCCACGCCTCGGGGAATGCACTTCCTGAACGACCTATTGGTGGAATTCCTGCCCTGAAGCGGTAGCAATCATGCACAGCCGGGGAAAAAACCCTTATCCGATGTCGAGAAACATGGTTTTCTTCACTGGCTTGTCAAATTATTTTATGTAAATTACTGATTATAAAGGATTAAATGCCAGTTGAATTTATGGGTGTTCGGCACGAAAAGCCGGAATCCCTGCGGAAAACCATCACTTTCTGGTCAAGGCTCCACAGAGTTATCCACAGACGACCCGCCCCGCAGGACCCGCGGATTCAGCGGCGCTTGTGAACACACCGCCCTGTCGTTAGACTGCGCGACCGTTTTTCTCCTGCACGCCCCGGAAGTCTGGCCATGAAAGCGTCGGTTCACCCCGAATACACCGAAATCAAGGTTTCTTGCTCTTGCGGGAACACCTTCAAGACCCGCTCTACCCTCGGCCAGGACCTGCAGGTCGAAGTCTGCTCGAGCTGCCACCCGTTCTACACGGGCAAGCAGAAGATGCTCGACACCGCGGGTCGCGTCGACAAGTTCCGCAAGAAATACGCCGCCGCTGCGGCGCGCTGAGACCGCTCGCGGGGGTCCCCCGCCGACCGGGAACTTTGGTAGCGCGGGCCACTCCCATCTACCGATGAACACCCGCATGCGCCGCCTGTTGCTCCCGCTTCTTGCCGCGTTCGCGGTCGTGGCCGCGCCCATCGCGATCCCGCAGACCGCGAAGACCAGCTCCGCCTCGCGTAAGGCGCACGAGCAGATCCTGAAGGCCTATGGCGTCTATGCCGATCAGGGGCTGCAGGACTACATCAACGAACTCGGTCAGCGCATCGCGCGCCGCAGCACGCTGCCGGACGCCGAGTGGGTGTTCGTCGTGCTCGACGACGACTCCATCAACGCCTTCACCACCGGTTGCTGCTTCGTCTATCTGCATCGCGGCCTGCTGCTGCACCTGAACTCGGAGGCCGAGCTCGCCTCGGTGATCGGCCACGAGATCGCGCATGTCACGCAGAAGCATCCGCAGAAGCGCCAGACGCAGGGCATCCTCGCCTCGCTCGGCGCGCTCGCCGCGACGCTCTACACCGGTTCTGCTGCCGTGGCGGAGCTCGCCAACATCGGCGCGCAGGCCTGGATGCAAGGCTATGGCCGCGAGAACGAAATGGAAGCCGATCGTGTCGGGCTCTTGTTCTCCACCGCCGCCGGCTATCGGCCCGAGGCGATGGCCGAGGTGTTCGAGATGTTCAAGCGCGGCGAGCGCTTCGAGATCGATCGTGCGCGCGCCGAAGGCCGCCAGCCGCGGGTCTATCACGGGCTCTTCTCGTCGCACCCCGCGCCCAACGCCCGCGCCATCCAGGCGGCCAAGGCCTCGGCGAAGCTCGAGAAGGGGCCGACGGGCGGCTGGATCGACAACCGCGAGGCCTACCTGCGCCGCATCGACGGCATGACCTACGGTTCGAGCCGCGCCCAAGGCCTGGTCCGTGACAACCGCTTCTATCACGCGGAACTCGGCATCACCCTCGCCGTGCCACGCGGTTGGACACTCGACAACCAGCGCGATCGGCTGCTCGCCTACACTCCGGCGCGTGACACCTTCATGCAGGTGACGGTCGAGGCCGTGCCGCCCACCCAGGGGCCGCGGGAGTTCCTCTACACCAAGCTCAAGGGCGCGGATGTGCGCAGCACCGAATCCTTCACCGCCAACGGGATGCAGGGCTTCACGGCCGTCACCTCCTCGGGCTCGCCGCTCGACAACGGCGCCGGGCCGGTGCGGTGGGCCGTGCTTTACCGCGGTAATTCGGCCTATCTCTTCGCCGGTGCGAGCCGCGCGTCGGCCCGCGGCGTGCCGGAGGCCGATGGTCTCTTCAAGTCTGTGGTCGAGACGCTGCGGGGACTGAAGCCCGCGGAGTTCCCGTTGGCGGAGCCGTTCCGGGTGAAGATCCGCACCGCTGATGCGAGCACGCGCCTCGAGGACCATGCGGCGGCCGTACCGGTCGAGCGCTTCCAGAAAGAAGAGCTGCAGCTCATCAACGGGCTCTATCCGAACGGTGTACCGAAGCCGGGGAGCCTCTACAAAGTGGTCGAGTGAGCCGATAGCGGGTGATCTGCAACACACCGCCTTGATTCCGTCACGCTCTCGTGTCAAGTTTCCACCACGCCGTTGCGCGTTAGCGACGGCGACCCCACACGATCATTCCACACGACGACTCGACACCATGGCCACCAAGACCTTCGAACTGCTCGACACCGCCTCCGGAAAGAAATCCACCCTGCCGGTCCGCTCCGGCACCGTCGGTCCTGATGTCATCGACATCGGCGCTCTCAACAAGGACCACGGGGTCTTCACCTTCGATCCGGGCTTCATGGCCACGGCGAGCACCGAGAGCAAGGTCACCTACATCGACGGCGATGCGGGCGTGCTGCTCTATCGCGGCTATCCCATCGAGCAGCTCGCGGCGCAGAGTTCGTTCGTCGAGGTCGCTTACCTGCTGAACTACGGCGAACTGCCGGATTCGAAGCAGCTCGCGGATTTCACCGTGAGCATCCAGCGGCACACGATGATCAACGAGTCGTTGCTGCGCATGTACAACGGCTTCCACTACGACGCGCATCCGATGGCGATGGTGAGCGCGATCGTGGCCTCGATGTCGGCCTTCTATCACGACTCGATGGACATCCATAACCCGCGGCACCGCGAGATCTTCATGCACCGCATCATCGCCAAGCTGCCGACGATCTCGGCGGCGGCGTACAAGCGGGCGCTGGGGCAGCCGTTCATCTATCCGCGCAACGATCTCGACTACTGCAGCAACCTGCTGCACATGTTCTATGCCGTGCCTTGCGAGCCGTATCACATCGATCCGCTCGCCGCCCAGGCGCTCGACCTCTTGCTGATCCTGCACGCCGATCACGAGCAGAACGCCAGCACCTCGACCGTCCGCCTTGCGGCCTCCACCGGCGCGAACCCGTACTCCGCGATCTCAGCGGGCGTCTCGGCGCTTTGGGGTCCGGCGCACGGCGGCGCGAACGAGGCCGTGCTCGAGATGCTCGAGGAGATCGGCAGCGTCGACAACATCCCGAAGTTCCTCGCACAGGTGAAGGACAAGGCGAGCAACGTGCGCCTGATGGGCTTCGGCCACCGCGTCTACAAGAACTTCGACCCGCGCGCCAAGATCATCCGCGAGATGTGCCACAAGGTGCTCGCGAAGATGGGCCGTGCCGACAACCCCTTGCTCGAGCTCGCGCAGCGACTCGAGGAGATCGCGCTGAAGGACGAGTACTTCGTCTCCCGCAAGCTCTACCCGAACGTCGACTTCTACTCCGGCATCATCTACAGCGCGCTCGGTATCCCGCGCTCGATGTTCACCGTGATGTTCGCGATCGCGCGCACCGCAGGCTGGGTGGCGCACTGGCAGGAGATGATCAGCGATCCGGGCATGAAGATCGGTCGGCCGCGACAGCTCTACACCGGTCCGGTCAAGCGCGAGTACACGCCGATCGGCAAGCGCTGAACGGGTTCCGTTCAGCCCGATCGCGTCACCCCGCTTCGATGAGCGCCGCGACCTCCGCCGCGTCGGCGCGGCGCATCGGTTTGCCGTCGACCGGTGACACCGGCGACTGGCGGATGCCATCGAGCGGGAACACTGCGATCTCCACAGGCTGGTCATCGACCTCGAGCCGCAGCGCGGGCTGTTGCACGATACGCTCGGCGGTGTAGCGCAGGCGCCGTTCGCCCACCTCGAACGGGATGCCCTGGTCCATCAGCCGCAGGCTGAGGGTCTCGACGCGCTCTGCAAAGGCATGCAGCAGCACGTCGTCGTGCTGGGTCGCGGTGCCGGCGAGCACCGGCCCGACGAGCCGTGGCTGGAACTCACGCAGCCTTTGCATGACATCGAGCGCCACTTGGCGCTGCGCGAACAGCGACTCCACATGCGACTCACCGCCGAACAGGCGTTGGTACTCCTGCAGCGCCTCCTCGATCTCGATGTTGCGCGGCAACACGGAACCGTCGACGACGCCGAAGCGCTCGGCGGCCTTGCGCTTCGCGAAGAGGAAATCGCGCACGCCGTGTTCGGACATCACCCGTGCCGCTTCCTGCGCCAGTGCGCGACGCAGGTGGTCCGCGCGCGGCGAGGGCTTCTTCAAAAGATCGGCTCGGCGGTGGTGGGGTCGACGGTGCCGACGCCCGAAGTGCCGACGCCCGCCATCTCGTTGCCGCCGAGGATGCCGCCGGTCGGCATGCGATCGAGCATGAAGGTCTCGAAGATGCCGTCCGGATCGTCGACGCTCGCCAATTCGCCGGTCCCGAGCGAGATCCGGGCCTGCACCAGCCCTTCAGGCATCGGCCAGCCGCGCTGCGGCACGCCTGCGAGCGCGTCGCGCATGAAGTCCGTCCAGATCGGCACCGCGGTGCGGCTGCCTTCCTCGCCATCGCCGAGCGGTTGGGCCTGGTCGAAGCCCACCCACACGGTCGCGACGACGCTGCGGCTGTAGCCGTTGAACCAGGTGTCGCGCGATTCGTTGGTGGTGCCGGTCTTGCCGGCGATGTCGCTGCGGCCGAGTGCGCGAGCACGCACGCCGGTGCCGCGCACGATCGCTTCGCGCATGAAGTCGGTCATCAGCCACGCATTCGCCGCGCTGATGGCGCGCGGCGCGCGCAGCGCGTCCGGCAGGTTGCAGCCCTTCGCGCCTGCCGCATTGTCCTCGGCATCGCAGCCGGCGCGGCGCGGCGCCGCCTGGAAGACGACCTCGCCCTTCGGGTCCTCGATGCGATCGATGAACCAGGGCTGCACGCGGTAGCCGCCGTTCGCGAACACGGCGTATGCCGTGGCGACCTGCAGCGGTGTCGCGCTGTTGGTGCCGAGTGCGAGCGTGAGGTTGCGCGGCAAGCGGGCGCGCTCGAAGCCGAACCGTTCCGCCCAAGCCATGGCCGGTGACATCCCGACCGCCTGCAGCAGCCGGATCGATACGAGGTTGCGGGATTTCACCAGCGCCTCGCGCAGCCGCGTCGGGCCGTAGAATTCGCCGCTCGAGTTCTCCGGCCGCCAGGCCTCTTCCATGCTCGAGTCGTCGATCACGAAGGGTGCATCGAGGATCAGCGAGGCGGCCGTGAAGCCGTTCTCGAGCGCTGCGGAGTACAGGAACGGCTTGAAGCCCGACCCTGGCTGACGCTGCGCCTGCGTGGCACGGTTGAACTTGCCGGATTTGGCGTCGAAATAATCGAAGCCGCCGACCAGCGCGAGGATGGCGCCATCGTCGGGCCTCAGAGCGACCAGCGCCGAGGCGGCCTCGGGCATCTGCGCGAGCCGTGCGTTGAGCGACGGCGGCGCGGCATCCGTCGCGCCCTCTTTGTCCGTGGTCTTGGTGGCCGTGAGCGTCACGTAGACCAGATCGCCGCGCGCCACGATCTCGCTCGCGGCCTTGGGCGCTGCGCCGGTGCCGCCGCCGATCTTGCGGCGGGCCCAAGACAGCCCCTCCCACTCGATGTCGGCGTAGCCCTTGCTCCGCACATAGACCCGCGCCGTTTTCGGCCCGACCTTCACCACCACCGCCGGCAGCAACGGGTCGCTTGAAGGACGGCCGATCAGCAGGTCCTCGAGCATGTCCTCGGAGTCCGTCCCCGGCAGCGTGACGCGCTCGACGCCGCTGCGCCAGCCATGGCGCCGGTCGTAGTCGATGAGCCCGGCGCGCACCGCGCGGTTGGCCGCGGACTGCATGCGCGAGTCGACGGTCGTGTAGATCTTGAAGCCTTCGTTCTGCGCGGCAGCTCCGAGCCGCTTGACGAGCTCGAGCCTCGCCATCTCCGCGAGGTAGGGCGCCTCCACATCGAAGCTCTGGGCATGCTCACGCGCCCGCACTTTCTCGGCGATCGCACGCCGCTCTGCGGCTTCGTCGATGTGGCCGATCTCGCGCATGCGCCGCAGCACGTAACGGCGCCGCTCGGCCGCCGCGTCAGGATTGCTGATCGGGTTGTAGCGCGACGGTGCCTGCGGCACGCGGGCAAGCGTCGCGGCCTCGGCCAGCGTCAACTGGTCGAGGTCCTTGCCGAAGTAGTAGTCCGCGGCTGCGGCGACCCCGTAGGTGCGCTTGCCGAAGCTGATGACGTTGAGGTAGAGCCCGAGGATCTCCTGCTTCGAGAACTCGCGCTCGATGCGGTAGGTGAGGAACATCTCCTGCACCTTGCGTCGCCAGGTGCGATCCTGCGTCAAAAACAGGTTGCGGGCCGTCTGTTGGGTGATCGTGCTCGCGCCCTGCAGCCGCGAGCCGGGCACGAGGTTCACGAGCAGCGATCGTGCGATGCCGGGATAGTCGAAGCCGGAATGTTGGAAGAACTGATCGTCTTCGGCTGCGATGAAGGCCTGCCGGACCATCTCCGGGACCTCGTCGTAGGTCACCGGGATCCGTCGCTGTTCGCCGATCTGCGCGATCAGCTTGCCGTCGCGCGAGTAGACCCGCAGCGGCACCTGCAGTTCGATCTGCCGCATCGCCTCGACGCTCGGCAGCGAGGGTTGCACGAACACATAGGCGCCCGAGATCAGGGTGGCGACGACGAGCGCCATCCCGGCGAGCGCCGCGCCGGCCCAGAGGGCCAGTTTCTGGAAGGAGAATTTCACGGCCCGCCGATATTACCGGATTGCAGGGGTCCGCTGACGAAGCGGCTGCCCCGGCGGGCGGTGCCGCCCCCGGCTGGGATATCCTGCGGGCATGGAGGATCTGCGGAACATCTTCTTGGTAGGTCCGATGGGTTCGGGCAAGACCGCCGTGGGCAAACGGCTCGCCCGTCGACTGCACTTGCCGTTCGTGGACTCTGATCTCGAGATCGAGCGGCGTACCGGGGCTGACATCCCCCTCATATTCGACAAAGAAGGCGAGGCGGGGTTCCGCGCCCGTGAGTCGGCCGTCATCCTCGATCTGGCCTCGCAGCCGGGTCTCGTGGTCTCCACCGGCGGCGGCGCGATCCTGCTGCCCGAGAACCGCGCGGCGTTGCAGTCGGGCGGAACCGTGGTTTATCTAGAGACTTCGGTCGCCCGGCAGGCTGAGCGGGTGCGACGCAGCGCCCATCGGCCGTTGTTGGCGGGTGTCATCGATCCGGCGGCCCGCTTGGCCGAGCTGATGGCGCATCGTGCGCCGCTCTATGCCGAGGTCGCACATCTCACGGTCCGTACCGACGGCAGTCGCGTGCAGGACATCGTCGAGCGCATCGTCGCGGCTTTGCCGGGCCGTATACTCTGACCGTGGACCTGCCAGCTCCTGCCCTCACGGTGCCCTTGGGCGACCGCTCGTATCCGATCTACATCGGAGAGGGGTTGCTGCACGACGCCGCGCTGCTGGCGGCGCTGCTGCCCGCGCGTCAGGTCGCGGTGGTCACCAACGACATCGTCGGTCCGCTGTATGCGCCGCGCCTGCAGGCGACCCGCGCTGCCGCCGTCGGCAACGCGGCCACGCCGCTGCTCGAGATCGTGCTGCCCGACGGTGAGCGCCACAAGACGCTGCCCACCGTCTCGCGCATCCTCGATACCCTGGTCGCCAACCGTTTCGCGCGCGACGACCTCGTGGTCGCGCTCGGCGGCGGCGTGGTCGGGGACATGACGGGTTTCGCCGCCGCGTGCTACCAGCGCGGCATCGGTTTTCTGCAGATTCCGACCACGCTGCTCGCGCAGGTCGACTCTTCGGTCGGCGGCAAGACCGGCGTCAACCACCCGGGCGGCAAGAACCTGATCGGTGCTTTCCACCAGCCGCGCGCAGTGCTCGCCGATACCGCGACGCTCGTGACGTTGCCGCCGCGCGAACTGCGTGCTGGTCTCGCAGAGGTGGTGAAGCACGCCCTGATCTGCGATGCGGATTTCTTCGCCTGGCTGGAGGCTAACGCCGACGCGTTGCTCGCACTCGACCCTGCAGCGCTCGCCTGTGCGGTGCAGCGCTGCTGCGTCATCAAGGCGGGCGTGGTCTCGCGCGACGAGCGCGAGGCCGGTGAACGGGCGCTGCTCAATCTCGGCCACACTTTCGGCCACGCCATCGAACAGGTGACCGGGTTCGGTCCTTGGCTGCATGGCGAGGCGGTGGGCGTCGGACTCTCGATGGCGGCGGGGATGTCGCAGCGTGCCGGTTGGATGCCTGCGGCGGATGCGGCGCGCCTGGATTCTTTGCTGGCACGGCTCGGGCTGCGCACCGAGGCGCGCGGTGCCGTGACGCCTGACGCAGCGCGTGCCGCGATGCAGCTCGACAAGAAAGTACAAGGCGGCAAGCTGCGTCTCGTGCTGCTCAAAGGCATCGGTCGTGCCTTCGTCACCGCCGATTGGCCCTCGGACGCCTTCGAGGCGACCCTCGTGGCCCATCTGTCATGACCGCTGTGGTCCCGACCGGCGCGTCCCTGAACGACGCACCGCTCGCGCCCTACGCCGCGCACGACACCACGAGCCGCGGTCGTCGCGTGCCGGAGCCGCCGCCTGCGACCCGTGGGGAGTTCCAGCGCGACCGCGACCGCATCATCCACTCCAATGCCTTCCGCCGCCTCGTCTACAAGACCCAGGTGTTCGTGAACCACGAAGGCGATCTCTACCGCACGCGCCTCACGCACTCGATCGAGGTCGCGCAGATCGGTCGCAGCATCGCCCGCGCCCTGCAGCTCAACGAGCCGCTCACCGAGGCGATCTGCCTCGCGCACGACCTCGGCCACACGCCTTTCGGTCACGCCGGGCAGGACGCGCTCAACGAGTGCATGCGCGAATACGGCGGCTTCGAGCACAACCTGCAATCGCTCCGTGTGGTCGATCTGCTGGAGGAGCGTTACGCCGATTTCGACGGATTGAACCTCACCTACGAGACGCGTGAGGGCATCCTCAAGCACTGTTCGGCGGCCAATGCCCGCAGCTTGGGCGATATCGGCGAGCGCTTCTTGCGGCGCGAGCAGCCCTCGCTCGAGGCGCAGCTCGCGAACCTCGCCGATGCGATCGCCTACAACAACCATGATGTCGACGACGGGCTGCGCTCAGGTCTCATCGAGGTCGAGGCGCTGCGCGGCACGGCGCTGTTCGGCCGCGCTTATGACGAGACGCTCGCCGCGCACCCCGGGCTCGCGGGGCGTCGCCTCGTGCACGAGACCATCCG
>DBCG01000118.1:0-244 GCA_002292945.1 Proteobacteria bacterium UBA964 | reverse complement strand
GCAGCCCGCACCCTTGGTGTCGATGAGCGAGGCGGTGTACGCCGAGCACGCCGAGCTGAAACGGTTCCTCAACGCCAACCTCTATCGCCACAGCCGTGTGCTACGCATGACCGAGAAGTCACGCCGCATGCTGCGGGAACTCTTCGAGGCGCTGCTTTCGGACATCGACCTGTTGCCCGCCGAGCACCGGCGCGCGGCGGCCGACGCCGAAGCCGCGGGCGGTCGCGCCGGCCGCGCGCGGGTG
>DBCG01000044.1 GCA_002292945.1 Proteobacteria bacterium UBA964 | reverse complement strand
TAAGGCCCGAACGGCCTCCGAATCCCCCGAGGAGTCATAAAAGATGTCCCGTCGCGCACAAGCCCCGGTCCGCCATATCCTGCCGGACCCGAAATTCAACAACCTGATGCTCGCCAAGTTCATGAACGTCGTCATGAAGAGCGGCAAGAAGTCGGCCGCCGAGCACATCATCTACGGTGCCATCGACCGCATCACCGAGAAGACCGGTAAGCAGGCCGACGATGCGATGGCGCTGCTTTCGCAGGCCCTCGAGAACGTCAAGCCGGCGGTCGAGGTGAAGTCGCGCCGCGTCGGCGGTGCCACCTACCAGGTCCCGGTCGAGGTCCGTGCCACCCGTCGCCAGACGCTCGCCATGCGTTGGGTCATCGATGCCGCTCGCGCCCGCAGCGAGAAGTCGATGGCGTTCCGCCTCGCGCACGAACTGCTGGAGGCCTCCGAGAACCGGGGTGCCGCCGTCCGCAAACGCGAAGAGACGCACCGCATGGCCGAGGCCAACAAGGCCTTCGCGCACTTTCGTTGGTGATCGGGCTCCCTGCCGATCCCGCCCTAGAGCCCTGCGTCCATGGCCCGCGTCACTCCGATCGAGCGCTACCGTAACATCGGTATCTCTGCGCACATCGACGCGGGAAAGACCACGACCACCGAGCGCATCCTGTTCTACACGGGCGTCTCCCACAAGATCGGCGAGGTCCATGACGGCGCGGCCGTGATGGACTACATGGAACAGGAACAGGAGCGCGGCATCACGATCACCTCGGCTGCCACCACCTGTTTCTGGAAGGGGATGGACAAGACCTTCCCCGAGCACCGCATCAACATCATCGACACCCCGGGCCATGTCGACTTCACCATCGAGGTCGAGCGCTCGCTGCGCGTGCTCGATTCGGCGGTCGCGCTGTTCTGCGCGGTGTCCGGGGTCCAGCCGCAGTCCGAGACGGTGTGGCGGCAGATGAACCGCTACGGTGTGCCGCGGATCGCGTTCGTCAACAAGATGGACCGTGCCGGTGCAGATTTCCTTCGCTGCATCGAGCAGATCAAGACCCGCCTTCGCGGCAATCCGGTGCCCATCCAGCTACCGATCGGTGCAGAGGACGACTTCGAGGGCGTGATCGATCTGCTGCACATGAAGTCGGTCTATTGGGACATGGCGACCCAAGGCATGAACTTCGAGTACCGCGAGATCCCCCAAGCCTTGCAGGCGCAGTCTGCGCTGCTGCGCGCGCAGATGGTCGAGGCCGCCGCCGAGGCCAACGATGCGCTGATGGACAAGTACCTGGCTGGCGAAGAGCTCTCGATGGCCGAGATCAAGGGCGGGCTGCGCGAGCGCGCGCTGCGCAACGACATCGTGCTCTGCATGTGCGGCTCCGCCTTCAAGAACAAGGGTGTGCAGGCGCTGCTCGACGCCATCATCGATTTCATGCCCTCGCCGGCGGAGTCGCCGCCGGTGAAGGGTGTCGACGACTCCGGTGACCCCGCCACGCGCGAAGGCCGCGATGAGGCGCCGTTCGCCGCACTCGCCTTCAAGATCCTGAACGACCCCTTCGTCGGCAACCTCACCTTCTTCCGCGTCTACTCCGGCGTGCTCAACTCCGGCGACTCGGTCTATGTGCCGACCAAGTCGCGCAACGAGCGCATCGGTCGCCTGCTGCAGATGCACGCGTCGGAGCGCACCGAGATCAAGGAAGTCCGCGCCGGCGATATCGCGGCCGCCGTCGGCCTCAAGGATGTCACCACCGGTGACACCCTCTGTGCCGAAGACAAGCCGATCACCCTCGAGAAGATGGTGTTCCCGAACCCCGTCATCTCCGTCGCTGTCGAGCCGAAGACCAAGGTCGACCAAGAGAAGATGGGCGTCGCGCTGCAGCGCCTCGCCAAGGAAGACCCGTCGTTCCGCGTGCACACCGACCAGGAATCCGGCCAGACGATCATCTCCGGGATGGGTGAACTGCACCTCGAGATCATCGTCGATCGCATGAAGCGCGAGTTCAAGGTCGATGCCAATGTCGGCAAGCCGCAGGTCGCCTACCGCGAGACGCTTCGCGGCACGGTCGAGTCCGAGGGCAAGTTCGTGCGCCAGTCGGGTGGTCGTGGCCAGTACGGACACATCTGGCTCAAGCTCGAGCCCAACGAGCCCGGCAAGGGCTACGAATTCATCAATGCGATCGTCGGCGGCGCCGTGCCGCGCGAGTTCATCCCGGCGGTCGACAAAGGCGTCAAGGAAGCGGTCGATACGGGTGTGGTCGCGGGTTACCCGGTGGTCGACGTCAAGGTCACGGCCTTCGACGGGTCGTACCACGATGTCGACTCGAACGAGATGGCCTTCAAGATCGCCGGTTCGATCGGTTTCAAGGACGGCTTCCGCAAAGCGACCCCCGTGATCCTCGAGCCCGTGATGAAGGTCGAGGTCGTGACCCCCGAGGACTACTCGGGCGATGTCATCGGCGATCTCAGCCGGCGCCGCGGCCAGATCACCGGCATGGACGATTCGCCCGCCGGAAAGTCGATCCTCGCCGAGGTGCCGCTTTCCGAGATGTTCGGCTACGCCACGACCGTGCGCTCGATGAGCCAGGGCCGCGCCACTTTCACGATGGAGTTCTCGAAGTACGCGGAAGTGCCGCCGAACATCGCGGACTCCATCATCAGCCACTGATACAACCACTCAACGCCTCAACGCAGGAGATCCCGCCGTGTCCAAGGAAAAATTCGAGC
>DBCG01000019.1:37512-37717 GCA_002292945.1 Proteobacteria bacterium UBA964 | reverse complement strand
GCCGGTTCGTCCATCTGCTCGAGATGCTGCTCGATGTGGCGTGCATCGACCACCGTGACGATGGCGTCGAGCACGAACTGACGCTTGAAATCGTCATCGAGGAAGAAGGTCTGCGCGACCGGCCCGGGATCGGCCATGCCGGTGGTCTCGACGATGATGTGGTCGAAACGGTCGCGGCGCTTGAGCAGCTGACCGAGGATGCGCA
>DBCG01000019.1:25824-37444 GCA_002292945.1 Proteobacteria bacterium UBA964 | reverse complement strand
CTCGAAGATCTCTTCGTCGGCCTGGATGACCAGTTCGTTGTCGATACCGATCTCGCCGAACTCGTTCTCGATGACGGCGATACGCTTGCCGTGCTGCTCCGTGAGGATGCGGTTGAGGAGGGTCGTCTTTCCGGACCCGAGGAATCCTGTCAGCACCGTGACAGGTATGCGTTCCGTGGCAGGCATGATGGACGCATGATACCGTAAGGAATGACCCGTACTGGCACAGAAAAGCCTGCCGTGCACGATCATGCTGCCTGCGTCGAGCATGCGGTCGCCTCAGCGGTCGCCCTTTGCGGGCGACAAGGCCTCAACCTGACGCCGGTGCGGCGGCGGGTGCTCGAGATCGTCTGGCGCTCGCATGGCCCGATCGGCGCGTACCAGATCCTCGCCGAGCTCTCCAAGGAGCGCGAAAAGGCTGCACCGCCCACCGTCTACCGTGCGCTCGAGTTCCTGGTCGATGCCGGCCTCGTGCACCGCATCGACTCACTGAACGCGTTCATGGGTTGCGATGAACCGGGACACGCCCATGTCGCGCAATTCTTGGTCTGTCGGGCCTGCCACCGCGTCGCAGAGATCGACGATCCGGCCTTGCATCGCGCCCTCGCCGAGAAGTCGCGCGCGATGGGGTTCCGGATCGAGCCCACCTCGCTCGAGATCAAGGGTCTGTGTGGAGAGTGCGCTGAGGTCGCGGGCTGATCCAGCCGCCTCGCGAGACGGTCAGCGCGCGATCAAGAAGATCCCGAGCACCAAGAACGCCACGCCGATCAGTCGCAGCGCCGTCACCGGCTGTTGCGCGAAGCCGAGCCAGCCGTTGTGATCGACCACCAGCGACGCGACCATCTGCCCCGCGACGGTCAGCGCCAAGAGCAACATCGCACCAAGCCGTGGCCCCGTGAGTGTCGCCACAGTCACATAAGCGGCGCCTAAAAATCCGCCGAACCACGCCCAGAGCGGCACACCTGCCACCTGCTCACGACCGGGCAGGTCGTGTCGCATGACGAAGAACGCGCCCAAGGCGAGGGTTCCGACCGCGAAGTTCACCAACGACGCAGCGACCGGGCTGCCGAACGCCCGGCTCAACGCCATGTTCATCCCGACCTGGATGACGAGGCCGACGCCGACGGTAAAAGCGAGCAGCATGGGAAGCAGACGCATGGGGAACTCCGGGGAACAGGGTCAGGGGTGATGGCGCGCGGCCTGGCAGGACGGCGGTCTCAAGACAGATGACGGTTGGCGAGCCAGGTCCGGCCGCGCGGACTACGCAGCACCCGCAGCACCACAGCCCAGAACAACCGCTTGCGCCACGGTACGCGCCGCGGCGGGATCACGGCCTCGATGGCGGCACGGACATCCTCGTGGACCGGCTTCGAGATCGCGAAGGGCTTCAGCATCGCGGCAGGATAGCGGCTAGGCGCACGGCAGCGCCAGAAAGCTGCCCGAAAATCGATGGATGAGCCCCCTCCAGGAACGGGCCCGACCTGAACCCAAGGATCTGAAACCAAAGGTTAACAAGCGGTGAACGGCACCAAATTATTCGCCGTTCGGATAGCGCACTCCTCGACAGCCTTATACGGTGCCGGTGTCCAAAATCCGGACGAGGAGAGCACCATCATGTCCATCAATATCCTGGAAATCTTGAACAGCGGCATCGGCAAGCAGTTGATCGGCGAAGCCGGCAAGATGCTCGGCGAAAGCGACTCCGGCATCCAGTCGGCGGTCGGCTCGATGGTGCCGGCACTGCTCGGCGGCATGATGGCCAAGGCCTCGACGCCGCAGGGCGCAGGCGACCTCTTCAAGATGGTGCAGGGGCTGAACCTCGACACCGGCTCGCTCGGCAACATCGCCAACCTGATCGGCGGCGCGGGCGGCGCGGGCGCGATGCAGTCGGTCGGCTCCGGCCTCCTCTCCAGCCTCCTCGGCGGCGACAAGACGAATGGCCTCGCGAGTGCGCTCGCCTCCGTATCGGGCATCAAGCCGGCCTCGGCCGCCTCGCTGCTGAGCCTCGGCACCCCGCTCATGATGGGCGCCGTCAAGAAATTGGTCAGCGATGGCGGCCTCGACGCCGCTGGTCTCACCAAGACGTTGCTCGGCCAGAAGTCCTTCCTACAGGGCGCGAACGTCGATCCGCGCATCACCGGGGCGCTCGGCTTCAACAGCATGTCGAGCATGCTCGGCGCACTGCCGAACGCGGCAGCCGATGTCGCGCGTACGGCGGCAGCCGCCACCAGCACGGCCGCCGTGGCCAGCACGTCGGGTTTGCGTCGTTGGCTGCCCTGGATCCTGGGCGCGCTCGCGCTGTTCCTGCTCTGGAACTGGTTCTCGAACCGCAGCAAGCCTGAGGTGGTCCCGGTCCCCGCGCCGGTCGTCGAGGCACCGGTCGCTGCACCGGTGGTCGTCGCTCCTGCGGTCGTGACGCTGCCGGCCTCCGTGTACTTCGAGACGGGCTCCGCGATGATCGGCGACGAAGGCAAGGCCACCCTCGCCGGCGCTGCCGCCATCGTCGCTGCCGAGGGCGGCAACATCGCGTTGACGGGCCACACCGACAAGACCGGTGACGCGGCCGCCAACGAGGAACTCGCCAAGCAGCGTGCCGTCGCGGTGCGGGATGCACTCATGGCGCAGGGCGTCGCCGAGAGCAGCATCGTGATGCAGCCGCCGATGTTCGTCACGGGCGCAGTCAACGACCGTGCAGCGCGTCGGGTCGACATCACCCGTCCGTAACCATCCGATCACTCAAGGCGAACCGGAACCATGGATACCTCCAGACGAACATTCATCGCTGCCGTTTTGGCACCGATCGTGTTCGGCGGTTGCGCCGCCAAGAGGCTGGGCGGGGTCTTCAAGCCCTGACCCGGCGGGTCACCCCAGGGCACCGGGCGCCGCCAAGGACGGTGGCGCCTGTTGTTCCCCCCACGGTCGGGACATCACGCCGACGGCATGTGAACGGCCCGATGGGCGCGCGACCCTAAAACTCGGTGCGACGACCGCCCTGCGGGAGTCAAGGCGGGTTGTTTGGTCTTATCCTCGAGGTTGTCGGACCAAGGTCCCTCGACAACCCCATCGTGAGGTAGCGCCATCATGACCAAAAAAACCCGCCAGATCGACCGTCGTTCCTTGCTCACCGGTGCGCTCACCGGTGCCGCTGCGGCCAGCATGGCCACCCTCGCCGGCCAGGCCGAGGCGCAGTCCGAGACCACCGGTGCGCGGGCGCCCCGCGACGGCGAGGTGAAAGCGGCGCAACGCGGCAAGTACGAGACCGTGCCGCTCAAGCAGGACTTCATCAACGTCGCGGCGATCCAGTCGCGGCTGCTCTCCATCGACACGCGCGACAAGACGCGCACGCTCAAGCGCAACATGGACCGCGCGCTGCGGCTCATCGACCTCGCCCAGAACTCGCCCGAGGAGTGGGGCGGCGAGCGCCGCTGGGGCTCCAAGGTCGATCTCATCTGCATGCACGAATTCCCGATCCAAGGGTTCCAGCCTTGGACACGCAAGGAGCTCACCCAGATCGCCTTCGAACTGCCGGGACCCGAGGTCGCGACCATCGGCGAGCGCGCCAAACGCTACGGCTGCTACATCGCTTTCGGCTGCTATGCCAAGCTCAAAGATTGGCCGGACCATGTCATCAACATGTCCGTGCTCGTCGGTCCGGACGGCGACATCGTCGACATGCAATGGAAGGCCCGCAACATCCTCGGCCTGTTCGGCGATCAAGCGCTGATCGGCACGACGGTCTACGACGTCCTAGACCGCTATGTCGAGATGTACGGCTGGGACCGTACGCTGCCCGTCGCGCGCACCGACATCGGCAACATCTGCATGACCGCGGTCGGCGCCGAGCCGACGCTCTACACCTGCCTCGGACTCAAGGGCGCCGAGATCCTCGTTCTGTCGGTCACCGGCGGCAGCAACGCCGAATCCGCGATCAACACCGCGCGCGCCAACCGCCTCTACACGGTCGGCGTCGGCAACGCGGTCTCGCCCGACAACATCGGTTTCCCGGAGGCCTCCGGCACCGAGGACGGCGGCACGGTGATCGTCGATCCGCGCGGCTCGACGCTCGCCAAGACCGACAACCACCACGAAGACATCATCACCGCGCGCATCCCGATCGCGGACTTCCGCAAGACCCGCCGTGTGCAAGAGCTGCCGAAGGCGCTGCTGTTGTCGGTGCTGCAGGCCTATGACCCGGTGTTCCAACCCAACGCGTTCGCGGGTGCGTTGCCCGCGACCTACAAGGAAGCCGGTGAGCTCGTACGCAAACGCATGGGGATGAAGTGACGGTCGAGCGACCGCTACCCGCGCTGCTCACGGTCTGGCGCCTCCGGCATCTCGCTTGGATCGCAGGCGGGATGGCCCTTGTGTTCCCGGTATTGATGGTACTGGGACACGAGTTGCTCGACCTGCGATGGGGCGCAGCGGCCGTGCGGACGGCGCTCGTGGCGCTCGCCGGCGCGGTCATCGCCGGCGCCGCGATCGAATGGCATGCACGGGCTGCGTTCGCCCGGTACTCGTGGACCCACCTGCCCGAGGAGGGTGTGGTGGTGCATCAGGGCGCCTGGTGGCACAAAGAGATCTGGCTGCCCGTGTCACGCCTGCAGCACCTCGATGTGGTGCGTGGCCCGATCGAGCGGGCGTATGGACTCGCGACACTGGCGTTGTTCACGGCGGGCTACCATCAGTATTCCGTCAGGCTTGAAGGGCTGGATCCGGAACACGCGCTCAGACTGCGCGATACGCTGCTCGCGCAGATCCGCGCGCAACGCCTGCGCGTCGAGCCATGACCGACGCGCTGCCCGCCGGTCGCCTGCATCCGTGGTCCTGGGTGTTCCATGCGATACGGGCGTTGCGCGAGGTCGCGCTGCCTGCGTTGGTCTTCATGGTGGTCGGGCGCAAAGATGCCTTCGGCCCCCTCGTCGTGGGCGCTGTGGCGGCGATCATGTTGATCGCTTGGGGCATCCTTCGCTCTCGCACTTTCCGCTACGAGCTGTTGGAGCGCGAGCTCTTGGTGCGCGAGGGTTTTTTCGTCCGCGAGACACGGCATGTGCCGTTCGCCCGGGTGCAAGCCGTGAACGAGCGACAAGGGCCGCTGCACCGTCTGCTCGGCGTCACCGAGCTGGTCCTTGAGTCGGGCGCTGCGGGCAAGCCCGAAGCGGTGATGCGTGTCCTCGGCGTCGCGGAAGCGGCGCGTATCGCTGGCATGCTGCGATCTGTTTCGACAGCGGATCACGCCACACCGGACGTCGTCGCATCACCCGCTGCAGCGGCGACCCAGGAGTTGCTGCGCATACCGACCGACGAACTGATCCTGCACGGCATCCTCTCGAACCGCGGTTTTGTGGTGATCGCCCTGGCGTTCGGCATCATCAGCCAGAACAGGGAGCTGCTCGATCTGCTGCCGATCGACTTCAAGCAGCTCATGAAAGACAGCACCGACACCGCGGCCGGCATCGATGCGGGCGCGATCTTGGGCGTCCTGTTGGTACTGCTGCTCGGGTTCGTGGTCCTCGTCCGCCTGCTGTCCATCGCGTTCGCGCTCTTCACACTGCATGACTTCACGCTTCGCCGCGCCGGCGATCGCCTGCGCATGAACCGCGGTCTGCTCTCGCGCGTGGATGTCAGCGGCCGGGTGTCGGGGTTCCAGCGCATCGTGCTCGAACAATCGTTGCTGCACCGGGCGTTCCGACGCTGCGTCGTGAAAGTGGATCTGGCAGGCGCCTCCCTGCTCGGGACCCCGGAGGCCGCAGACAGTCGGCTCGACACGCTCGCGCCGATCGCGACACCGGCCAGGGCTCGATCGCTGCTGCAGGAACTCGTCCCCGGCCTCGACCTCGAGGCGATGCCCTGGCAGCCGCTGCATCGCAGCGCGGCCGTACGACGATGGCAAAAGACGATGTGGTGGCTGCTGCCGACGCTCACGCTAGTCGTCGCGGCGGCGGGGCTCATCCCGGGGCTGCCCTCTGTCGCCCTGCCTGGCGCACTGGTCGCGGCCACGCTCGGCCTCGGTCTCAGCGTGATGCATGCCTGGCAGTGGGCGCGATGGTCGGCCTTCGCCGCAAGCGACGGAGTCATCGCCTTCCGCAGCGGCGCTTGGGCGAGGCAGTGGACGCTGGTGTTCGACGACCGCGCCCAATCGACCGCGCTGCGCCGATCGCCACGCGACCGGCGCGAAGGGACGGCCAGCTTGGCCGTCGATGTGCAGAGCATGACCGTCAGTCAGGCACTGCATATCCCCTATCTCGATGCCGCGCTGGGAGAGCGCTTGAACGCGCGGTTCTGGCGAGCGGGCACTTCCGCCCCGCTGCCTGCCGACGCGCACGCGGGCAGCGGTCTGCGGTAACCTTCACCGCATGAGCCATCCCGCCGCCGCGGCAGCACTCGCCGCCCTGCAGACCCGTATCGGCCAGGAAGTCCAGGTCAGCGACTGGCTGCCGATCATGCAAGAGCGAGTCGACGCCTTCGCCGAGGCCACCGGCGACCATCAATGGATCCACGTGGACGCGGAGCGCGCGCGCCGCGAATCGCCGTTCGGCGGGCCGATCGCGCACGGCTATCTGACGCTTTCTTTGCTGGTGATGCTGCGCGACTTGGTCGATCCCGCCAAACAGGTCCCCGGTGTCCGCCAGGTCATCAACTACGGCCTCGACAAAGTGCGATTCCCCGCGCCGGTGCCGGTCGGTGCCCGGATCCGCGCACGGTTCGTGCTGCTCACGGTGTCGGAGCTGAAGCCCGGCGTGCTGCAGGCGACCGAACGCTGCACGATCGAGATCGAGGGCGGCGCAAAACCTGCCTGCATCGCTGACAGCGTGTTCCTGCTGCAGTTCTGACCCCATGTCCGCGGTGTTCCTCGATTTCGGCACGGTCGGCGACGACCTCGATCCGGCCTCTTTACGCTCGGCGGCGCCCGGACTCGTGTTGCATGCACATACCCAGCCCGAAGAGATCGCGCCTCGCATCGCAGGCTGCGAGGTGGTGCTGACCAACAAGGTCCGCCTGAACCGCGAGCTGATCGAGAGGGCCGGGTCGCTGCGGGTCATCGGTCTCACGGCCACCGGCACCAACAACATCGACCTCGCGGCGGCGCGCGAGCGTGGCGTGGCGGTCTGCAACATCCGCGATTACTGCACGCCCTCGGTCGTGCAACATGTGCTCGGCGTGCTGCTGCACCTCACGCACCACCTCGCCGAGTACTCGCGCGAGGCTGTGGACGGCACCTGGACGCGCGCCACGAGCTTCGGGCTGCTGCACCACCCCATCCGCGAACTGCGCGGCCGCATCTTGGGCATCGTCGGCTGGGGTGCGCTCGGCAGCGCCGTCGCGCGCGCCTGCGAGTCGGCCCTCGGCATGCAGGTGATCGTCGCGAACCGACCAGGTGGCGCGGCGCAACCGGACCGCGTCGACCTCGATGAACTGCTGGCCCGCGCCGATGTGGTCTCGCTGCATTGCCCGCTCACGCCGGAGACCACCGGGCTCATCTCGGCGGCGCGGCTCGCACGCATGAAACCCGATGCGATCCTCATCAACACCGCGCGCGGCGCGCTCGTCGATGTCGCGGCACTCGCCGCCGCCCTGCGCGCCCGACGCCTGGGCGGCGCCGCCATCGATGTACTGCCCGAGGAGCCTCCGGTGGGCGGCAGCCCGCTCTTTGCGCCCGACCTCGCGAACCTGATCGTGACCCCCCACATGGCGTGGGCCGCCCGCGAATCCCGTCAACGCTGCCTCGACGAACTGGCCGCCAATATCGAGGACTGGCGCCGCGGCGGGATACGCGGCCGGGTGGTCTGAAGCCCCCCTTTTTGGGGTGCCTTTTGGGATAGAATCGTGGCCCCCGCACTGGGGTCACCCCGTGGATACCCTGCCGATCATGACTCGCGTCGCCCGCGTCTCGAGCCCCCTCGTCCTGCTCGCCCTCATCGCAGTCGCCGGCTGCTCAAAGGGCGGCCCTGCAGCGGGCGGTCCTGGCGATCGCCCGATGGGCCGCGGCGGCCCACCGCCCACAGAGGTCCTGGTTGCGACCGGTCAGCTGCGTCCGTTCGGCATCGTCATCGAAGCGGTCGGTACCGCGCTCGCCCGCGAGTCGGTGGACATCACCGCCAAGGTCGGCAACACCGTCACCGCGATCCGCTTCCAGGAAGGCCAGCGGGTCGGCGCCGGTTCGGTACTGGTCGAACTCGACCGGGCACAGACCGCTGCAGCGTTGGTGGAGGCCGAAGCCGGCCTGATGGAAAGCCGCAACCAGTTCAACCGCGGGCGCGACCTGTCGGTCACCCAGGCGTTGTCGCGCGCCCAGCTCGATCAATTGGAGACCGCGGTCAAGACCGGGGAAGCCCGCGTGACCGCCGCACGATCGCGCCTCGCCGACACCGTGATCCGTGCGCCGTTCGCGGGTCGCACCGGCCTGCGCCGCGTGAGCCTCGGCAGCCTCGTGAGCCCGGGCACGGTGATCACCACCCTCGATGATTCTTCGGTGATCAAACTCGAGTTCTCCGTGCCGCAGTCGCTCCTCGGCAGCCTCGAGCCAGGACTCCCCATCGAGGCGCGCGCCGACGGCTTCGGCGAACGCACCTTCAAAGGCACGCTCACCACACTCGACTCGCGCATCGACCCCGTCACGCGCTCGATCACGGTGCGCGCCGAACTGCCGAACGCCGACGGCGTGATCAAGCCCGGCCTCTTCATGACCGTGCAGCTGCGGGCCAAGACCGTGCCGACGCTGATGATCCCCGAAGAGGCGCTGGTGCCGGAACAAGGCCGTACCTTCGTCTTCGTGGTGCGCGACGGCAAGGCACAACGTCTCGAGGTGCGCACCGGTGGCCGCGAGCCGGGCAGCGTCGCGGTGCTCGAGGGCCTCACCGCACAGGATGCGGTCATCGTCGAAGGCACCCAGCGCGTACGCGACGGCGGCGAAGTCATCGCCAAGCCACGCGCCTGACCCCGCAGGAGACGCCATGCACATCTCCGAGTTCTGCATACGGCGTCCCGTCTTCGCGACGGTCCTGAGCCTGATGCTCGTCATCTTCGGCCTGGTCTCGCTCGAGCGGCTCTCGGTACGCGAGTACCCGGACATCACACGACCGGTGGTGTCGATCAGCACCAGCTATCGCGGCGCCTCCGCCAACGTCGTCGAGAACAAGATCACCCAGGTCATCGAGGACCGCATCGCCGGCATCGAAGGCGTGATCAAGCTCGAATCCGACAGCGAAGACGAGCGCTCCAGCATCCGGGTGGAGTTCGACGCCTCGCGCGACATCGACGCCGCAGCCAATGACATCCGCGACCGCATCGGACGCGTGGTCGCCCAATTGCCGCCCGAAGCGGACCCGCCGCAGATCGCGAAGTCCGACGCCTCCGGCGAATCGGTGATGTTCCTCAGCTTCAACTCCGACGAGATGACGCAGCTCGAGGTCACCGACTACGCCGAGCGCTATCTCGTCGACCGCCTCTCGACCGTGCCGGGTGTGTCACGCGCCAACCTGTCGGGGGCGCGGCGTGCGGCGATGCGTGTCTGGATCGACCGCCAAGCGCTGGCAGCCCGCTCGCTCACGGTCGCGGACATCGAAGGCGCGCTGCGGCGCGAGAACGTCGAGCTGCCGGCGGGCCGGCTCGAGTCCCGCACCCGCGAGTTCGCGCTGCGCACCGAGGTCGGCCTCGACAACGCTGGGGATTTCCGCAACCTCGTCATCGGCCGCGGCCCCGAAGGGCACCTCGTACGCCTAGGCGAAGTCGCAGAGGTGAGCGTGGCGGCCGAGAACGAGCGCACGATGATGCGGACCAACGGCCGCGCCGGCATCGGCATCGGCATCGAGGCGCAGTCCAAAGCCAATGTGCTCGATGTGGTGCGCGGTGTGCGCACCGAGATCGACCGCATCACACCCACCCTGCCGAAGGGCGCGTCGCTGCGCATCGCCATCGACAACGGCCTGTCCATCGAGGCGGCGCTGCGCGAGGTGCTGATCGCCATCGCTTTCGCGTTCGTCTCGGTGCTGCTGGTCATCTACGGCTTCCTCGGGACTTTCCGCGCCACGCTCATCCCCGCGCTGACCATCCCGGTCTCCGTGATCGCCGCTTTCATGGCGCTCTACGGCCTCGGTTATTCCATCAATGTGCTCACCCTGCTCGGTGTGGTGCTCGCCATCGGGCTCGTGGTCGACGACTCGATCGTGGTGCTCGAGAACATCCACCGCCGGGCCGAGATGCACGAGCCGCCGGTGGTCGCTGCGGTCCGCGGCAGCCGCGAGATCGGCTTCGCGGTGGTCGCCACCACGCTGACGCTGGTGGCGGTGTTCGTGCCGATCTCCTTCCTGCCGGGCGAGAACGGCCGCCTGTTCCGCGAGTTCGGGCTCACGCTCGCCGCGGCGGTGCTGTTCTCGGCGCTGGTGGCGCTGACGCTCACACCGATGCTCGCCTCACGCCTGCCGGCGGAGGGCGATGTCCGCCATGGCCGCATCGCCAGTGCCATCGAAGGCTTCTTCGCGGCGCTCTCCGCATGGTACGGACGGACGCTGCGCCAGTTGATGCGCCGCCCCGGCGTCATCGTCGGCTTCATACTGGCGCTGCTGCTGTTGGGCGCGGTCACCTTCCGAAGCCTGCCCGCCGAGTTCGCGCCCGCCGCGGACAGCGGTCGTGTCATGGTGGTGTTGACCGCGCCGGAAGGCGCGAGCTTCGAGTACACGGAGGAATACGGTCGTCGCCTGGAAGAGCTCGCCGCGCAGGAGGTCGAACGGGGTGGCATCCGCCGCGTGACCTTGCGTATCCCCGGCAGTTTCGATGGCGGCACGGGCTCCGTGAACTCCGCGCGCCTCATCCTCGCACTCGAAGACTGGGGCGATCGTGACCGCTCGGCCCAGGACATCGCCGCCTCGCTGCAGCGCGCGGTCGCCAAGCTGCCCGGAGTGCGCGCCAATGTCCTCGCCCCGGGCGGACTTCGGGGTGGCTGGAACCTGCCTTTGCAGGCGGTGATCGGCGGTCCGGACTATGAGCAGCTTGCGGAATGGTCGGCCAAGATGACGCGGCTCGCGGAGGACAACCCGGGGCTCGTCGGCGTCGACGCCAGCTTCAAGCCGCGCAAGCCTCAGATCCGCGTCGCCATCGACCGCGACCGTGCGGCCGATCTCGGCGTGTCGCTGCAAACGGTCGGTCGCACGCTCGAGACCATGCTCGGCTCACGCATCGTCACCACCTTCATCGACCGTGGCCGTGAATACAACGTGGTGCTGCAGGGGCGTCCAGACGAGCGCGCCACCGTGACCGACCTTACGAACCTGCAGGTCCGCTCCGATCGCACCGGGGCGCTCGTACCACTGTCGTCGATCGTACGGCTGACCGAGGCGGCCGGTGCCACCCAACTCAGCCGCTTCAACCGCCAGCGGTCCATCGAGATCCGCGCGAGCTTGGCCGAAGGCTACTCGATGGGCGAGGCCGTGCAATGGTTCGAAGAGGCCGTGGCGAAAGAGCTGCCGTCCTCCGCCACGCTGATGTGGGACGGTGATGCCGCGGACTTCGTACGCAGCGGCGGCCAGATGTGGACCACGCTGCTGTTCGCCGTGATCATCGTGTTCCTGGTGCTGGCCGCGCAGTTCGAGAGCTTCGTGCATCCGGCCATCATCATGGTGACCGT
>DBCG01000019.1:20500-25755 GCA_002292945.1 Proteobacteria bacterium UBA964 | reverse complement strand
CAGATCGCCGTGATCATGCTGATCGGCATCGCCGCCAAGAACGGCGTGCTGATCGTCGAATTCGCGAACCAGCTTCGGGACCGCGGCATCGAGTTCTCGCAGGCCGTGGTCGAGGCGGCCGTGGTGCGGTTGCGTCCGGTGCTGATGACCAGCCTCTGCACCGCGTTCGGCGCGATCCCCTTCCTGTTCGCGAGCGGTGCGGGTGCCGAGCAGCGCGAGCCGATCGGCGTGGTGGTGTTCTACGGCACGATCATCTCGATGGTGCTCACATTGTTGGTGGTGCCGGCGGTGTATTCGTTGGTGGCCCGCCGGACGCGCTCCACGCAGCACACCACACGGCTCGTCGATCGCATGCTGGGTGGCGCACAAGAGCCGGTCGACGGCTGACCCAGACCTTTCCGACAGACCTTCGTGGCCGACATCAAACTCAAGGACCTGCGCTATCTCGTCGCCGTCGCCGACACCGGACACTTCGGCAAGGCTGCAGAGCGCTGCTTCGTCAGCCAACCGACCCTGTCGGCGCAGTTGCGTAAGCTCGAGGAGTACCTCGGCGTCGTGCTCGTCGAGCGCCAACCCCGGCAGGCGCTGCTGACCCCGGCTGGCGCCGAGATCGTGGCGCGCGCACGGCGCATCGTCGAGGCGAGCGACGAGGTGGTGGAGATCGCTCGCACCCACCGAGACCCGCTCGCTGGCCGTCTGCGCATCGCCTTTCTGCCGACCATCGGCCCCTACCTGCTGCCCGGGATCGCTCCTCGCCTGCACAAAACCTTGCCGCGCCTGGAGCTCATGTTCTACGAGTACCAGACCGCGCCCATGCTCGAACGCCTGCATGCCGGTGACATCGACATGGGGGTGCTGGCCTTACCGGTCGGCCTCGACGGCCTCGTCGCACAGCCGCTCTATGACGAGCCGTTCGTGGTGGCAGCGCCTGCCCGGCATCCGCTCGCCGCGCGTAAAGAGGTGCGCATCGAAGACCTGCGCGGTGTCACGCTGTTGCTGCTCGAGGAGGGTCACTGCCTGCGCGACCAAGCGCTCGATGTCTGCAACCGGGTCGCCGTGCAGGAGAACCAGAACTTCCGCGCCACCAGCATCGAGACACTGCGCCAGATGGTGGCGGTCGATGCAGGGGTCACGCTGCTGCCGGACCTCGCGACCCGCGGCGCCTACGCCACGGCGCGCGGCGTCGTGGTACGGCCGTTCGCGAAACCCGCACCGGTACGGCGCATCGGTGCGATCTGGCGAAAGAGCAGTCCGCGCACCGCGGCGCTCACGGCGATCACCCGACTCATCGCGGAGCATGCGCTGTGAAAGGACCGACACTGCTCTGGCTGCGCCTTGACCTGCGCCTCGAGGACCACCCTGCGCTGCAGGCTGCGCTCGCACGCGAGCAACCGGTGATCCCGGTCTTCATCTGGGCGCCGCACGAAGAGGCTCCGTGGGAGCCGGGCGCCGCGTCGCGTTGGTGGCTGCACCGATCCTTGGCCGCGCTGCAGGCGGCGCTCATCCGCTGCGGCTCACAGTTGATCCTGCGGACCCTCGCACCGGGGGAATCCTCGCTCGAGGCGCTGCGATCGTTGATCCGCGAGACCGGTGCCACGGCTGTCCATTGGAGCCGTCGCTACGAACCCGCCGTCATCGCCCGCGACCGCACGATCAAGGACACGCTGCGCGGCGAAGGCGTCGAAGTGCGCAGCTTCAACGCCGCGCTCCTCACCGAGCCCTGGGATGTGCAGAACCTCAGCGGCAAGCCCTTCCAAGTATTCAGCCCGTTCTGGCGCAAAGTCTCCGCCACCCTCGAGTTGCCACCGCCCACGCCTGCCCCGCGTCGCATCCCCGCGCCCGCGCAGTGGCCGGACAGCGTGCCGCTCGACTCGCTCCGCTTGCAGCCCACGATCGCCTGGGCCGACGGATTCGCCGACGCTTGGCAACCGGGCGAAGCGGGCGCGGCTGCGAACCTCGGCCGTTTCCTCGACGGCCCCGTGGTGAACTACGGCGAGAGCCGCAACCTGCCCGGCATCACCGGCACCTCTCGCCTCTCGCCGCACCTGCACTTCGGCGAGATCTCGCCGCGGCAGATCTGGCACGCGGCGCCGCAGTGGCGCACGAGCCAATTCATGGCGGAGATCGGTTGGCGCGAGTTCGCGCATCACCTGCTCTATCACTACCCCCACACCCCCGACGCACCGCTGCGAGCCGACTTCGCGCGCTTTCCATGGCGTGAGGATGCAGCACAGCGGGATGCATGGCAGCGCGGCCGCACCGGCATACCGATGGTCGATGCCGGCATGCGTGAACTCTGGCACACCGGTTGGATGCACAACCGCATGCGCATGGTGGTGGCCTCGTTCCTCGTCAAAAATCTGCGGCTGCATTGGCTGGTGGGCGCACGCTGGTTCTGGGACACACTGGTGGATGCGGACCTCGCCAGCAACACGCTCGGCTGGCAGTGGGCGGCGGGTTGCGGTGCGGATGCCGCGCCCTACTTCCGCGTGTTCAACCCGGAGAGCCAGGCCGCGAAGTTCGATGCGGCCGGCGATTACCAGCGCCGCTGGGTCCCGGAGGCGGCAGCGGGTCCGCTCGGCGGCTATCCCGCGGCCATCGTCGACCTCAAGGCGTCACGCGTGGCGGCATTGGCGGCCTTCGCCGAGATGCGCAAGGGCTGATCCGGCGACCTCCGCGCTCAGCGCAGCCACCACAGCAGCGCTCCGACGCCGAACGACACAGCGTTGGCGATCAGCGAGATCATCGCCGCCGTCTTCAAGCCGATCGGCAGCAGCGCACGCATCCACAGCGCTTCGACCGCGACCACCACCGCCTCGATGATCGCGATGCCGAGCGTGTACTCCTCAGGTGACAACGCGCGCGCCGCGCGCCATGCGAAAGGATGTGTGACGAGCGAAGCCAGCACGATGACGGTGACCGCGCGTGGCCACGCGACGACGACCGAAGCCCTGCGCAACAAGACGATGACGGCGGACAGCTCGACGGCGAGCGTCAGCATCAAGGCGCTGCCTTGATCCATCAGAGGCGGAGTGTGGAACCGGACCGACGGCCGCTACGCACAGGGCAGCACGCCGCACTCACTGCCGGACTTTCTGCCACCAACCGACGTCCTTGTAGCGATGCTCGATGGGTTCGCGGGAGACGCAGTTGACGACCTCGCGTCGGGCGATCTGCCAGCCGCGGAAATAGAATCGCGGCGCGGATTCGGTGATACGCGCGCAGATGCCTGCATCGCGCACCGGCTTGCCATCGACCGTGAGCAGCGCGGTGCAGGCGGCACCGATCCCGCGACCCTGGCAGAAACGGTCGTGAGGGGGTGGTGCCGCTGGCGTGCAGCTGAAACCCCGACTGCGTGCGATCGCAGCACCCTCAGGGTTTTCGCAGAAGTACGCCGGCAGAACGAAGCCCTCGGTGGGCAGACCACGCTCGAGGCTCACCTTCGCGGTGCGCTCACAGCGCAGGTCGATGCGGGTGCGCGAACTGTCGATGCCGTTGCGACAGATGCCCGCGCCACCTCCGGCGAGCGCGGTGCCCGGCATCCGGCAGGCGTCGCCGACGCTTCGCCCGGTGCAGAACTGGTCGGCCCGATCGAAAGCCTCCGGATTCTCGCGCAGGCGCTGTTCGGTCTCGATGGCCTGCAGCGGCAGCACATCGGCAGAGGCGCCCGGCACCACGGCCGCGATCGAGAATACGACCGACATCAGCATGGCCGCGCCGCAGCGCAGCGGCAGGCCGCGCCGGTCAGACCAAGGCAGCATCGGTGTCGATCACGCTCGCAGCGCCCTCGACGACGACACGCGACAACCCCGCAGCGCCCGGCAAGGCGTGCGTGGCATAGAAGTGCGCCGTGGCGATCTTACCGCGCAGGAACTCCGTATCGGTCGAACCCGCCGCGAGTTGGCGCGCGGCGATGGCCGCGGACTTCGCAAGCAACCAGCCGCCGAGCACGAGCCCGGTGAGACGCAGCAAGGGAACGGCCACGGCCAACGCGCGCTCCGGCGCCTGCGACCAGGACTGCAGCACGCTGCGCGCCGCCACCTCGAGCGCTGCCACGGCCTCGAGCGCGGCATCGCGCGTGACCGAGGCTTCGCTCGATGAGAGGTCCCGCTTCACTTCATCGAGCATCGCGGCCAACGCAGCGCCCCGATCGCGCGCGAGCTTACGACCGACGAAATCATTGGCCTGGATGGCGGTGGTGCCTTCGTAGATGGTGGTGATGCGCACATCGCGGTAAGGCTGTGCAGCGCCGGTCTCCTCGATGAAGCCCATGCCGCCGTGCACCTGCACGCCGAGCGAACAGATGTCGATGCCGGACTCGGTGCTGCAGCCCTTGATGACCGGGATCAGCAGGTCTCCGCACGCCCGCGCCGCAGCACGGCGCGCTTCGTCGGCATGGCCGTTGCCGAGATCGAGCTGGTGGGCGCCGTACAGCGCGAGCGAGCGCATCGCCTCGATCTGCGACTTCATCGTCAGCAGCATGCGCTTGACGTCGGGGTGGTGGATGATCGGCGCAGGACCCGTGACGCCGACCAGCGCACCGGGCGGCTTGCCCTGCACGCGGGTGCGCGCCCAGGACGCGGCCTGCTGGAACGCGCGGTCCGCGACGGCGTAGCCCTCGAGCCCGACCGACAAGCGCGCGGCGTTCATCATCACGAACATGTACTCGAGGCCGCGGTTCGCCTCGCCGACGAGATAGCCGACCGCGCCGTCCTGCTGGCCGTAGGCCATCACGCAGGTGGGGCTGCCGTTGATCCCGAGCTTGTGCTCGATGGAGAGGCACTGCAGATCGTTGCGTGCGCCGAGCGAACCGTCCGCCTCCACCATCACCTTCGGCACGATGAACATGGAGATGCCACGCACACCCGGTGGCGCGCCGTCGATGCGCGCGAGCACCATGTGGATGGTGTTGGGCGTGAGGTCGTGGTCACCCCAAGTGATGTAGATCTTCTGACCGAAGATCCGGTAGTGCTCGCCGTCCGGTGCGGCGCGCGTGCGGATCGCGGCGAGGTCGGAACCGGCCTGCGGCTCGGTGAGGTTCATGGTGCCGGTCCACTCGCCGCTCACCATCTTCGGCAGGAAGCGGTCCTTCTGCGCCGGCGATCCGAAATGCTCGAGCGCCTCTACCGCGCCCTGCGTGAGCATCGGACAAAGTTTGAAGGCGAGGTTCGAGGCGGCCCAGAACTCCTCCACGGCCGTGCCGAGCACACACGGCATCCCCTGACCGCCATGTTCCGGCGCAGCCCTCAGGCTCG
>DBCG01000019.1:17050-20411 GCA_002292945.1 Proteobacteria bacterium UBA964 | reverse complement strand
CGGTCCAGCGCGCGCCGGCTTTGTCGGCGGCGCGGTACTGCGGGTCGAGCACGTTCTCGGCGAACTTCGCCGCCTCCTCGAGCACGGCTTCAGCGAGGTCCAAAGAATACTCCGCGTGCGCCGGACAGGCTTGCAGGCCGTCCTCGCCGATGAGCTCACGGAGGATGAAACGGGTGTCCTTGACGGGTGCGCGGTACATAGTGGAATCATTCTAACCTGTCGATCGCCCTGCGAGCGCCGGTACCACATTCGCCGCGAGAAAATCGACGAACGCCCGCACCCGAGCGTCCTCGGCGAGGTCCGCCGGGTACTCCGCCCGCAACGGCGCTTGGGGCGGAAGCTCCCAGTCCGGCAACACCCGGCGCAACTTCTGTGCTGCGAGGCCAGCCCGACAGAGGAACTCGGGCAACAGGCCGATACCGAGCCCGGCTGCCGTGGCGGAATGCAGCAGCGCCGGGTCGTTGACCGCGAGCTTGGGCCGCACGGTGAGCTCCGCGCGCCGCGCGCCCTGCGAGAGCCGCAGCATGAAGAGTGGACCGGCGGGCGATTCGGGGGTCAGCAGCCCGTGGCGATCGAGATCCTCGGGGGCAGCAGGTGTGCCCTCCTTCTGCAAGTAAGCAGGCGTCGCGCAGAGGATCGCGGGGGGTGCGCCGAGCACCCGGACGATCCGTTGGGCTGTCGCACCGTCGAACTCGCCCTCGACGGGGGGCGCCGCATCAGAGAACGCATCGGCGCGCAGCACGAGGTCGTACCGTGTCGCCGTCGCGGTGCTGCCGATCTCACCGAGCTCGACCTCGAGCGGGATCTGCGGATAGCGCTCGAGGAAACGCGGCACGAGCGGCGCGAGCAGCACCCGTCCATAGGTCGCATCAGCCAGCACCCGCAAGGCACCGTCATGCTGGGTCGAGAGCACCGCGGCGCGCTGACGGACCTGCTCGGTGGTCTCCAAAATCGCGCGGCACTGCGGCAGCAACTGCTCGCCCGCCGGCGTCAGCGTCAGCCGGCGCGTGGTGCGCGTCATCAGCGACAAGCCCAGTTCCGCCTCCAACTCGGCGATCGCCCGGCTGATGCCCGCCTTGGGTACCTTGAGCGCCCGTGCGGCCGCGGTGAAGCCGTTCAGATCGACCACCTTGGCGAAGATCGCCATTCGGGCGGCAGTCCACATTTGAGACACCGGTGAACCCTCGAACCACACAAGAGTTCCGATTGTCCCACGGGGGAATCAAAAAACCCAGTGCGGACCCGTGCTCAGCAGTCGAGCGTATCGAGGAACTCCAGCAAGCGGGCATCGAAAAGATCGTTCCGGTCGCCGACGACCATATGATCGGCGTCGGCCACATCGACGAACTGCGCCTGCGGCACATGCGCCAGGAATTCTTCGACCGCGGCGTCGCTGACGAGCGCACTGCGACGGCCCCGGATCAACAGCGTCGGTACCGTGACCCGCCGCGCTGCATCGAACAACCGATCGCGGTGCCGCTCGATCGCCGCCCATTGCGGCCCACGCACGAACGCGGGATCCCAATGCCAACGCCAGCGTCCATCGGCGCCTTGTCGCAGATTGCGCGCGAGCCCCGACAGGTCAGCCGGACGGGGACGATGCGGCAGGTAGGCTGCGATCGCGTCAGCCGCCTCATCGATGCTGCCGAACCCCTCGTCGAGCTGCGCCGTCATGAATCCGAGGATGCGGTCGATGCTGCTGACATCGAGCGTCAGCGCGACATCGACCAACACCAGACCCGCGAAATGTTTGGGACCGTGCTGCGCGACCGCGAGCAAGGAGGCGATGCCCGACACCGACGCGCCGACCGCCACCGCGCGGCCGGGCGCGCAGCGCACCACCACCTCCGCGACATCGTCAGCCAAGGCGTCGATACGGTAATCGCCGGTCGGATGCCACGCGCTGTCGCCGTGACCGCGCAGGTCATAGTTGACCGATCGCCAGCCGCGGTCGGCCAGGTTCACCGCCGTACGCTCCCAGGCGTGTCGGGTCTGCCCGCCGCCATGGCCGAGCAACACCGTCCTTGAGGCGTCGCCCCTGCGTTCGACGGCGAGCCGGATGCCGGAGGCGAGGTCAAGGTCGATGCGTTCGTGCATGGTGTGTGGGCGGATGACGGCAGTCCTTAAGATGAATGGGGCATGATATGCCGCGAGCGACCGACGAGACAGACCACGCACTGAGGCCTCGAGCATGGACATCGAACGACGCATCCGCCGGCTGGAAGATCGGGCCGAGATCGGCGAGCTGATCGCCCGCTATGGGCTCGTGATGGACGATCGCGACATCGACGGCATGCCCGCGCTGTTCACGCCCGATGTCGCCATCCGCTCGGATGATGGCGTGCTCGATGTGACGGGCCTCGAAGCTGCCGTGAAGATGTTCTGCGGCCGTTTCGCGGTGCTCGGCCCGAGCAACCACGTCACCCACGACCGCATCATCACCTTCGACGATGACAACCCCGACCGCGCGAGCGGCATCGTGCTTTCGCACGCCGAGATGAACCGCAAGGGCAAGGCGATGGTCGCCGCGATCCGGTACCACGATGCCTACCGTCGGCATGAGGGCCGGTGGAAGTTCGCCGCTCGCCGACTGTCGTTTTTTTACTATGTTTCGGCCACCGAGTATTCCGATGCGCTCGGTGCGGGCCTCGCGCTGCGCAACCGCGCCTATGAGCACCCGACACCCGCCGACTGGCCCGAGGGCCTGGCAAGCTGGCAAAAACATCATAATAAGTAAAGTCACCGTTACCGCTTGACATCTAGTACCGTGTACTCCACAGTATCGGTATGGACGACGATTCGCGAAAATTCCAGCGTGACCTGAACGCCGGTCTGGTCTCGCTCGTGCTGCTCGGGGTACTGGCCGAGACCGACGAAGACCTCTACGGCTACGACATCGCGAAGCGCCTTCAGCGCGCCCACGAGGGCGAGCCGATCTTCAAAGAAGGCACCCTCTACCCCGTGCTGCGCTCGCTCGCCGCTTCCGGTTGGCTGTCGAGCCGCATCGTGCCGTCCTACGCCGGCCCCCCGCGGCGTTACTACCGCATCACCGACGAGGGTCGTGCCGTACTCGCGCAGCGGCGCGCCGTGTGGCGCCACACCCGCGACTTCGTCGACCAGTTCACCGGCCCCTCTTCGCCTACGGACCCCACGCCATGACCGCCGAGCACAGCCTCACCCCGCACCGCATCGACGACTACCTCGCGCAGTTGCGACAGGCGCTCGAAGGCGCCGACCCCGCGATGATCCAAGACGCGCTGAGCGACGCTGAAGAGCACCTGCGCGCGGAGTGCGCCGCACGGTCCACAGAGAACGAAGAGACGGTGCTGCGCGCGATCACCGGCAGCTACGGCTCGCCCGC
>DBCG01000019.1:1069-17038 GCA_002292945.1 Proteobacteria bacterium UBA964 | reverse complement strand
CCCGCCGATGTCGCCGCCGCCTACCGCGACACCGAGCGCACCGTGCAGGCAGCACTGTCGCCGACGCGACGCGCCGCCACTGGCGCGGCAGCGGTGGCTGACGCCGCAGCGACGCGCCCCGGACCGATGCGCCGATTCTTCAGCGCGTGGAGCGACACACGCAGCTGGACCTCTCTCGTCTTCATGCTCGTCACGCTCGTCACCGGCATCTTCTACTTCACCGTCGTCGTGACCGGCATTTCGTTGTCGCTCGGCCTCGCCATCCTCATCATCGGCGCCCCCTTCTTCGTCGCCTTCATCGGCTTCACGCGCGTGCTCGCGCTGGTCGAAGGGCGGCTCATCGAGGGCCTGACCGGCGAGCGCATGCCGCGCCGTGCGCAGCCGACGGCTCACGGCGGTTGGCTCGCCCGCATCGGCGCGATGCTGCGTGACCCACGCACCTGGACGACCCTTGTCTATCAGCTGCTGATGCTGCCGATCGGTACGCTGTACTTCTCCGTCGCGATCACGATCAGCGCACTCGGTGTCGGGCTGCTCGGCGGCAGCGTCGTGGGCGTGCTGCAATCGGTCGGTGCCGACCTGCCTAGCGGATGGCGGACGACCGGCGATGAGGTGACCCTCGCCGTACCGCTCTCCGGCATCGAAGCCTTCTTGGTCGCCATCACGAGCCTCGTCGTCGGCGTGCTGCTGCTCACCGCACTGCTGCACCTTGCGCGGCTCGTCGGCCGCTTCCACGGCAAACTCGCCAAGCGCCTGTTGGTCGCCGCATGAGCGACCGGGCCGACCTCATGGAGGTCGTCGCGCGGGAGTAGAATCGGCGCTCCACTTCAACTTCAAGGTAGCCGATCCATGCGCCCCATGACCTCCTTGCACGCTCTTCTTGCCGTCACCGTGCTGGCGACTGCGCTCGCCGCACCGCCCGCACCAGCCGACGACGACCTGCTCGGTCCAGCCGCCACCCGCGAGGGCGACGCCGCCGTACTCTGGAACACCAAACTCACTTGCGGCACCACCGAGGAAGGCGTTACGCGCTACGGGATGTGGGAAGGCCGCATGTACAGCCGCATCCCGGGCGAGAAGGACCGGCATATCTTCGATGTGGTCGGCATCAACACCCGCCAGTGCGAGCGCCATAAAGATCCGGCACGCGGCGAGGGCTACCGCAGCGTCTCGCGCGAGATCATGGTCTACCTCGACCCGGCGACGGGCGAGATCATCGACCAGTGGAAGAACCCTTGGACCGGCGAAACGGTCGAGGTCATCCATGTCGCCAACGACCCCGTGAACATGCGCGCGCCCTCGTTCGCGCGCGACGCCACGGGCAAACCCGCGCGCGTCACGCTGCGCCACTACGGCGACCTGCTCGTGTCCTCGCGTGAAGTGCCGCTTTTCTATGAGAACCCGCTCGCCGGTGCCTACCAGGACTACATCGGCGGCAAGTACCACGCGATGGAGATCTTCAACACTTTCTACTCCGCCGCCGACTTCCTCGCACCGAAGGGCCCGCGCATCAGCCCCTCACGCCTCGCATGGCAGCGCGTCTCGGGCCTCTTGCCCTGGATGCGTATGGGGGATCGTCCGGGCGTGATGATCTTCAACGCCACCGGCTTCTCCACCTTCGACCGCGCGCAGATCTCCCCGAAGCTGGTGCAGATCCTGCAGACGCGGTACCCCGAGTATCTGACGCCACCGCCGCTCGGCGATGCGCGCCCGAACGCCACCACCTGGACCATCACCAAAGATTGGATAGACGCCAAACGCGGCAAGGAGTCCGCGAAATGACCACTGCCAACGACCTCACCGTCCATGCCATGACCGTCGGCGCATTCGTGCCGCTGCTGCGCCAGCTCGACAAGATGCTGGAGAAAGCCGAAGCCTTCGCCGTCGCCAAGAAGCTCGATGCGGGCGTCATCGAGGGCCTGCGTCTTGCGCCCGACATGTTCACGCTCACGCGCCAGGTGCAGCTCACCTGCGATTTCGCCAAGAACAGCGCGTATCGGCTCGCTGCGATAGACCCGCCGAAGATGCCGGACGACGAGCAGAGCCTCGCCGACCTGCGCAGCCGCGTCACGCGCACGATCGCGCTGCTCGACGCGTTGACGCCCGACACGCTGGCGGGCGCCGAGCGTCGCCACATCACCGTACCGCTGCGCACCCGCACGCTGTCGCTCGATGGCCTTCCGTTCATCCAGCGCTGGACGCTGCCCAACTTCTACTTCCACCTGACCACGGTCTACTCGTTGCTGCGTCAGGCCGGCGTCGAGCTCGGCAAGCAGGATTTCCTGGGCGGCGTGTGAGCATGCAACGACGCAAGCTCGGCAGCCAGGGGCTCGAAGTCTCGACGATCGGCCTCGGCACGATGGGGATGACCGGCATCGCCGGGATGCCCGATGTGTACGGCGCTGCCGACGAAGCCGAAGGCATCGCGACCATCCGCCGCGCGCTCGACCTCGGCATCGATTTCTTGGACACGGCCGAGGTCTATGGCCCGGGCGCCAATGAGGTCCTCTTGGCGAAGGCGCTCGAAGGCCGCCGCGAGCGTGCGATCATCGCCACCAAGTTCGGCTTCCGCCTCTCGATGGATGGCAAGATCACCGGTGTCGACGGCAGCCCTGAGAATGTGCGGCGCGCGCTCGAGGGCTGCCTGCAACGCCTCGGCACCGACCACATCGATCTCTGGTACCAGCACCGGCGCGACCGTACCGTCCCCATCGAAGAGACGGTGGGCGTGATGGCCGAGCAGGTGAAGGCCGGCAAAGTGCGCTACCTCGGCCTCTCCGAGATGTCCGCCGAGACGATCCGCCGTGCGCACGCCGTGCATCCGATCAGCGCGGTCCAGAGCGAATACTCGGTGTGGGAGCGCAACCTCGAGGAGCGTCCGCTCGAGGGTGGTTCGAGCGTCCTCGAAACCTGCCGCGAACTCGGCATCGGACTCGTGCCCTACAGCCCGCTCGGACGGGGTTTCTTCGGCGGCGCGCTGCCCGAGGACCCCAGCACGCTGCCGGCCAACGACTATCGCCGCAACGACCCGCGCTTCCAGGGCGAGAACTACACGCGCAACCGCGCGTTGCTCGCCGCGATCGAGAAGGTCGCGTCGCAGCACGAGGCCAAGCCTGCGCAGGTGGCGCTCGCGTGGCTGCTCGCACGCGGCCCGGACATCGTGCCCATCCCCGGCACCAAGCGCCGCAGCTACCTCGAAGTCAACGCCGAAGCCGTGCACCTCATGTTGACCCCGGCGGAGATCGCCGAGCTCGACGCCCTCGGCGCCGCCAGCGGACCGCGCTATTCCGAACGCGCGATGGCGATGATCGAGCGCTGAGACGAAGGCTCCGTCAACGCGCGAGCGCGCGCAGGATCTCCTCGGTGACTAGCGTCGGCTCCTCGTGCACGATCCAGTGGCTCGCGTCCGGTGCCCGCACCACGCGCAGGTCGGGTACCCAGCGCTCGAGACCGTCGAGCAGACCGGTCAGCAGCGCATGGTCCCGCTCGCCCCACAGCACCGTGGTCGGCACGCGCACGGTGGCGAGCCCATCGGGGATCTGCACCGCATCGAGCGCCGAGCCCTCGCCAGCCGAGGCCTCGCCGGCCGGAGCCGCCGGCCGCAACGGCGACGCGCGGTAATAGTTGAGCCCGCCCTCTAGCCCGAGCATCCAGTGCGCGCGGTACCGGTCGCGCAGCGCGGGCGTGAGCCAGCCCGCACCACTGCCCATCCTCTCGAAGAACGGCCACAGCCGAGCATAGTCATCCGCCGCAAGCAGTGCCGCTGCGTCCGGCCGGCACAAAAAATTCATGTAAGCGCTCGCCGCCTGCTGCGCCGGGTTATGACGCAGTTCGCGCAGGAAGGTCACCGGATGCGGCGAGTTGAGGATCATCAGCCGCGCCAGCAGGTCTGGTCGCGCAGCGGCGAGGTTCCACGCCGCCGCACCGCCCCAGTCGTGCGCGACCAGAAGGTCGAGGGGCGCGCCGGGAGAACCAGACGTGCCGGTCATCGACCCGATCAACGCCACGAGGTCTTGCACGATGTGCCGTGCGCGGTAGGCCTCGACCTCGACGGGCGACGATGAGCGCCCGAAGCCGCGAAGGTCGGGCGCGACGGCGATCGCCTTGCCCGCGAGCCGCCCGAGGATCTCGTCCCAAGCGAAGGCGCCCTCCGGAAAGCCGTGCAGCAACAAGACCCGCGGCAGGCCGGCGGTCGGCCCGTGGCCCGCGGCGAGCGCTGCGTCGTTGGTCCGGCAGACGAGGGTGATGCCGTGCGGCAGCGCGGCGTCGAAGGTGTGGAGTGATGCGCTCATACCCTCAGCATTGCACCCGCCCGGGTCGTGGGCAAGGTGAACACCCGGGCGCCTTGTACGAAAGCGTATCGCGACCGACCCACATCCCGTGGTGTCATCCCGGTATGTGCCCTTTCTCAACCCGGAGACCGACCATGATGCCCCGCACCGCACCGCTCGCGCTGGCTCTCGCCCTGACCCTTGCGCTCACCACCGCCGCGCCGCTCGCCGACGCCCAAGCCGCCCAGCGCCCGGGCGCCGAACGTCGCGACGGCGATCGCGACCGGGACCGTGAGCGCGAGCGCCGCGCGATGGATGACCGGGACTACGAAGGCCTCGGCCTCAACGATGCGCAGCGCGGCCAACTTCGCGCGATCGACGAGGAAAACCGCGTGGCGATGGCGCGGCTCGAGGAACGCGAAGGCGTGGCGCGGCGAGCGATCGAAGGCCTCGTGCCCGGCGCTGCGGGCTACGCGGCCGCACGCGAGCGCTACGAGGAAGCGCAGCGCCAGACCGCGGACGCGCGCAATCGCCACCGTGACCGCCGCGACGGCGTGCTCACCCCGGACCAGCGCCGCACCGTCGGGGAGCGCAGGACCAACCGCGGCGAGCGCGGCGTCGGCGCCGACCGGTCACAAGACCGTCGTGATGATCGACGCGAAGACCGACGCGACAAGCGCTGAGTGCGAGATCCCTCGTGACGCCGCCCGAGCCCGCCGCCGGGCTTGGCCATTCTTGTCCTGACTTTACCGTCTGCGACGGTCGATACGTGGAATCCGGGTGCGCTCCGGTGGTCAGGTAGCGGCCGTCGCCCTGACCTCGACGGTCACGGGGCGCCGGTCCCGTCCTTGAGCTGCACAAAATCCCAAAGATTTCCGTACAGGTCCTTGAATACCGCCACCGTGCCGTAGGGCTGCTCCGCCGGGCCGCGCACGAAGTCGATGCCGTGGGCCGTGAACCGCGCATGGTCGCGCCAGAAGTCGTCGGTGTAGAGGAAGAACCCCACCCGCCCCCCGGTCTGCGAGCCGATGCGCGCCTGCTGTTCCGAGGTCGACGCGCGCGCCAGTAGCAACTGCGCGCCCGCGCCGCTGCCGGGCGGCCGCACCACTACCCAGCGCTTGCGCTCTTCAGGCATATCGCGATCCTCGACCATGTCGAAGCCGAGCTTGCCGATGAAGAAGGCGAGCGCTTCGTCGTAGTCGCGGACCACGAGCGTGACGAGGCCGAGGGAAAGGTTCATAGGGGCGAGCGAATCTGGGTCAGGCCGGCACGAACGCGAGATACAACGCAAGCATCACGCTTACGAGCGAGAGCATGCCGGCGAGCCAGAGCGCCCAACCGCGCGAATACTCGGCCGGACGGTCGACCGCCGGCAGCGTCGCGATGAAGCGTCCGTGCTGTACCGTCGCCACCGCGATGCCAAGCGCACCGAGCACCACGAGCGAGACGCCGATGTAGTGCGAATAGTCGCCCGTCGGGCTCGCGGGTACGACACCCGTCTGCATCGGCAGAAGACGCAGGAACAGTCCGAAGCGCGATACGAGGAAACCCAGCCCCACGATCGCGATGCCGGTGCGGATCCAGCCGAGCAGCGTGCGCTCGGAGGCGAAGAAGACGCGCGGGTCCGACTTGGGGGTGTCGCTCATGCAGGCTTTAAGGATACCACCGCGAAGAGCCCCCACCCCACCACCAAACCTACCAGCGTAGCGACGAGATCGTCAGGGTCGAAGAACAGCGCGCGGCTCGACGGTTTCATATCCGGCTCGCAACCTGCAACACGTGCCAAACACTCCGGAGACTACGCTCCCTCAGCGACCATCATCTGGTGAAGCGTTTGGCCTTTTCGCTATCCGGCGGCGGCTTTAGGCAGGCAAGCCCAGCTTCGCCGACCTCGTAGATATCGATCGGCATGTCGACTCCTTTGACGACATACGGCCCGTATGACCGCCAAGCGAGCGTACTGAGACCCTCGAACTCGAAACCCTCGAGCATCTGCTTGGCGTTCACGAATGCGAACTGGGACAACAGGATCTGGTTTCCCTGCGCAAGGGACATGATGCGCGCCGCGGTGTCGACCTGGATACCGTTGAGATCGAAGTCTTTACCGGCGGATTTTGAATTATCCGTATACACCTCGCCGACATGGATGCCGATCCGGTCTTGCAGGTTCACGCCTTCGTCATGCGAGAAATCGCGGATCTTGTCTTGCCATCGCAGCGCGAACGTGACGGCCTCTGATGGTATCGAGAACGATATGAAGAAAGAGTCGCCGGCAGTCGACACCTCCTCACCGGTGGCCGTGGCTTTCAGTAATTGCCGAACGAGCGCATGGTGGTGCTTCAGCACCTCCATCGACCGTGCATCACCCAGTTCTTGCTTCAGCTTCGTCGAACCGACGATATCCGAGAACACCATCGTCGCCACCCGATTGGCGGCGGAGCGTTGCGTAGGGGCCTGTGCGCCGGAGGAACTTGCGCGGGTCACGCTGGCAAGCGTCGCAGATGCCCCAGGCGCTGCGAGCCTCCGATTCAGTTTCTGTTGGACAACCTCAAGACTGATCGTCTTTGACAGCGCAGCGTGATGTCGGGGGTCGGACAGGTAAGAGGTGCCTGTCGTACCCTGCCAGACCGGAACGACTTCCCCGACCAGTCCCGCACTGCGGCAAAAAGCGCGCAGTTCGCCAAGCACCGCGCTTTGCTCGGCCGCGCTCAGGCGGGCCATGGACGATGAAAACGGCACGAAAATGAAATCGGTGCCCTGTATCCGCAGATGTGCGACTTGTATTTCCATCATCAAGACCCTCGGTTTATTTATCTTCTTTAGCCGGCCTGAAAACTCCGGCACGTGGCCTGCGATGGGCCCGATCACGTACCGAGTCTATCCGCCCTGACCCTCGAGTGCAGCCCCTGCCTGACCGTCTCCACCCCGCCTGATTACGACCGCCACCTGCAGGCTGTAGGTTACGCGGTCGGTGAGGCGTGGCGCGGTGGCACGCGCGGGGGACGGCCGAGGGTGGACGGTGTCAGCGGTGCGTCCTGACTAGCGCGACGGCAGGGTCTGTCCAGGGCAAGGCCGCAGGATGCGCAGCATCGCCTGCTTCTCGGCCGGGGTCAGCCAAAGCCGATAAGCCGCCTTGACCGCGATCTGCCGCGCAACGAACTCGCAGCGGTACACTTTGCGCGGCGGCAACCACGTCGCCGCGTCGCCGTCGCCTTTCTGCGAGTTGAGCCGACCCTGCACCGCCAATAGGTTCAACGAGTCGTTGGCGAAGATCCGGCGCTCTTCCGGTCCGCGTTGGAACATGCCGGTCTGCCACGCGTTCGAAAGCGAGACGACATGGTCGATATCGATGCGGTCGCTCGATTCGCCCTTGATGAAGCGGATCTCCTCCCCCGAATAAGGGTCCACCAGAACACCTTCGAGTACGACACAGCCACGGGTGCGCGGCTTGAGCACCACATCGACGAGGTCACGCCGGAGCATGTCGTTACGGGTATCGCATCCGTTGTAGTCGGTATCAGCCCACGACGGTCCGAACGCTTCTCGGGAATAGCCGGTCTTGGGCGCGCGTCCCTTCACTGATAGCGTCTCCAAGACGATGACGGCGAGACGGGCCTCTCCTGTGGCGGGATCCTCGGCTTGAGCGACCGTGAAGAAGGACGAGCCCGCGATGAGCGCGATGAGCAGGGCCGCGAATACGAGGGTCGGTTTTGGCATACGCAACCTCACCCTAGTCGGTGGTTTCACTGTCGCTCACCCAGTCCGACCAGCCGCCATCAGCAGTGTTGCGCGCAGTCAGTCCTTGCCGGGTCCGGTGATCTTGGGTACGGCGACGAACGGTTTGATACCGAGACGCGGATACACCTCGGTCGGCAGATAGAACACGCCGTCCTTGGCGACCAGCGATACGGTCTTGATCGCCTTGATGTCGCGGGTCGGGTCACCGGGGATGAGGAAAAAATCCGCCAGTTTTCCGCGCTCGACGGACCCGGTCGTCTGGTCGATGCCGAGGTAGCGCGCCATCTCGAGCGTCGCGCGTGCCAGTGCCTCAGCGGGCGTGAACCCGGCCTTGACGAGCAGTTCGAGTTCGCGGTGATAGGTCAAAGATCCGCCAGTGTCGGTCCCGGTCACGATGAATATGCCCTTGGCATGCGCGCGACGCAGCAGATCCATCAACTTGCCGAACGCCACTTTGGCACTGGTATCGCCGCCGAAAGTGTCGGGGTTCGACCACGCTTGCTTGAGGTCGCGCTGCACGCCGATCGGCATGTTCGCGAAGTAGTCGGTCGCACCCGGAGCGATGCTGCCATCACGGTTGAGCAACAGGTTCTCGTGGATGCCGATCGTCGGATCGAGGGCGATACCCTTGTCTTTCATCGTATCGAGCGTCGACTGCACCGCGGCGGAGTCGAGGTCCAGCCCCGACAGACGACCGAGCGCAGTCAAGCGGAACAGCGTCCGCGTGTCTTCACCGGGCTTGATGATCCATCCGAGCGCCAACTGGTTGATATGCGTGATCTCGTCGTAGCCCGCCGCGATCATCGCGTCTGCGCTGGTGAAGGCGGGGACATGCCCCATGACCCGCAGCCCCAGCCTGCGCGCCTCCGCGACCAAGGCCGGCACCCACTGCGGGTTGACGCTGTTGTAGATCTTGATCGTCGTGAAACCGCGCGCCGCGTACCAGCGGACGGCCTCGACCGCACGCGCCTCGCTGTCGACGACGAATCCGTTGTTGGCGCTGAAGGGCGACTTGCCTTCGACGAAGCCGCTGCGCACGATCCGCGGTCCCGCCACTTCGCCGGCGATGATCCTGCGGTCGAGCGCATCGAGCACGCTATTGCTGTTGCCCATGTCGCGGACGCCGGTCACACCCGCAAGCAGGTTGAGCATCGCACCGCTCTCACCGAGGTGGCCGTGCATCTCGAACATCCCGGGGACGAGCGTCCCGCCTGCCCCGTCGATCACGGTCTCGCCCGGCGTCGCCGGGCTGTCGACCGGCTGTACGCCGCTGATCGTCCGCCCGTTGACGACCACCGACACGGGTGCCGTCAACTGCTTCGCCACCGGATCGAAGAGACGGACGTTGACGAGGCGGACAGGTCCGTCGAAGCGTTTTGCGGATTCGCGCTGGAGGACCGCCCACCGCGCGCTTTGCCAATCGGCCGCAAGCTTGCGCAGGCGCGCATTCTCGCCCTCGAAGCCGGTGCGGACCATGCCGCCGCTCGCAGACGGCAGCGCGATCAGGCGGTTGGCATCGTCCAGCAGCATGATCGTCGGGGTGAGATCGAGCCCGGTCAGGTCGTAGCGTGTGACCGCGAGTTCGCCTGCTGCGCCTTGGAGGGTCAGCCGCTCGCCCTTGGTCAGCGCGAGCGTACCGCCTGGCAGCACATCGAGCGGACCCCCTGCTTTGAGGATCGCCCGTGCGTAGAGCTGCAAAGCCCACGGACTTGCGCTCTGCGCGATGTAGAGCTTCGAAGCCCCCTTCGCGCTGCCAGGGCCGCCCGAGTCTTTCCAGTTCGAAGTGGCGCCGCGCCGCCGGAAGGCCTCGTCGATCTTGCCGCCGAAGGTCTGGGTACCGGTGATCTTCCAATCGCCGGGCAGACCCTGGGCATCGAGCGTCAGCGTCTCGGCCACCGTCGGACCGCGTCCGTTGTCCTTGATGTCGAAGTCGATCTTGGCGGCGTTGCCATCGACCTCCACCACGAGCCGACCGATCTGCGTGTCTTGGCGGTAGAAGACGAAACTCTCCGTCTCGGCCAAGGCGTTGGCGCTGAGAACGCAGAGCAGCAGAGCGACGGAGGAACGGAAGATCATCGGGCTGCCCTCTTTGGGTGGTCTGTTTGAGTGTGCCCCACCCCATAGCGCCCCTGTCCCAACGGCCGCAGGGTCACGCGGTCGATGAGGCGCGGTGCGGTGGCGCGCGGATCGTCAGGTTCCGGCCGCTCGACAGGCCCGCGCCAGCGGCGCGGTACGCGGTCGATGCCGATGGCGTGGATGGTGAGCGCGCCCGCGGCGTCGATACGCAGCCGCAGCCACTGCTTGTAGTCCTGCACGCGAAGCGACGAGAACGCCTCATTGGCGTGTCGACCGAAGAACCGCAACGATAGGAAGAGATAACCGCCCATCACCAGCGCGCCAGCGAACGCACCGACGGTGAAGGTGATGAGGCCCGCGAGCGCCATCTGTGGCAGCGAGCCGAAGGTCAGGCCCAGCACCTGCGTCGTGAACCAGAGCGACAACCAACCCGAGAAGAACGCCGCGGCGAGGTGCGCGCAGGCGTGCGCGAAGCCACCGATGAGGCGATAGCACTTGGAGTGGGTGTCGGTGAAGAAGATGATCGCGGCGACGAACATCAGGAGCCACAAACCGTTCACCGGTTCGCGCAGCGCGCCTTCGAGAGCCGCCAACAGCGCTGCCGGCAGCGAGGTCAGATCCTCGGGCCCGAAGGTCGCCGAGGCGAACCACGCCGACAGCAGATAGAAGATCCCGACGAGACCCAGGAAGCCCGGGTTCAGCCAAGGGAAAAGAAGATTCCGCCAGGTCAGCCGCCGCGAAGTGTCGGCATCGGGGAAGGTGGCGCGCAGCTTGTGGCCGGTGCGGAGCGTCTCGCCCTCGGGCACATGCGTCGGATGCAGGAACGCGCCGCCCCCGCCGGAGACGATCTTCTGCTGGCCGTCGGCGCTCTCGTGGCGCTTGTAGTGGTGCAGATCGCCGGTGAGGAACACGGCGATCTTGCGACTGAGCACACGCTCCTCGAGATCGCGCAAGGAATCGTCGGAGTAGCCGGCGAACGCCGGATAGCTCTCGGCGTAGATCCACTGCGGGCTCGGCACGCAGAGGATGATGTTCGCCTCAGCCGGCATGCGCGCCGAGACATCACGGAAATAACGCTCCTGCGGCTCGTCCATCTCGGAACCGAACTGCAGGTCGACGGCACAGAGCCACCAGTCCCCGGGCAGCTGCAGCGCGAAGTAGCTGCGGGTCTGACCGGTGGCGCAACCCGCGAAACCGCGCTCGGGACGGCAGAAGAGCCGCGAGAACGCGATCAGGCTGTCGAACCAGTCATGATTGCCGGGCACGGCGAATACTTTGGGTGTGCGACCGGCGGCCGCGAAGGCTGCCGCGTATGGGGCTTCGGTGCGTTCCTCGTAGGCGCCCCGCGTGGGATACGGATAGACCTGATCACCACCGAACACGAGCACGCTGCCCGCGCGGGTGTGTACGACGGCGCCATCCGCGCCCTCGACATCGAGCTCTGCGGCGGCGATGCCGCGCGCCACGGTGTAGGTGGGGTTGAAGCCATCACCGACGTCGCTCACGAAGTCGAACCAAAACTCGCCGTCCGATGCGTCGGCCTCGAAGCGGAACACGCTCTGCGGCTGGTTGGAGAGCGCCTCGATGAGGCGCGAGTCCGAATGCCGACCGAAGAGATTGGCGACGGTCATCATCCATGCCGACTGCGCGAGCACATCGGCGTTGTACCAGCCGACCATCTTGGCTTGCTTGGTCGGGACGGGTGGTTCGCGCATCGCCCGGCCCGCCTCAGCCGCCGCGCAGCGTGCTGGCCGGCGGTTGTTTCAGCACGGAACGCGTGGCGAGCCAACCGCTGGCGGCCACCAACGCGCCGCCACCCACGAGGCCGACCACCCACAACGTCGCATCGAAGCCGTACTGCACCTCGAGGAACTCACGCGCGATGAAATACCCCGCGAGGGTCGCGCCGATCGCGGCAAGCAGGCCCGACAGCAGCCCGAGCGCGGTGAACTCGGCGAGGATGCCGCGGGCGACGGTGCTACGGCTCGCGCCGAGCGTGCGCAACATGGCGCTCTCGTAGCGACGCTCATCGCGCGTGGCCTGCACGGCGGCGAGCAGCACGACGATGCCGGCGAACAGCGTGAACACGAACACGCTCTGAACGGCGAGCGCGGCCTTGTCGATGACGCTGCGCACCTGCGTGAGGATGTCATCGAGGTCGAACACCGAGACGCTCGGATAGCGCCGCACGAGCTCCGCGACCACCTGCCCCTCGCCCTTGTCGAGGTAGGCGCTCGTCATCCAAGTACCGGCGAGTTCATCGAGCAGACCCGGCGGGAACACGAGGAAGAAGTTCGGTTGGAAGCTGTCCCACTCGATCTTGCGCACGCTCGCCACCTCGGCCTCGAGCGTCTCGCCTGCGATGTCGAAGGTCATCCGGTCGCCGATCTTGAGGCCGAGCTCCTGCTGGTACTCGTCGGAGATCGAGACCAAGGGCTTTCCATGGTCGGCATTCGTCCACCAACGGCCCTCGATGACCTTGTTGTCATCACCGAGATCGGCCTGCCAGGTGATGTTCTGGTCGCGGTTCGCGAAGCGCTCGCCGCGATCATCCTTGAAAGTGAGGTCGGTCACCGACCGACCGTTGATGTCGGTCAGGCGTGCACGGATCATCGGCAGCGCGCGCGAGGTCTCGGCACCACGTGCCTCGAGGAAGGTACGGAACTCGGCCTGCACATCGGGCGGGATGTTGATGAAGAAGAAGTTTGGGAGGTTCTCGGGGAGACTGCGCTTCCAATCCGCCAACAGGTCGTTGCGCACGACCGCGAGCAGCAGCAGCACCATCAGGCCCAAGCCGAAGGCGACGATCTGCACGATGCTCTCACCGCGACGCCGGCTCAGGTTGGCGATGCCGTAGCGCCAGGACACGCCGACCGTCCCGCGCAGCGAACCGGCGACGCGCACCAACAGCCAACCAGCGACCGCGAGGACGCCCAAAAATATCGCAAGACCGATGATGAAGCCGGCGAAGAGGCGAGGCTCACGCACCACCCACCACACGAGGAACGCGACCGCGAGCACGGCGGGGCCGAAGGCGAGCCAGACGAGCGGCGTCGGCGCACCGATGTCGCGACGCAGCACGCGGATGGCGGGCACGCGCGAGAGCTGCAGCAGCGGCGGCAGCGCGAAACCCGCCAGCAGCGCGATCGAGGTCATGAAGCCGAGGCCGAGCGGCGCGAAGCCCGCGGGCGGAAGATCGGCACGTAACAGCCCCTGCAGCGCCCGCAACAACCACTCTTGAGCGAGGTAGCCGATGGCAGCACCGAGCAACGAGGCCGCGACCGCGATCACGAAGAGCTGCACCAGCGACACCACGAGCGTGAACATGCGGCTCGCACCCAGGGTCTTGAGGAGCGCCACCGAGTCGAGATGACGCTGCACATAGCGACGCGCCGCCATCGCGACCGCGACCGCGCAGAGCAGCACGGCGACCAAGCTCGCCAGCGACAGGAACCGCCCGGCGCGGTCGGTCGCGGTCTGGATCTGCGGGCTCGCCTCGCTGACATCAAGCAACCGCTCACCGCGTTGGCGCGCACCCTCGAGCCATTTTTTGAAATCGGAGGCCGCTTTCGTCTGGCCCGCGAACAGTACGGCCTCGCTCGCTCGCGAACCGGGCTGCAGCAACTTCGCAGCCTCGAGGTCGTCACGGTGCACCAGCATCGAGGGCGCGAGCTCGGCGAAACCGCCACCTTGGTCTGGACGAGTGATGAGGACTCGGCTGATGCGCAACGACACCTCGCCCACCTGCACGGTGTCGCCCACCTCGCCGCCGAGCGTCGAGAGGAGCTTGGAGTCCGGCCAGGCCTCGCCGCGCGGCGGGCCCGAAGACACGGCGATCGGCGCGCCGAAGGCGGTGCCCGAGACGCCGACCGTACCGCGCAGCGGATAGCCATCGCTGACGAAGCGCACATTGGAGAGCTGGGTCGCCTCGCCCAACTGCGCCATGCTGAGCACCGAGGTCGAGCGCGCGACAGTGAGGCCTCGGCGACGCGCTTCGGTCTCGTAGGCATCCCCGATGGGGCGCGGTGATTCCAGGCGCAGGTCGGCGGCCAGCACCTCGTTGGCCTGCAAAGCGACCGATTGTTTGATGCGATCGACGAGGAACCCGACGCCGGTGAGCGCGGCGACCGCGACCGTCAACGCGAGCAGCAAGATGCCGAGTTCACCCGAACGCCACTCACGGGCGAGCTGACGCAGGGCGAGCGGGATGGCGTTGACGGTGGCCATATCAGCCGGGGGCGAGCCGCCCCGCCTCCATGACGAGCATGCGGCTGCAACGCGCGGCGAGGGCGCGGTCGTGGGTCACGAGGAGCAGCGTGGTGCCGGAACTCGCGTTGAGATCGAACAACAGGTCGGCGATACGGCCACCGGTGACCGTGTCGAGGTTGCCGGTGGGCTCATCCGCGAACAACACCGCCGGGCGCACCACGAACGCGCGGGCGATCGCAACGCGCTGTTGTTCGCCGCCCGAGAGCTGGCGTGGATAGTGACCGACGCGGCTTCCGAGGCCGACCCGCTCGAGGGCTTCGCGGGCGCCCGCACGGGCGTCGCGGCGGCCGGCGAGCTCGAGCGGCAGCATCACATTCTCGAGCGCCGTCAGCGCCGGCACGAGATGGAAGGACTGGAACACGAAGCCGACCCGTTCGGCGCGCAACCGGGCGCGGCCGTCCTCGTCGAGCGAGTTCAGGTCTTGTCCGGCGAGCAGCACCCGGCCGGAGCTCGGCAGGTCGAGCCCGGCGAGCAAAGCGAGGAGCGTAGACTTGCCTGCGCCCGAGGCGCCGACGATCGCGACCGATTCTCCGGCACGCACCTGGAAGGACACATCGCGGACGATGGCGAGCGGCCCCTCCGGACTGCTAACCTCCTTACCCAGATCTTGTGCCTCGAGGACTGTTTCTTTGTTGCTCAAACTGATCGCTTCCCTGTCCGTTGGACTGTTGCTGTCGATGGCGCCGGTCGCCGCGTCACCCGCTGCCAAACCCGCCTCCGCCATCCTGGTGGTCGGCGACAGCATCAGCGCAGGGTACGGATTGACGGCCCAAGAGGGCTGGGTCGCCCTCCTCCAAAACCGCCTGAAGTCTCAAGGTTACGGGTACCGCGTGGCCAATGCCAGCGTCAGCGGAGAGACCACGACCGGGGGCCTCGCGCGGCTGCCCCGAGCGCTCTCCGTACACCGTCCCGCCATCGTCATCCTCGAGCTCGGCGGCAACGACGGGCTACGGGGGCTACCCCTCGAGACCTCCCGTGCCAACCTCGAACGGATGATCGCCCTCTCCAAGGATGCCGGCGCCCAGGTGCTGCTGCTCGGCATGAAGATCCCGCCGAACTATGGGGCACGCTACTCGGTAGGCTTCGAGAAGGTGTTCCGCGACCTCGCCCGCCAGCACCGACTCGCCTTCGAGCCGTTCTTCCTGTCAAAGATCGCGCTGGAGCCGGGCATGATCCAGGCGGACGGTCTGCATCCGACCGCCAAAGCCCAGCCCATGATGCTCGACACCATGTGGCCGGCCTTGAAGCCGTTGCTGACGCGCTGACCCCCGGCTAGAGTCCATCGCATGACCTACTCCCGCTACTGGATCAACTCCTACCCCCCCGGCGTGCCGGCCGACATCGACCCGCTGCAGATCCGCTCCGTCGCACACCTCGCCGAAGAGAGCTTCATGCGCTTCGCCGACCGGGTCGCGTTCGTGCAGATGGGTCGCAACATCACCTACCGCGAGCTCGACGCGCAGACCCGCGCGTTCGGTGCTTGGCTGCAGCAGCATACCGGCCTCAAGCGCGGCGGCCGCGTCGCCATCATGATGCCGAACCTGCTGCAGTACCCGATCGCACTCTTCGGTGTGCTGCGCGCCGGCGGTACGGTGGTCAACACCAACCCGCTCTA
>DBCG01000019.1:0-1019 GCA_002292945.1 Proteobacteria bacterium UBA964 | reverse complement strand
GTGATCCTCGAGAACTTCGCGCATGTGCTGCAGGAGGTCATCGGCCGCACGCAGGTGAAGCATGTGGTGGTGACCAGTGTCGGCGAGCTGCTCGGCTTCCCGAAAGGTGCCATCGTCGACTTCGTGGTGCGTACCGTACGCAAGCAGGTCCCCGCATGGTCGCTCCCGGGCCACCACCGCTTCCTCGATGTGCTCGCCGCCGGCGCGCGCCATGCGCTGCAGCAGATCGACCTGGGCCACGACGATCTCGCCTTCCTGCAGTACACCGGCGGCACGACCGGCTTGTCGAAGGGCGCCACGCTCTTGCACCGCAATGTGGTGGCCAACATCCTGCAGTCCGAGGCCTGGATCCAGCCGGGGCTGCGCAACCCTGCCAAGGGTGCACCGCCCGATCAGCTGGTCTGGGTCTGCGCGCTGCCGCTGTATCACATCTTCGCGCTCACAGCCTGCTGTCTGGCGGGCATGCGCATGGGCGGCATGAATATCCTGGTGCCTAACCCGCGCGATCTGCCGGCGCTCATCAAGCAGATCAGGCCCTACAAGGTTCATCTGTTTCCTGCGGTCAATACGCTCTTCAATGCGCTGGCTAACGACGCCACCTTCCGTCAGCTCGATTTTTCCGGTCTGCGCGTGTCATTAGGTGGAGGCACTGCGGTGCAGGAGGCGGTGGCCAAGAAGTGGCTCGAGGTCACCGGTTGCGCCATTTGCGAGGCCTATGGACTGTCTGAAACATCGCCTGGTGTGAGCGCTAATCCGACCGATATCGATGTGTTCACCGGATCGATCGGCCTGCCGTTTCCGTCCACAGACATCGCCATCCTGGACGATGACGGCCATGCCGTACCGCTGGGTCAGTCAGGCGAAATTGCCGTGCGTGGCCCGCAGGTGATGGCCGGCTACTGGCAGCAGCCTGAAGAAACCGCCAAGGTCATGACGGCTGATGGCTTCTTCAAGACCGGTGATATCGGCATCATGGATGCCAGCGGCTACACCCGCATCGTCGATCGCAAGAAGGACAT
>DBCG01000139.1:56742-56953 GCA_002292945.1 Proteobacteria bacterium UBA964 | reverse complement strand
CTCCAGCTGTTTGAGCCGTCGCATCGCCTGCTCGGGCGCGAGCGCCGCCACCTGCGCGCCCTCGACCGAGCCCGGGGCACCACCCCTGCCCGCCCGGCCGGTCTTTCCAGCGCCGCCCTGCGCCTGCCCAGCGCGCCCAGCCGAGCGCCCCCCGGCCCCGGTTCCCCGGCCTGAGAGCGCCGCTGCGAAGCCCTCGGCGCGCGCACCCTCC
>DBCG01000139.1:36610-56716 GCA_002292945.1 Proteobacteria bacterium UBA964 | reverse complement strand
CTCCATGACATCCATCACCTGCTTGACGATGCCCCGCGGCACGATGCCATGCAGCGCGTTGAACTCGAGTTGCCGCTTGCGGCGGCGGGCGGTCTCCTCCATCGCGCGTTGCATCGACCCGGTGACGCGGTCCGCATAGAGGATCGCCCGGCCGTTGAGGTTGCGGGCGGCGCGACCGATGGTCTGGATCAGGGAATTCGCCGAGCGCAAGAACCCCTCCTTGTCGGCGTCGAGGATGGCGACCAATGCCACCTCCGGCATGTCGAGTCCCTCCCGCAGCAGGTTGATCCCCACCAGCACGTCGAACACGCCGAGCCTCAGGTCGCGGATGATCTCGCTGCGCTCCACGGTCTCGATGTCCGAGTGCAGGTAACGGACCTTCACCCCATGCTCGCCGAGGTACCCGGTGAGATCCTCTGACATCCGCTTGGTGAGGGTGGTGACGAGCACGCGCTCCCCAAGTTCCACACATCGCATGATCTCGGAGAGCAGATCGTCCACCTGGGTGCGCACCGGCCGGATCTCGACCTCCGGATCGACCAGCCCCGTGGGCCGCACGACCTGCTCGACCACCTGCGAGGCATGCAGACCTTCATAGGGGCCCGGCGTGGCCGACACGAAGATCATCTGCGGCGCCAGGCGCTCCCATTCCTCGAAACGCAGCGGCCGGTTGTCGAGCGCCGAGGGCAGCCGGAAGCCGTATTCGACCAGTGTCTCTTTGCGGGAGCGGTCGCCTTTGTACATGGCGCCGAGTTGCGGCAGCGTCTGATGGCTCTCGTCGACCACCAACAGCGCACCGTCGGGCAGGTAGTCATAGAGGCACGGCGGCGGCTCGCCGGGTTCGCGCCCGGACAGATAGCGCGAGTAGTTCTCGATGCCCGCGCAATAGCCGACCTCTTTCATCATCTCCATGTCGAACATCGTGCGCTGCTCGAGGCGCTGCGCTTCGACGAGCTTGTCTGCGGCACGCAGCTCGGCGAGCCGTCCGCGCAGCTCCTCGCGGATCAGGTCGATGGCGCCGATCAGTCGATCCTTCGGCGTGACGAAGTGCGTACCCGGATATACCGTCCACCGCGGCACCTTGCGCGAGACCGTGCCCGTGAGCGGATCGAACAACGACAGGGATTCGATCGTCTCGTCGAAGAGCTCCACGCGCAGCGCCTCGCGCTGCGACTCCGCCGGGAAGATGTCGATGACATCGCCGCGCACCCGGAAGGTGCCTTGCGAGAAATCCACCTCGTTGCGCGTGTATTGCATGTCTGCGAGGCGCCGAAGGAGTTGCCGCTGATCGAGGATCTCGCCACGCACGAGGTGCAGCACCATGGCGAGATAGGCCTGCGGGTCACCGAGGCCGTAGATCGAGGAGACCGTCGCGACGATGATCGTGTCTTTACGCTCGAGCAGCGCCTTCGTGGCAGACAAACGCATCTGCTCGATGTGTTCGTTGATCGAGGCGTCCTTCTCGATGTAGGTGTCGCTCGAGGGCACGTAGGCCTCGGGCTGGTAATAGTCGTAGTACGAGACGAAGTACTCGACCGCGTTGTCCGGGAAGAACTCGCGGAGCTCCCCGTAGAGCTGGGCGGCCAGGGTCTTGTTGTGGGCGAGGACCAGCGTCGGCCGCTGCACCGCGGCGATCACGTTGGCGATGGTGAAGGTCTTGCCGCTACCCGTGACCCCGAGCAGGGTCTGGTGGGCAAGACCCGTCCTCAGACCCTCTTCCAGGGCTGCGATGGCGGCCGGTTGGTCGCCGGCGGGGGTGTAGTCGGAGACGAGGCGGAAGGCGTCCATGTCAGCCTGTCACTATAGCCCCGAAACGCCCCCTGCTGCTTGACGCGCCATCTGGGTTTCCCGACAATGCGCGGCCTTTCGGCAAGGTCCTCCGAACAGGCTGTCCTGTTCCCCGGTAGCTCAGTCGGTAGAGCGTCGGACTGTTAATCCGCAGGTCGTTGGTTCGAGTCCAACCCGGGGAGCCACCCTTGCCCAGCCGCACCCTCAGAAGTGCGGCTTGTCGGGCGACGCGTTGAACCTCGCCACAGCCTCCTCGATGATGGTGCGCGCCGCCGCAGCATCGCCCCAGCCGCTGATCTTGACCCATTTGCCGGGCTCGAGATCTTTGTAGTGTTGGAAGAAATGGCCGATGCGCTCCAGCCAGTGCTTGGACACCTGACCGATGTCGTGGACGTGGCTGTAACCGTTGAACACCTTGTCGACGGGCACGGCCAGCAGCTTCTCGTCGGAGCCGGCCTCGTCCTGCATCATCATCACGCCCACCGGGCGGCAACGGATGACCGACCCGGGCACGAGCGGCAGCGGCAGGATGACGAGCACATCGGCCGGATCGCCGTCGCCGCACAGCGTGTGCGGGATGTAGCCGTAGTTGCAGGGGTAACGCATCGGCGTCGAGAGGATGCGGTCGACGAAGATCGCGCCGGTCGCCTTGTCCACCTCGTACTTGACGGGTTCGGCGTCCTTCGGGATCTCGATGATGACGTTGACGTCGTTCGGGACGTCCTTGCCGGTGGGCACGAGGTCGAGGGCCATACGCAACTCCTTTTGCGGACGATAGACGGGGCGACCCCCGCCGGCGTGATTATGGCAGCGGTGGCCGCGCTTCGCCGGGGAACAACACCACCACCTTGTGGGCCGGATCGCGCTTCCAGTCGGTTTCCTTCAACAACCAGATGGTGACGAACTCGGCGATCGTCTTCCGCCCGGCATCCTCGGCGAGCCCGCGGTAGGCGTCGCCGGAGGCGCGCGCGGCCAATGTCGGGGTCATCGATCGCTGCAGCGCATCGAGGTTCTCTTCCTTGTTGAAGCGCGCCCAGCCGGCCCGGGTGTATTTCTCCATGAGCGTGGTGTCGAAGGCCACGGGCAGCGAGGGCTTGATGGCGGGCGCACGCACGATCGCTGTGCGACCTCGGAGCTCGATCGGCCACTCGCGGGCCATCTCGATGTGGAAACGGTAGGTGACGGGGACCTGGATCTGCGAGACCGTGGTGCCGAGGTCGATGCCCCAGAAGTCGCGCGAGTCCTCGCGGGTGAAGCGTTCGAGCGCGCGCACGGTCGCGACCTCGAGCAGGCCGCCCTTGGTGCGCATGACGACGGGTTTCTCCGGCGCGACGATGCTGCTACGGACCTCGCGCTGGTCGCCATCGAGGCGCTGCGCCACCCAACCGATGCCGAGGGCGATCGCGGCGGCCGCGATCACGACACCGACCATCCCGCCTCGAAGCCCTCCCGCCATCAGACCGACCGCGAGATCAGCTCTTTCATGATCTCGTTGGTGCCGCCGTAGATGCGCTGCACGCGTGAGTCGGCGAACATGCGGCAGACGAGGTACTCGTTCATGTAGCCGTAGCCGCCGTGCAACTGCACGCACTCGTCGATGACCTGCTGCTGCATGTCGGTCACCCAATACTTCGCCATCGAGGCCGTCTCGTTGTCGAGTTTTCCCTGCATCAGCTTCACGATGCAGTCGTCGACGAACACCCGCGCCACACGCGTGATGGTCGCGCACTCGGCGAGCTTGAAGCGGATGTGCTGCATCTGGCCGATGACCTGACCGAAGGCCTTGCGCTCCTTCACGTACTTCGAGGTCTCGGCGACAGCGCCTTCCATCGCGCCGACGCCGCAGAGCGCGATGACGAGACGCTCGTAGGGCAGATCGCCCATCAACTGATACATGCCGAGGCCTTCCTCCGCCCCGAGCCGGCAGTCCGCGGGCACGCGCACATCCTCGAAGAAGAGCTCGGCGGTGTCCTGTGCCGGCATGCCCATCTTGTCGAGCACGCGACCGACGCGGTAACCGGGCAGGTTCTCCGTCTCGACCATGATCAGCGATAGACCGCGCTTGCGGTCCTCGGTGTTGGTGCGCGTGACGAGCATCAGCAGCGAGGCCTGCCCGCCGTTGGTGATGAAGATCTTTGAACCGTTGATGCGGTAGTGGTCGCCCTCGAGCACGGCACGGGTACGGATGCCTTGCAGATCCGACCCGGCGCCCGGCTCGGTCATGGCGATCGCGCCGATCAGTTCGCCGCGCGCCATCCGCGGCAGCCAGCGCTGCTTCTGCGCCTCGGTGCCGTAGTTGGCGACATAGTGGGCACACATGCTGTGCACGCCCTGACCGAAGCCCGACAAACCCCGACGGGAAAGCTCTTCGTAGAACACGACCTCGTGGCGGAAATCGCCGCCACCGCAGCCGTACTCCGCCGGCAGATCGAGGCACAGGAGCCCCGTCTCGCCTGCTTTGTGCCAGATCTCCTTGCCCACTCCGTGCTGCGCGCGCCATTTCGGGTCGTTCGGCACCATCTCGGCCTCGACGAAGCGGGCGACGGTCTCGCGGAACACCGACAGATCATCATCCATCCAAGGGGACACATACGGCAGCATCGATCGGACTCCTGCACACATCGGATCGTGGAAATTGTTGATTAACGATACCATTGTGGCCTTATGTCCGCACCCGTCGTATATCTGCAACATTCCAGAACACGGGTCGTCCCCCTGGCCCTCCTCATCGCCCTCCTGAGCGCATCGCTGGGTGGGTCGACCCGAGCCCAGGCGACAGAGGCCGGGCGCCCCAAGACCTGCCTTGTCCTGAGCGGCGGCGGCGCCCGCGGGGCGGCACATGTCGGCGTGCTGAAGGTCCTCGAGGATCTGCGCGTCCCGATCGACTGCGTGGTCGGCACCAGCATGGGATCGATCGTCGGTGCCTCCTACGTCTCCGGGACGACCACGGCCGAGATGGAGGACGCCCTGCGCACCGCCAACTGGGACATCGTCCTCGGTGACGAACCGGCGCGCGCACAGCGGTCCTGGCGCAGCAAAGAGCTCGAGCGCGAGCGTGCCATCAGCGCAGAGATCGGTGTCGGCGCGGGCGGCGCGCTGCTGCCGGGCGGGGCCGTCATCGGTCAGCAGCTCGAGGGTTTCCTGCAGCTGCTGCTCGGGCCGCCGGTGACCCGAGCGACCTTCGACGAGCTCCCCATCCCGTTCCGCGCCATCGCGACCGACATCACCACGGGCAAGATGGTCGTGCTCGACAAGGGCAGCCTCAACGCCGCCGTGCGCGCCAGCATGTCGGTACCGGGCGCCTTCGCGCCGCAGGAGATCGAGGGGCGCTTGCTGGTCGATGGCGGGCTGGTCCGCAACCTCGGCATCGACATCGCGAGGAGCATGGGCGCCCGCAGGATCATCGCCGTGAACCTCGGCACCACGCTGATGCCGCGCGAGCAGGTGGAGTCGTTGGTGGGCGTGACCTCGCAGATGATCAACATCCTCACCGACCAGAACGTCAACACCTCGCTCGCCGAGCTCCGGCCCGATGATGTTCTGGTGACACCCGAGCTCGGCGACTACAGCGCCGCCAACTTCAAGGATGCATGGACCACCGTCGAGATCGGCGAGCGCGCGGCGCGTCAAGTCGCGGACCGGCTGGCGCGGTTCGCGGCGCCCGAGGCCGAATGGCAGGCTTGGCGCGCCGCCCATCTGCCACCCCGCAACGTGGTCGCACCGGAGTCGGTGGCCGTGCGGCTCGATACCTCCGGCCTGAAACATGTGGACCCTGCGAGCGTCGAGGCGGTTTTCGCGGCGGTCCGCGATACGGCACCCGCCACCGAGCTTGTCGAGCGCGCGGTCGAAGCCCTGTATGCCACCGACGATTTCCAGCAGGTGACGCTGCGCACCGAATCGCGGGCGGGACAGGACAGCGTGATCATCGAACCCAAGGAGAAATCCTGGGGGCCGAATTACCTGCGCTTTGGCACCTCGCTGAGCACCGATCTCGAGGGCGAGAGCGGCTTCAACCTCTACAGCGACCTGCGCGTCACCTGGCTCAACCGCAAAGGCTTGGAATGGCGCTCATCGGTCGCGGTAGGCGATGTGATGGGCGTGCGCAGCGAGTTGCTGCAGCCGGTCGACCTGCAGCGTCAGTGGCTCGGCAGCGTCTATGTCGATGCCCGTCGCCGGGTGGATACCCTGTACCTCGATGACGAAGCGGTCGCCACCTACCGCAACTCGGTGCTGCGGACCGGCGTCGGCGTGCGCAGCCGATTCTTCACGGACTCCGAGGTGCTCTTCGCCGTGCAGCGGTCGTGGTACGACCTGCGCCGTCAAAGCGGCATCGACTACGGCACCAACACGCAGACCGGTACCGCGGCGCTGCTGCGCTACACCGTCGATCGCCTCGATGACTGGGATTTCCCGCGCGCCGGGCTCTTCGCGAGCGCGTCCTACGAGCAGTCCTTCGAAGCGTTCGGCGACGATGTCCCGTACCGGAAGGGCAGCGTGGAATTGCAGCAAGCCTTCGGGCGAGACCGGCACAGCCTTGCCCTCTCGGCGCGGCACGGCAACGCCTTCGGCAGCACCCTACCGCTCGTCGAAGCCTTCACCCTCGGTGGCTTCCAGAACCTCTCCGGTTTCGGTGAACGCCAGTTCCAGGCCAACCGCGTGAGCTTCGGCCGTGCGGTCTACGCCTACCAGATCGGCGCGGGCGGCGCGGTGGTCAAAGGCTTTTATGCCGGCGGTTCGCTGGAGGTCGGTGAGGTCTCAGAACGGCTCAATGTCGCCTCGCCGACGGTCAATGGCTTTGAGATCAGCCGGAAGCGCGAATGGGTGACGGCGGGGTCCGCCTTCCTCTCGACCGACACTGCGCTCGGCCCGCTCTACCTCGCTATAGGGATCGGCGAGGGCGGCGAGCGCACCTATTACCTCTTCCTCGGTCGTCCCTGAGCTGACGGTCCACGGCGTCCGGCGGTGACGCCCTGGGAGACGATGCTGCGCAGATGCGCACGGAACGGCGCCCCGAGTTCGGGATGCGCAAGCGCATAGGCGACCGTCGCCTGCAGATAGCCGAGCTTGCTGCCGCAGTCATAGCGCCGGCCCTCGAATCGATGGGCGTACACCGCCTCATCGTCCAACAAGCGCGAGATGCCGTCGGTGAGCTGGATCTCGCCACCGGCGCCGCGGCCGATGCGCGCCAGGTGGTCGAACACCCGCGGCATCAAGAGATAACGCCCGACGACCGCCAGCGTCGAGGGCGCCTGCGCGGGTTTCGGCTTCTCGACGATCGCGGTGATGCGCTGCGTCACGCCCCGGCCTTGCGTCGCCACGATGCCATATCGATCGGTCTCGGCGCGCGGCACCGTCTGGCAACCGATCACGCTGCCGCCACGCCCGGCGTGAACCTCCGCCATCTGGGCGAGAACCGGGGTCTGTGCGTCGATGAGGTCATCGGCGAGATGCACGAAGAACGGCCGTTCACCCACCGCCGGTCGTGCGCAGAGCACGGCGTGACCGAGACCGAGCGGCGCCGGTTGGCGGATGTAGATGCAGGTCGCGTAGCTCGGCAGCACGCTGCGCAGCTGACGCAGCAGATCGGACTTGCCCTGACGGCGTAGCAGGCCCTCCAGTTCCTGGTCGGAGTCGAAGTGGTCCTCGATCGCCCGCTTGGAAGCGCCGGTGATGAACACCAACCGCCGGGCACCCGCAGCCAACGCTTCCTCCACCGCGTACTGGATCAGTGGCTTGTCGACCACCGGCAGCATCTCCTTCGGGCTCGCCTTGGTGGCGGGCAGGAAGCGCGTTCCGCGACCCGCCACCGGGAACACGGCCGTTTCGATCAGCGCACGGTTCTTCATCCAAACATTATATCGCGCCGCTATACGAAGTCGGTCGCCGCCCGATAATAGATGGCCGGCGCTCAGGGACCGATGAGGATCTCCGGTGGCAGGTCATCCGCAGCGGTGCCGGATCGAGGCGGCGGACGCACGATGGGCGGACCGCTGCGGGTGCCCGATCGTCCCGCAGACGGGGCTTTGCCGCTGCGGACGCCCTCCCCCGACCGTTCGGTCACACCCGGGGGTACCACGAGGCGGATCCGCGCACGGTTGCGTTCGATGGTCTTCGGACCGATGCCGCGGATCAGCGCGAGTTCATCCACTGAGCGGAACGGACCGTGGCGCTGGCGGTGCTCGATGATGGCGCGGGCGCGCGACTCGCCGATGCCGGAAAGTTCACGCGACAAGGTCGCCACATCGGCGGTGTTCAGATCGACGCCTTGCGCCCAACTGAGCGGCGCGATGAGCGCAACCAACGGAACGCCGAACGCGAGCAGAAGCGTGCCGAGCATGGCCGGGAACGAAGCGGACACCGGAAGTGGCATGGATCGATCCTCCGAGAGAGAGAGATCGACAGCCTAAGGGGTGGGGCGCCCGATGCCCGAGCGCCTAATCGGTCGCGAACGGCCAGAAATGCGCGCGGTGCGCGTATCGGCGTGCAGCCGGATTCAGTCGCGGATCGGGCGGTCTATACCTTCGTTGACGCGCTCGCGCAGGTCTTTGCCGGCCTTGAAGTGCGGAACATGCTTGCCCGACAGCGCGACCGTCTCGCCGGTCTTGGGATTTCGCCCCTGCCGCGGCGGCCGGAAATGCAAAGAAAAGCTGCCGAAACCGCGGATCTCGATGCGCTCGCCGGCAGCCAACGCATCGCTCATGATCTCGAGCATCTGCTTGAGAGCGAGTTCGACATCCTTCGCCGGCAGGTGTTTCTGCTTGGCGGTGATCAGTTCGATGAGTTCGGATTTCGTCATGCCATGCCCCTTGCGCTCAGGCCTGCATCGCCGACGGCACGCCGCACCCCCTCCAGCGGAAGGGGTGCGGCGCCCGGGGTCAACCCTTGTCGGCGTCCGTTCGGATCTGCGCCTTCAGCAGCTCTCCGAGGCTGGTGCCTGAGACGGCAGGGCCCTGCTCCGAGCGATAGCTCTGCATGGCCTCGGCTTCTTCGTGGGCTTCCTTGGCCTTGATCGAGAGCGAGATGGAGCGCGTCTTGCGATCGACGCCCATGAACTTCGCCTCGACCTCATCGCCGACACTCAAGAACTGGCGAGCGTCCTCGACGCGGTCGCGGCCGATGTCCGAGGAGCGCAGCTGCCCCTCGATGCCGTTGCCGAGGTCGATGATCGCGCCGCGCGCGTCGACTTCCTTGACCACGCCGCGCACGATGCTGCCCTTCGGGTTGTCGGAGATGTAGCCGGCGAACGGATCCTTCGCGAGCTGCTTGATGCCGAGGCTGATGCGCTCGCGCTCCGGGTCGATGGCGAGGACCATGGCCTCGATCGTCTGGCCCTTCTGGAAGCTGCGCACGGCCTCCTCGCCCGGGATATCCCAAGAGATATCGGAGAGGTGCACGAGTCCGTCGATGTTGCCCGGCAGCCCGATGAAGATGCCGAAGTCGGTGATGGACTTGATCTGGCCGGACACGTTGTCGCCGCGGTTGTGGTTCTCGGAGAAATCACGCCACGGGTTCGAGGCGCATTGCTTGAGACCGAGGCTGATGCGACGGCGCTCCTCGTCGCAGTCGAGCACCATGACCTCGACTTCCTGCCCGGTCTGCACGACCTTGGCCGGGTTGACGTTCTTGTTGGTCCAATCCATCTCGGAGACGTGGACCAATCCCTCGACGCCGTCCTCGATCTCGACGAACGCGCCGTAGTCGGCGATGTTGGTGACCTTGCCGAACACGCGGGTGTTGGGCGGGTACCGACGACCGATGTTCTCCCAAGGATCGGCGCCCAACTGCTTCAGCCCGAGGCTGACGCGCGAACGCTCACGGTCGAACTTGAGGATGCGCACCTCGACCTCATCACCCACCTTGACCACTTCGGAAGGATGCTTGACGCGCTTCCAGGCCATGTCGGTGATGTGGAGCAGGCCGTCGATGCCACCGAGATCCACGAACGCGCCGTAGTCGGTGAGGTTCTTGACGTTGCCGCGGACGACCGCGCCTTCCTGCAGGTTGTCCATGAGCGCGCTGCGCTCGGCGGAGAATTCCTGTTCGACGACCGCGCGACGGGAGACCACCACGTTGTTGCGCTTCTGGTCGAGCTTGATGACCTTGAACTCGAGCGGCTTGTTCTCGAGGTAAGCGGTGTCACGGACCGGACGCACATCGACGAGCGAACCGGGCAGGAACGCGCGGACATGCTCGATCTCGACGGTGAACCCGCCCTTGACGCGACCGGTGATGATGCCGGTGACGATCTCGGAATTGTTGAAGGCTTCTTCGAGGCGCGTCCAGGTGCGCGCGCGCTTGGCTTTCTCGCGGGACAAGCGGGTCTCGCCGGTGCCGTCCTCGACGGACTCGAGCGCGACCTCCACGGTGTCGCCGGCTTTTACTTCGATCTCACCACGCTCGTTCTTGAACTGCTCCACCGGGATCACGGCCTCGGACTTCAGTCCGACGTTGATGATCACCATGTCGGCGCCGACATCCACCACGAAGCCGGCGAGGATCTGCCCCGGACGGATGCGCTGGTTGGCGAGGCTCTGTTCGAACAGTTCAGCAAAGGATTCGGTCATTTCGTCTCTCGTGCGACGCCCGAAAGCGCCGCGGGTTGGTACCCGCTCGCCACCTGCCGTGGACTGCGGGAAGGGTTGCTCAAACGGCCCCGCATCCTTGCGGGACCACCATCGACACCTGATCGACTTCGCAGGGGGTCAGCGCCAAAGGGCGCGCGTGCGTCCGAGTTCGATCACCCGTTCGACGATCGCCTCCACGGCAACGCCGGTGGAATCGATCACGAACGCGTCGGACGCAGGCCTGAGCGGTGCAACGCTGCGGGTCGAATCCCGCAGATCACGCTCGGCGATCTCCCGCGAAAGGGCGGCAAGACTAACAGCGGAATCCTTGTCTTTCAACTGGTTATAGCGACGACGGGCCCGTTCGTCCGGGGTCGCCGTCAGAAAGATCTTCAGGGGAGCCTCGGGAAAGACCACTGTGCCCATGTCGCGCCCATCTGCGACCAGCCCAGGCGACTCGGCAAAGCTCCGCTGGCGCGACAACAAAGCCTCCCGCACCTCAGGCCAGGCGGCGACCCGAGAGGCGCCCTGCCCGGTCTGCTCCGCCCTGACGAGGCCCGTGACCTCCTGCCCCTCGAGCACGATGCGCTCATCGCCCTGCGCCGTCACCGCGAACACCACCGCCATCCGAGCCGCCAACGCGGCGTGGCCCGCCCGATCATCCGGGCCGAGGCCCGCCCGATGCCCGGCGACCGCTGTCAGCCGGTAGAGCGCCCCGCTGTCCAAGAGGTGCCAGCCGAGGCGCGTCGCCAGGTTCCGGCAGACGGTGCCCTTGCCGGACCCGGAGGGTCCGTCCACTGCCAAGACCGGGACCGGAAATCCAGCCATCCCGTTGTCCTCAGCCCGCCCGCAGGCCGAGTCCGGCCGAACGGGCGAGATCGGCGAACCCGGGGAAGGAGGTGGCGACATTGGCGACGTCGTCGATGAGTATCTCGCCGGCGGCCTGCAACGAGGCGACCGCGAAGGACATCGCGATGCGGTGATCGCCGTGGCTGTCGATCCGACCGCCACGGAACACCTCGCCGGTGGCCGGGCGACCCGCGAGTCGCATGCCATCGGCCAGCAACTCATGCTCGACGCCGAGCGCCGCCAGCCCAGCCGCCATCACCGCGAGCCGGTCGCTCTCTTTGACCCGTAGCTCCTCGGCACCGCGCAGCGACGAAGCTCCTTCTGCGCAGGCCGCCGCGATGAAGAACACCGGGAGCTCGTCGATCGCGAGCGGGACGAGTTCAAGGGGCACCTCGATGCCGCGCAGTTGAGCCGGACGCACCGTCAGCGTCGCGACGGGCTCGGGGCCCTGGCCACCCTGTTCTTCCACGGTGATGTCGGCACCCATCGCCCGCAGGATGTCGAGCAGACCGGTACGGGTGGGATTGAGCCCGACGTTCTCGAGCACGAGGCTCCCCTCGCGGGCGATGCTGCCGGCCACCATGAAGAACGCCGCCGAGGAGAAATCGCCGGGAACCGCGATGCGTGCGCCCTGCAAGGTCTGACCACCACGGAGCGTTGCGGTCGCGCCTGCGCGCCGCAGCTCGACACCGAAACCGCCCAACATGCGCTCGGTATGGTCGCGCGTCACCGCAGGCTCCGTCACCCGCGTCTCGCCCTGCGCGTAGAGCCCGGCCAGCAGCACCGCAGATTTGACCTGCGCGCTCGCCACCGGCAGCGGATAGTCGATGCCGTGCAGGCCGACGCCGCCGTGCAGGCGCACCGGAGGGCGCCCGTCCAGCGTATCGAGGCGTGCGCCCATCAAGCGCAGCGGCGCCGCCGCACGCTCCATCGGTCGGCGCATCAACGATCGATCCCCGATCAGGGTCGAATCGAAGGATTGCCCGGCGAGCAGGCCCATGAACAGCCGCATCGCCGTGCCGGCGTTGCCCATATCGAGCGCTTGCTCGGGAGCGCGCAGGCCATGCAAGCCCACGCCCTGCACCACCACCTCCCGCTGCCCCGGGCGCTCGATCCGCACGCCCAGCGCTCGCAGCGCTGCGAGCGTCGCAAGGCAGTCCTCGCTGTCGAGGAATCCGCTGATACAGGTCTCGCCTTGCGCGATGCCGCCGAGCATCAAGGCACGGTGCGACACCGACTTGTCGCCGGGGACACGCAGACGACCATGCACCGACGCCGTCGGCGACACACGCCATGAGGGAGGGTCGGCGACTGGGTTCATGGGTTCGATGGCGATCGGGCGACGAGGGCGTGGATAGGTCGGCGCAGCGTTCAAAGAACCGCGCGCGGATAGGACCCGAGCACGCGATAGAGCGAGGCGCGATCTTTGAGGCCTTCGAGCGCCTTGGCGACATGAGGGTCTTCGGCATGACCCTCAAGGTCGATGAAGAACACATAGTCCCATTTACGCCGCTGCGAGGGCCGCGACTCGATGCGGCTGAGGCTCACGCGGTTGCGGGCGAGCGGCTCGAGCAGACGATGCAAAGCGCCAGGCGACTCGGTATGACCGGTGGACAACAGCAGCGTGGTGCGGTCTTGGCCGCTCGGCCCGAAGCTGCGCCGACCGACCACCAGGAAACGCGTGGTGTTGTCGGGCCGGTCCTCGATGTCGGAGGCGAGCACGTCGAGGCCATAGACCTCGGCCGCCGTGGTACCGGCGATCGCCGCGGTCCCGCGCTCGTCGCGGGCGCGACGCGCCGCCTCGGCGTTGCTCGACTCGGGGAGTCGCTCCGCATCGGGCAGGTGCTCGTTGAGCCACTCACGACACTGCGCGAGCGATTGCGGATGGCTGCAGACGCGCTTGATCTCGCGCAGCGATCGCATCCGACCCATCAGGTTCTGGCGGATACGCAGCTCCACCTCGCCGCATATCAGCAGCGGCGAACTCAGGAAACGATCGAGCGTGTGGTTGACGCTGCCCTCGGTCGAGTTCTCGATGGGCACGACGCCGAAATCGGCATGCCCTGCTTCGACCTCGCGGAACACCTCGTCGATGGATCCCAACGCGAGCGCACGGGCCGAGTGCCCGAAATGTTTGTAGACGGCGGCTTGGGAGAAGGTCCCCTCCGGCCCGAGGAACCCGACCTTGAGGGGCTCTTCTTGTGCGAGGCAGGCCGACATGATCTCGCGGAACAACCGCACGACCTCCTCGTCGCGCAATGCGCCCTCTGCGCGCGCAACCGCATTGCGCTCCAGCGCCATCCGCAGCACCTGAGATTCACGCTCCGGGCGGTAGAAGTCGACGAGCCGCCCTTGCTTGCCCTTGGAGACCCCGACCGCGCGCGCCAAACGCGCACGCTCGTTGAGCAGCGCGTGAAGCTCACGGTCGACCGCATCGATGCGACCCCGCAGGCTTTCGATACCCGCCCGAAGTACCGGGGCATCGGCACCGGCGGGCTTCACCCGGGGCTTGGGCGCCCGCTTGGGAGTGGCCTTGGCGGCGGTGGATCGGGACGCAGAGCTACGGGGACGGCTGGCCATGATCGCTCGGACGGAGTGACAGAAGACGCGAGCCGAAGAGTACCGCGGCGACGATGCGATTGCGAACCGGGGCGCCCATGACGGGCAGCCTCAGCCGTACCTGCGCTGGAACTCGCGCATGAAGGCGACCAAGGCCTCCACACCGGCCATCGGCATGGCGTTGTAGAGCGAGGCCCGCATGCCACCGAGAAGCCGATGACCCTCGAGGTTGACGAGACCCGCCTCCGCCGCCAGGGCGCAGAACGATCGCTCGAGGGCAGGGTCCACGATCCTGAACGGCAGGTTCATCCAGGAGCGGCAGTCCGGCGCGACGGGGCTTCGGTAGAAGCCCGAGTGGTCGATGAAATCGTAGAGCAGTCGCGCCTTGGCACGGTTTCGCTCACCGACCGCTTCGAGCCCACCCTCGGCCTTCAGCCAGCGGAACACGAGGCCGGCGATGTACAGCCCGAAGGTGGGGGGCGTATTGAGCATCGAGCCCTCTTTCGCCATCAACGCGTAATCCCAGATCAACGGTGTACCGGAGCGGGCTTTGCCGACGAGATCGTCGCGCACGATGACGATCACGAGACCGGCAGGCCCGATGTTCTTCTGCGCGCCTGCATAGATGAGACCGAAACGCGACACATCGAGCGGCCGCGACAAAATGGTGGAGGACAGATCGGCCACCAGCGGGATGCCACCCGTGTCCGGTACATAAGGGAACTCGACGCCTCCGATGGTCTCGTTGGGCGTGTAGTGGGCATAGGCCGCGCCGGGGGTGAACCGCAGGCTGTCCGCCCGCGGCACGGTGGTGTAGCCGGAGGCCGACTCCTCGGCGACGATGTTGACCGTGCAGAACCGCCGCGCCTCGGCGATCGCTTTACCGGACCAGATGCCCGTGTCGAGATAGTCGACGACGGCTCCGGCGGACGCGAGGTTCATGGGCACCGCAGTGAACTGCCCCGTCGCACCGCCCTGCAGGAACAGCACGCGGTATCCGCTCGGGATGCCCATCAGGCTACGCAGATCGGTCTCGGCCTGCGCGAGCATCGCGACGAAGGCCTTGCCGCGATGGCTGACCTCCATCACCGACATGCCGCCCCCTTGCCAATCGAGCATCTCGTCCCGAGCCTGCTCGAGCACCGGCAAAGGCAACACCGCCGGACCGGCAGAGAAGTTGAAGACGCGCAAGACCGATCGGCCGGTCCGCGATCAGTGAGCGGTCGGCGGGGCGCCGTCGTCGCCCGCGACCGGAGCGGCGACGGGACCGCCCTCCTCGCCGGCGACCAGCGATGCGAGCTCACCCTCCGGCAATTCGACGTCGCTGCCGAGCGAACCGATGGACTCGACACCGGCGAGCCGCTCGCCTTCATCGAGTCGCATGAGACGAACGCCCTGGGTGTTGCGCCCGACGATCGAGACTTGATCGACCCCCGTGCGGACCAGCGTGCCGCTCGAGCTGATCAGCATGATCTCCTCGTCCGTGCGCACCTGCAGCGCCGCGACCATGGCACCGTTGCGCTCGGTGGTCTGCAGCGCGATGACACCCTGACCTCCACGACCGTGCGACGGGAAATCCTCGAGCGGCGTGAGCTTGCCGTAGCCGTTCTCGGAGGCGGTGAGGATCAGGCCTTCGCCGACCACGACCAACGAGATGAGCCGTTGTCCGTCGCCGAGACGGATGCCGCGGACGCCGGTCGCGTCTCGGCCCATCGGCCGGACCTCGGATTCGTTGAAGCGGATGGCCTTTCCGTCGCTGGAACAGAGCAGAAGGTCGCGCTGTCCGTCGGTGAGACCGACCCCGACGAGCCGGTCGCCATCGCGCAGATCGACGGCGATGATGCCCGAGGGGCGCGGCCGGGAATATGCGGACAACGGGGTCTTCTTGACGGTGCCGTGGCTCGTGGCCATGAACACGAAATGCTCGTCGTCGAACTGCTTCACGGCGAGCACGGCGTTGATCCGTTCGCCCTCCTCGAGCGGCATCAGGTTCACGAGCGGCTTGCCGCGCGCGTTGCGGCCCGCCTGCGGCAACTCGAACACCCGCAGCCAATACACGCGGCCACGGTTGGAGAAGCAGAGCAGCGTGTCGTGGGTATGCGCCACGAACATCTTCTCGATGAAATCTTCGTCCTTGACGGTGGTGGCGGCCTTGCCGCGCCCGCCACGGCGCTGCACCTGGTATTCCGTGAGCGGCTGGCTCTTGGCGTACCCCGCATGCGAGATCGTGACCACCACATCTTGCGGCTCGATCAGATCTTCGGTGGCGAGATCGATGTGGTCGCGGTTGATCTCGGTCCGACGGGCGTCGCCATACTCATCGCGGATCGCGATGAGTTCGTCGCGCACCACTTCGCGCAGGCGCTCGGCCCGGGCGAGGATGTCGGAGAGATCCGCGATCCGCGCGAGCAGTTCGGCGTACTCGCCGGTGATCTTGTCCTGTTCGAGACCGGTGAGCCGGTTGAGGCGCATGTCGAGGATGGCCTGCGCCTGCGCGTCGCTGAACCGGTAGCCGCCTTCCGGCAACAGACCGAAGCCGATCGCGAGATCGCGCGGACGGGTCGAGACACCCTCGGCTCGCGCGAGCAGTGCGGGCACGCCACCGGCATCCCAGGTGCGCCCGAGCAGCGCCGTCTTCGCCTCGGCGGGCGACGGCGAGGCCTTGATGGCGGCGATGACCTCGTCGATGCTCGCGAGTGCGACGGTGAGACCCTCGAGCAGGTGCGCGCGCTCGCGAGCCTTGGCGAGATCGAACACCGTACGCCGCGTGACGACCTCGCGGCGATGACGGATGAAGGCCTCGAGCATCTCCTTGAGACCGAGCAGCCGCGGCTGTCCGTCGACCAAGGCGACCATGTTGATGCCGAAGACGGTCTCGAGCGGCGTCTGGGAATAGAGGTTGTTGAGCACCACCTCGGCGTTCTCGCCGCGGCGCAGCTCGATGACGATACGCATGCCGTCCTTGTCGGACTCGTCGCGCAAGCCGTCGTTTGAGATGCCTTCGATGAGCTTGTCGCGGACCAGATCGGCGATGCGCTCGATGAGGCGCGCCTTGTTGACCTGATACGGCAGCTCGGTGACCACGATGGCCTGCCGGTCGCCCTTGCTGCCGACCTCTTCGAAGTGTGTCCGGCCACGGATCGAGAGCCGACCGCGGCCGCTCTTGTAGGCGGTGGCGATCTCTTGGGCACCGTTGATGATGCCCGCGGTCGGGAAGTCGGGGCCCGGCACATGCTGCATGAGCGTCGCGAGCGACACCGCCGGATCATCGATCACTGCGACGCAGGCGTTGATGATCTCGGTGAGGTTGTGCGGCGGGATATTGGTGGCCATGCCGACCGCGATTCCCGCCGAGCCGTTGACGAGCAGGTTCGGGTAACGCGCCGGCATGACGCGAGGCTCGGTGAGCGACTCGTCGTAGTTCGGGACGAAGTCGACGGTCTCGCGGTCGAGGTCGGCGAGCAGTTCGCCGGCGATGCGCGACATGCGCACCTCGGTGTAGCGCATCGCCGCAGGCATGTCGCCATCGACCGAGCCGAAGTTGCCTTGGCCGTCGACCAGCAGGTAACGCATCGAGAACGGCTGCGCCATGCGCACGATGGCGTCGTACACGGCGTTGTCGCCGTGCGGGTGGTACTTACCGATGACATCGCCGACGACGCGGGCGGATTTCTTGTAGGGCTTGTTGTAGTCGTTGCCGAGTTCGCGCATGGCGTAGAGCACGCGGCGGTGCACGGGCTTCAGGCCGTCCCGAACATCCGGCAAAGCCCGTCCGACGATGACGCTCATGGCGTAATCGAGGTAGGACTGCCGCATCTCGTCTTCGAGGTTGACGGGCAGGACTTCGCGGGCGAGTTCGCTCATTCGTCTGGGGCCGTTTGCAGCCGAAAACCCGGCAAAAGATAGTACCATAACTACCTGTTCCATGCCCGTTCTCCAGAGGCCCTCCATGCCGCCTGAACCCGCTGTCGCCGGAGTCGCTGTCGATCCTGCCGAAGTCGCCAAGTTCGACGCCGTCGCCCACCGCTTCTGGGACCCAGACGGCGAGTTCAAACCGTTGCATGCGCTGAATCCACTGCGCGCCGGGTTCGTCGCGGAACGCTGCCGACTCGAGGGGGCGCGGGTCGTCGATGTCGGTTGCGGCGGAGGCCTGCTCGCCGAGGCGCTCGGTCGGCGCGGCGCCCTCATGTCGGGGATCGATCTCTCCCGCGCCATGATCGAAGTCGCGCGCCTGCACGCAGAGGGTGCGGGTCTCACCATCGACTACCGCCAGCGGTCCGCCGAGTCGCTCGTGGCGGAGGCCGCCGGCAGCTTCGATGTCGTCACCTGCATGGAGATGCTCGAGCATGTGCCGGATCCCGCATCGATGGTGGGCACGCTCGGCGCGTTGCTGCGGCCGGGTGGCGATCTCTTCCTCTCCACGCTCAACCGGACACCCAAGGCGTTCGCCGTCGCGATCGTCGGTGCCGAGTATCTCGCCCGCCTGCTGCCGCGGGGCACCCACGAGTACGCGAAGTTCATCCGCCCCTCGGAGATCGCTGCGGCGGCCCGCGATCACGGCCTCGAATGCCTCGAGATCGCCGGGCTCGACTACAACCCGCTCACCGGCTTCTGCACCCTCACCCGCGACCCCTCGGTGAACTACCTCGTACACCTGCGCCGAGCAGGTCCCACCGCCGGATGACCCTCGAACCGCCGGCGGCGCCGGTGCGCGAGTTCGTGCTGCGCTTCGCTCCCGCTGGGCAACGCGCAACCCTCGACGCCCTGTTCGAGATCGAGCGCGAGGTCGCTGCAGCTGCAAGCGATGGGCTCGATCATTCGGTCGCCCATGCCAAGCTCGGTTGGTGGGACGAGGAGCTCGCGCGGCTGGCGCAGGGCGACCCGCGACATCCCGCCACCCGCCGGGCTGCGGCCGCAGCGTTCGAGAGCGGTCGTACCCCTCCGGATCTGCGCCGTTTGGTCGAGGTCGCGCGGATCGATCTCGCGCGGGTCGCCTTCCTCGATCGCAGCGAACTCGATCGCTACCTCGACGACTGGGCGACGGCGCTGTTCCGTCCGCTCGCCCTCAACGCCCTCGGTGCCGTCGATGCGCGCACCGGCGCGACCGAACGGTTCGCCGCCGTCGCGGGGCCTGCCGTGCGCGAGATCGAGCTGTTGTCGGCCGTCACCGCCCATGCCCGCGCGGGCCGAGTGTTCATCCCGCTCGGCGATCCGCCGCGTGCCTACGAACGCTGGATCAGCGAACCGCTCGCATCCGCCGAATCCGCTGAACTTCGAGACCGCGTGACGGCACTGCGTGCAGTGATCTGTGACGCCGCGCAGTCTTTGCCTGTGGAAACCCGCGAGCCGCTCGCCGCCGCGCTTGTATGGGCGAGCCTCGCGCTGCGCACCGCCAGACTCACCGAGAAGGCCTTGCCGCGACGCTTGGCCGTGAACCGTACCGAGCCGCTTCGGCGTACCATCGCGGCCTGGCAAGCCGCGGTGTCTGCCTGCCGTGGACACCTCCCCCGTCCCATCCGCACCTTGGAGAGCGCATGAGCCTCGAGACGCCCTTCGACCTGCAGCAGATCACGCTGCGACCCGACGAACTGTCCGGACGCGTGATCGGCATCACCGGTCCCACCGCAGGGATCGGCCGGGCGCTCGCCCTCGAATGCGCACAACGTGGTGCGGAGGTCATCCTGCTCGGACGCAACCTGCGCAAGCTCGAGGCCGTCCACGCAGAGATCGAGGCGCTGCGACGCCACGATGGTGGACCGGTCGCACCGCCGCTGATCGCACCGCTCGATCTCGAGCGGGCGGTCGCCGGAGATCTCGACACCATCGCGATGGCCATCGAAGAGCGTTGGGGGCGCCTTGACGGCCTCGTACACAACGCAGCCTTGCTCGGACAGCTCGCCGCGATCGAGCATTACGATGTGCCGACCTGGGTCAAAGTGATGCATGTGAACGTCACCGCCCCCTTCGCGCTCACTCAGGTGCTGATGCCGGCGCTACGCGCCTCGCAGGACGCCAGTGTGGTCTGCGCCTCGAGCAGCGTCGGGCGTCGCGGCCGAGCGTACTGGGGCGCCTATGCGGTCTCCAAACACGCGCTGGAGGGCATGGTGCAGGTGCTCGCAGACGAGCTCGGACAGACACGCGTGCGGGTGAACTCCCTCAATCCCGGGCGCACTCGCACCGCGATGCGCCGTCAGGCCTATCCGTCAGAGGACATCGGAACGCTGCCGACGCCCGAGTCGCGCACGGCTGCGTTCATCGCACTGCTCGGGCCGCAATCGCGCGGTGTCAGCGGTCGCGCGTTCGACGCGCCCTAGGCCCCCGGGTCCGGCCGCCCGACGAGCGCACC
>DBCG01000139.1:34484-36585 GCA_002292945.1 Proteobacteria bacterium UBA964 | reverse complement strand
CACCCGCGTCGCGCTCACCCGCTTGGGTGCGGGCGCCGAGGTGGCGAGCGCGGTCGCTTCCTCGTCGCTCAGCACTCGGAACTGACCGCGGTTGAGATCACGCGTCAAGGCGAGCGGGCCGAGTGCGATGCGTTGCACACGGCTCACCAACGCGCCTTGCCGTTCGAACAACTGTCGGATGTCCTTGCCGCTCGCGCCCCGGACGACGATGCGGTACCAACGGTTCGCACCCTCGGACTCTTCCTCCGACCCTTCGATCTCGACCACGCTCAGCGTGCGGCCGTCGTCGAGCTCACCGCGCTGGATCGCCTCGAGCGAATGCGGCTCGAGCAGGCCGCGGATGCGGACCCGGAACTCGATCGACCACTCCCTGACACGACGCTGCAGACGCTCGGCGAGTGCGCCATCGGAGGTCAAGAGCTCAAGCCCCCCATCGGGCAGCGGCATCGGCGAGATGGCGAGGAACCGCAGGCCGGTGCGCCGCGGCAGCCGAGGCATCAACTCCTCGCGCAGCGACTCGCCCGGGGATCGGTGACAGAGGAACACCGTCGCCGTGGCTGCGAGCTTCGAGGCATCACGGCTGCGGCGTACGACGCGCCCATCGACCCGCAGTTCATCTCGACCGGTGACCCGTTCACCGAGCGTGGCGGGACGGCCGTTGATGGTGACACGCCCTGCGGCGATCCAGACCTCGGCTTCGCGTCGCGAGGCAAGGCCCGCTTGAGCGAGCACTTTCTGGAGGCGGTCGCCGGACTCCGTCATGCCGGCGCATCGGGCGCGGGCACCGGCAGCAACGGCTCTTCACCCTCGGCGTCGGCCGAGGCCACCGGCAGCACGAGCTGCGGGTTGAGATCGGCCATCGCCTTGAGCTCCGCGAGCGGCGGCAGATCGTCGAGGTCGGCGAGCCCGAAGTAATCGAGGAAGTCGCGGGTGGTACCGAGGAGCTCCGGACGCCCGGGTACATCACGATGACCGACCACACGCACCCAGTTGCGCTCCATGAGCGTCTTGACGATGTTCGGATTGACCGCCACGCCGCGCACCGATTCGATCTCCGCGCGCGTGATCGGCTGCCGATAGGCGATCAAGGCCAGTGTCTCGAGCAAGGCTCGCGAATAGCGTTGAGGACGCTCAGGCCAGAGACGCGAGACCTCGCGGCCGAACTCCGCGCGGACCTGCAGGCGCCAGCCGCTCGCGACCTGACGAAGTTCGAGCGCACGGGTCTCGTGATCGGCCGCGATGCGCGTCAGCGCCTCCCGCAGCGCCTCCGGCGTGGGCCGTACATCCTCGTCGAAGAGCTGCGCGATCTCAGCGATGGAGAGCGGGCGACCCGCCGCGAGCAGCGCGGCCTCGACGATGTTTCGGACATGATCTTCGTTCATGCGATCCCTGGGTCTTCGTTGGCTTCGTTGGCTTCGTTGTTCGGCGTACCGTCCTCGACGGTGTCAGGGACCGCCTGCACAGGCGGACGGTCCGCTCGGCGGACATGCAGCGGGCCGTAGGCCTCGGTCTGCACCAGATCGAGCAGACCTTCGCGGACCAGCTCGAGGATGGCCATGAAAGTGACGGTCACGCCCATCCTCCCCTCCTCGGGGCGGAAGAGACGGTTGAACTCCGCGAACGTCTGGCCGTCGAGTGCGGCCAGGATATCGGTCATGCGCGCACGCACCGACAGCCGCTCGCGCTGAACATGATGGTGCGCGAACATCTGCGCACGCGCGACGACCTCGCGGAACGCGACGATCATCTCCTGCAGCGTGACCTTCGGCAGGCTCGAGACCGGCCGGTGCAGTTCGCTCGGCGCGTTGGCGACCCAAGTGTCGCGCTCGAGCCGCGGCAACTGGTCGATGCCGAGCGCAGCCTGTTTGTAGCGTTCGTACTCCTGGAGGCGCCGCACCAGCTCCGCGCGCGGGTCGGCCTCCTCGGGCGCCGCGTCCGACGAACGCGGCAGCAGCATGCGCGATTTGAGTTCCGCCAGCGTCGCCGCCATGACCAGATACTCGCCGGCCAGCTCCAGCTGCATCTCCTGCATCATCCCGATGTAGTTCATATATTGCCGCGTGATGTCGGCAAGCGGGATGTCGAGGATGTCGAGGTTCTG
>DBCG01000139.1:23719-34464 GCA_002292945.1 Proteobacteria bacterium UBA964 | reverse complement strand
AGCAGCAGGTCGAGCGGGCCCTCGAAAGCCTCGAGGAACACCTCGAGCGCCTGCGGCGGGATGTAGAGGTCGCGAGGCAGTTGCGTGAGCGGCTCGCCCTGCACCACCGCGAACGGCATCTCGCCCTGCAAAGGCAAGCCGCCCTCTATCGGAAGCGGCGTGCCCTCGGGCACTGCGGCGTCCTCGCCGCTCTTCGGCACGATGCTCAGGTGCGGTCGGGTCATCGGTTCAGTCTCCCCGCAGGTGCATCGCGCGCCGCACTTCATCGAGTGTCTCGCGGGCGGCCTCGCGGGCCTTTTCGGCGCCCTCGGTGAGGATGTTGCGCACGAGCTCCGGGTTCTCCTCGAACTCTTGCGCGCGCTTGCGCATGGCCGTGGTGTCCTCGACGAGTCGATCGATGAGCGGCTTCTTGCACTCGAGGCAACCGATGCTGGCGCTGCGGCATCCCGCCTCGACCCATCGGTGGGTGGCCTCATCGGAATAGACCTGATGCAGGGACCAGACCGGGCAGCGTTCCGGCTCGCCGGGGTCGGTGCGCCGTGCCCGCGCCGGGTCGGTCTGCATGGTCTTGAGCTTCTGCGTCACCGCATCGGGATCTTCGCGAAGGCCGATGGTGTTGCCGTAGGACTTCGACATCTTGCGACCGTCGAGTCCGGGCAGCTTCGGTGTCGGCGTCAGCAGCACCTGCGGCTCCGGCAGGATGGCGACGCTCGTACCCTCGAGATAGCCGAGCAGACGCTCGCGATCGGCGACCGTGATTCGGGTGTTGGCCTGGACGATGCCGCGCGCCTTCTCGAGCGCCTCGGTGTCCCCACCCTCCTGGAACTTACGGCGCAGTTCTCGATAGAGGCTGCTTTGACGGCCACCGAGTCCGGCGACCGCCTTCTCTGCCTTGGCCTCGAAACCGGTCTCCTGACCGAAGATGTGGTTGAAGCGGCGGGCGATCTCGCGCGTGATCTCGACATGGGCGACCTGGTCCTCACCGACCGGCACCCAAGACGGGCGGTAGAGAAGGATGTCAGCCGACTGCAGCAGCGGGTAGCCGAGGAACCCGTAGGTCGCGAGGTCCTTCTCGGCGAGTTCGGCCTGCTGGTCCTTGTAGGTCGGCACTCGTTCGAGCCAAGAAAGAGGCGTGATCATCGAGAGCAACAGGTGCAGTTCGGCGTGCTCGGGGACATGCGACTGCACGAACAGGGTCGCAACGCCAGGGTTGAGTCCGGCTGCAAGCCAGTCGACCACCATCTCGTGGGTGAACTCGGGCAACTGCTCGGTGTCGGCGTAGCCGGTCGTCAGCGCATGGAAGTCCGCCACGAAGAAGAAACAGGGGTACTGGTATTGCAGATCGACCCAGTTGCGCAGCGCACCATGGTAGTTACCGAGGTGGAGCTGGCCGGTGGGGCGCATGCCGGAGAGGACGCGGCCGGCGGGGGCGGGAGTGTTCACTGGCGTGATTATAGCGAACCGTGGGGCCGGGCGGCGGCGACTCAGAGCCCGAACGGCGCAAGACTGCCCCGGCCTTGGCGCAGCACCACCGGCGGCCAAGTCGCCAGGTCGACCACGGTGGTCGGCTCCAATCCACAGGAGCCCCCATCGAGCAGCGCATCCACCCGATTCACGAGGCGGGCCTCGATCTCGGTGCCATCGTTCAGGGGCAGATCGTCACCCGGCAATATCAAAGTGGAGCTCATGATCGGCTCGCCGAGCTCCGCGAGCATCAACCGCGGCACCTCGTGGTCCGGCACCCGGATGCCGATGGTGCGGCGCTTCTCGTGCTGCAGGCGCCGGGGTGTCTCTCGCGTCGCCTCCATGATGAACGTGTAAGGGCCGGGCGTGCAGGCCTTCAGCAACCGGAATTGGCGGGTGTCCACCTTGGCATAGCGCGCGATCTCCGTCAGGTCGCGGCAGACCAGGGTGAAGTGATGGTGCCGGTCGGCCTCGCGGATGCGGCGGATGCGCTCCAAGGCCTCCTTGTCCCCGATATGGCAACCGAGCGCGTAGCAGGAGTCGGTCGGGTAGGCGATCACCCCACCCGTCCGCAGGAGTTCGACCGCTTGCCGGATGAGGCGCAGTTGCGGATTGACGGGATGCAGTTCGAGGCGGATCACGGGGCCGTATGATAGTCGTATGGACAGCTCATCCGATGACCTCCCCCTAGGAGCCGCCCCACCCGGCTCGCAGAGGCTCCGCGAGCGGCTGACAGCCGCCCTCGAACCCCTCGAGATTCAGGTCGAGGACGACAGCGCGCTGCACGCAGGGCACGCCGGCGCGCAGGAAGGCGGGCACTACCGGGTCCATATCGTCTCGGCGCAGTTCGTGGGGCTCCCACCCCTCGCCCGTCACAGGCTGGTCTACGCCGCGCTAGGCGACCTCAAGCGCCTGGGGGTCCATGCCCTGTCCATCGACGCCCGTCTGCCCCCATAATGCGCGCCCCTTTCTCCGATCGAGAGACCGCTATGACCCTCGCCCGCTTCCTCACCGTCGGGGCCCTCGCCCTCACATTGGCCGCCTGCGCGCCCACCGACAAGGCCGCCGCCAACGCCGACCCCGGTGCCAAGACGATCGCCACCGTCAACGGCAAGAAGATCACCGAGACGATGCTCGACACCTTCGTGAAGGCGGCCGCGGGCCGTCCAGCCAGCGAGCTCGACCCCGAGAGCCGTAAGGAAGCGATCGATGCGCTGATCGACATGCAGGTCCTCGCCGCCGAAGGCCAGAAGCAGGGCCTCGACAAGAAGGGCGAAGCCGCCGCCAGCATCGAGCTCGCGCGCATCAACGTGCTGCAGCGCGCGGTCGCCGACGGTTACCTGAAGGACAAGACCCCGACCGATCAGGAACTGCGCGCCGAGTACGATGCGTTGGTCGCGAAGATGCCGCGCTCGGAATACCGTGCCCGTCATATCCTTCTGCAGAACGAGGCGTTCGCCAACGAGATCCTCGCTCGCCTCAAGGCCGGCGAACGGTTCGAGACGCTCGCGCGTCAGTCGCTCGATCCGTCCTCGAAGGACGGCGGTGATCTTGGCTGGTCGCCCGCCAACCGCTATGTGGCGCCGTTCTCCGATGCGCTCCTGAAACTCAAGAAGGGCGAGACCACGGCCGCTCCGGTCCGTTCGCAGTTCGGTTGGCACATCATCCGTCTGGATGACGTGCGCGACACATCACCCCCGCCGCCGTTCGAGCAGGTCAAGCAGCAGCTTGAGCCGGCGGTGCGCGCCAAGAAACTCGAGGCGTACACCGACGAGCTCGTCAAGGCCGCCAAGATCGAGCGCGTAGAGGAGAAGGCCGCCGCGGCAGCTGCCGCTGCGGGCGCCACCCAGGACGCCGCGAAGGACGCCGCAGCCAACAAGTGAGCCTCGCGCGGTCGAGCGCCGACGCGCGCTCGCCAGGTAAGCACACACAGACGGCCGCCGGACTCAATCCGGCGGCCGTTTCGTTTCCAGTGTCCTGAGCAACGTCGGTTCATCGAGCACCCGCACCCCGAGCTCCTCGGCCTTGCGCAGTTTCGATCCCGCGTCGCTGCCGGCGACGACGAAGTCCGTCTTCTTCGAGACACTGCCCGAGACGCGCGCCCCGAGCGCTCTCAGCGCGTCCTCAGCAGCGCCGCGATCCATCGACGCAAGAGAGCCGGTCAGCACCCAGGTGAGGCCGGCGAGCGGCGGCGGCGACTCTGCCACTGCGGGCGCAGACGCAGGCCAACGGACCCCCGCCTCGCGCAGCCGCATGATCATGTCGCGATGGGCGGGATCCGCGAAATACTCCACCACTCTCGCAGCCACCACCGGCCCCACATCCGGTACCTGCTGCACCGCGCCGAGATCAGCCTCCATCAAGGCAGCGAGGTCGCCGAAGTGCGCTGCAAGCGCGACCGCGGTCGCCTCTCCCACCTCGCGGATACCGAGCGCGAACAAGAACCGGGGCAGCGTGGTCTCACGCGCCTTGGCGAGCGCAGCCAACAGGTTGTCCGCCGACTTCTCCCCCATGCGATCGAGTCCGGCGAGCGTCGCTCGGTCGAGCTGGAAGAGATCAGCCGGCGTCTGCACGAGATCGGCGTCCACCAACTGCTCCACCAACCTCTCGCCGAGACCCTCGACATCGAGGGCGCGGCGCGCGGCGAAGTGGCGCAACCGCTCCTTGCGTTGCGCGCTGCAACGATAGCCGCCGGTACAACGGGCCACTGCGGCTTCGGGATCACGCTCCACGGGCGAGCCGCAGACCGGACAGTCGCTGGGCAAACGCACTTCGCGCGCGTCGGCGGGCCGGCGATCGAGCAGCACCCTCGCCACTTCGGGGATCACGTCGCCTGCGCGCCGTACCACGACCGTATCGCCGATGCGCAATCCCTTGCGCTCGATCTCGTCGATGTTGTGCAGGGTCGCATTGCTGACGGTCACGCCGCCGACGAACACCGGTTCGAGACGCGCCACCGGCGTGAGCGCACCGGTGCGTCCGACCTGGAATCCGACCTCGCGCACCACGGTAAGCGCCTCGTCGGCGGGGAATTTGTGGGCGACCGCCCAACGCGGCGCACGCGAGACGAAGCCGAGCGCCCGTTGCGCCGCCAGATCGTCGACCTTGTAGACGACCCCGTCGATCTGGTGGGGCAAACCCGCCCGACGCGCACCGAGCGCTGCGTAGTACGCGAGACAACCGGCGACCCCCTGCACCCGCCGGGTCTCGGGCGAGACGCGCAAGCCAAGACCGCGCAGCATCTCGAGGACCTCTGAATGACGCTGGGGCAGCGGCGCCCCCTCGAGCGCACCCAGCGCGTAGAAATAGATATCCAAAGGCCGGGACGCGGTGACCTTGGGATCGAGCTGCCGCAGGCTGCCCGCCGCCGCGTTGCGCGGATTGACGAACACCTTGTCGCCGCGCGCAGCAGCCTCGCGGTTCAGGCGTTCGAAGCCGGCGACCGGCATGAACACCTCGCCACGCGCCTCGAGCAACGCCGGTGCTGCGCCGCGCAGCCGCAGCGGCAAGGAGGGTATGGTGCGCACATTGGCGGTCACATCCTCGCCGGTGACCCCATCACCGCGCGTGGCCGCCCGCGTGAAGACGCCATGCTCCCAGATCACCGAGATCGCAAGACCGTCCAGCTTCGGTTCAGCCGAGTAATCGATCGCGGCGTCGGTGCCCAGCCGCTCGCGTACTCGGCGATCGAAGGCCGTCACATCCTCTTCGCTGAAGGCGTTGTCGAGCGATAGCATCGGCTGCCGGTGGCGTGCCTCGGCGAACTCGTCGGCCGCTGCGCCACCGACGCGCTGGGTCGGCGAGTCGGCCGTGACCAATGACGGGTGCGCGCTCTCGAGGTCGCGCAGTTCACGCAGCAACCGGTCGTACTCCGCATCCGGCACCTGCGGATCGTCGAGGACGAAATAGCGGTAGTTGTGGTGCTCGAGCGCGGCACGCAGCTCGGCGGCGCGGCGCGCGGAAATATCATCGGCGGTGCGCGAGGGCACCACTCGGTCAGCCCGGATCGGCTGCCGCCGCCTCTCGTCGCATCTCGGCGAGCCGCGACTCGGTGAGGGGCTCACCTAGCGAGTCGAGCAGATCGCCACGCAGTCGTTGCGCGATGGTGTGGCCGGACAGCAGCAGCTTGTCGACGGTGTCCCGACCGGGCAGCGGTCCGGGCAACACCGCGAACAGGTTCAGTCCGCGGTAGGACGCGGCGTCCATGGACGCGAGATCGAAACTTCCCGGTCTCGTGAGACTTGCTGCACTCAGCAGCGTGCGACCGTCGCCGGCCGTACGGTGGAAGATCGCCATGTCGCCGTGCACGAAACCCTCACCCTGCAGGGCTTGGCGAACGCTGGTCCCGGTGAATCGCTCGCCGTTGCGCGCCACCACGCGCAGCGCGACGAGGCGCCGCTCCGGCTCGTCCTGCGAGGCGGTTTGCGGCGTCGGCATCGGAGACGGTGGCGCGAACGACGGCGGCTCGGGTGACGGCGGCGGCGCTGCGACCACCGTTGCCGCGGCGACAGGTTCCACCCACGCTGCGGCCGCCTCGGAGATCTCGGGGGACGCAGGCGCGAGCGGCGACTGGGCGCGCGAAGGCTCGTCGCTGAGGGTCACGGAGTCGACCACCAACAACCCTGCACCGTCCGCCGGCGGACCGACCGCTGACTCGAGATCGACCACTCGCGGCTCCGCCAGACGATCCCGCACCGCGATCGGAGGCAGGCTGAAGGTCGGCTCGCGACGACCATCCGCGCCCTCCGGCGCCGAAGGTTCCTGGCTGCCGACATGGATCTCACGGACCGGCCCGACGCCATCCACGAAGCCGTCGTTGGACCACGGCGCTGCCGAGGCATCGCCGCTGTCGATGGCGTCACCCGAGGTCCGCCCTTCGAGCAGAGGATCGCGCGATGGACCCGAGCCATGACGAGGTTGCCCGTAGGCGCCGGCGACATGGGTCTCCTCGGCCCGGCGCGCACGGCGCCTTTGTACGAACTCCCAAGCCAGCAGCACCGACAGGAAGAGCGCACCGAGGGCTAGCAGCGCCAGCCGCAGATCACCCGTGATGGTCTCCCAAACCTGTTCCATGGCTTCAGCTCGCCGCCAGCCGCACGGCTTCGTCGACATCCACCGCCACGAGGCGCGACACGCCTGGCTCGGTCATGGTCACACCGAGCAGCTGCGAGGCGAGTTCCATGGTGGCTTTGTTGTGGGTGATGAAGATGAATTGGACCTGCTGCGCCATCTCACGGACGACATCGCAGAAGCGTCCGACGTTGTTCTCATCGAGCGGCGCGTCGACCTCGTCGAGCAGGCAGAACGGTGCGGGATTGAGATCGAAGATCGCGAAGACGAGCGCTACGGCGGTCAACGCCTTCTCGCCGCCCGAGAGCTGCGAGATGGTCGCGTTGCGTTTGCCGGGAGGACGCGCCATGACGGCGACGCCAGCCGACAGCGGATCGTCACCGGAGAGCTCGAGATAGGCGTGGCCACCGCCGAACAGCCTCGGGAAACGCTCCTGCAGACCCGCGTTGATGCGGTCGAAGGTGTCCTGGAAGCGTGACCGGGTCTCTTTCTCGATCTTGCCCATCGCCTCCTCGAGCGTATCGAGCGCGGAAGTGAGATCGGTGTACTGCCGGTCGAGATATTCCTTCCGCTCGGTCGACTGGGCGAGCTCGTCGATGGCGGCGAGGTTCACTTGACCGAGCTTCTCGATATCCGTCCTCGTCTCGGTGAGGCGCGTCTCCCATGAGAGGGAATCCGCCTCGGCGTCGAGCGACTGCAGCACTTCGGGCAGCTCGAACTGGGTCGCCGCAAACTGCTCGGCGAGCGTCTCGCGGCGCACCCGGGTCTCCTGCGCGGCTAACCTCGCCTGCTCCATCGCCTCGCGGGTCTCACCGACGCGCCCTTCGGCGCTCAATCGCCGTTCGTCGAGACCTCGCAGATCGGCGTCGGCTTGTTCAAGGGTCCGCCTTGCCTGCGTGAGGTCCGCCTCCACTTCGAGTCGACGCGACAGGAATCCGCTGAGCAAACCCTCGAGTTCGAGGATGGGGGCATCACCGCCCGCGAGCTCTCCCTCGAGCTCTGCGACCCGCGCTCCGAGCGTCTCCCGCTGTTCGGCAGCGCGGCTCAACCCGACCGCCACCGCGGATTCGGCAGTACGGCGGCCCTCGCCGCGCACCAACAGGTCTCGCGCTGCAAGCTGCGCGAGCTGCGACTCTTGGCGGGTACGGGTGACATCATCGCGGACCCGCTCGCGATGGGCCTCGAGATCCGGACGGCGGGCATCGAGCTCCGCCAAACGCAACAAGCCCCGTTCGAGTTCGGCCCGGGCACGGGCAAGCGTGTCCTCGGCCACGCCGACTTCGCGCGCGACATCGCTGGACTCTTCTTCGAGACGCTCGCGACGCAATGTCACTTCCTGGGCACGGGCGCGACCCGCCTCGAGTTGACCGAGCAGATCGGCATGAGCGCGATGCGCCTGCTGGATGCGCCCTTGCGCGGTATCACGACCGGCTTCGGCGACGCCGAGCGCGGTGCGCGCTGCCGCCAGCGCGGACTCGTGGCCGCGCACGCGATCTTCAGCGGCCGAGAGCGTTGCGCGCAGCCCCTTGAGACGAGATTCACGTTCGATGACGCCGGCGTGCGCATCGCCGCCGCGTGCGACGCGCAACCAGCCGCGACCCAGCCATTCGCCGCTGCGGGTGACGATGGACTCGCCGGGCGCGAGGGTGCGCCGCGCCGCAAGCGCCTCGGAGAGGCTGTCGGCGACACGGACCGTGTCGAGCACTTCGATGGCTGCCGCAGGGCCGCGTACGCGCGCCGACAAACGCGCCGCGACGCCACCCTCACCGCTGCCGCGCGAGGCGACGGCACCACCCTCGAGCAGGGCGAGCCGCGTGCCCGCCAGCCCACCCAAAGAATCGATCAAGGCGTCGAGCCCCTCGACGCAGACCGCCTCGAGATACTCCCCGAGCACCGTCTCGACGGCGCGCTCCCAACCGGCATCGACCGCCAGCGTCTCGGCGAGCCGGGGGCGCTCGGCCAAGCCGGTGCCGCGCAACCACGCCGTGGCACCGGCATCGGCACGACCGAGCGCCGCACGCTGCAGGGCCTCCACCGACATCGCTTCAGCGCGAGCGCGCTCGCGCTCGGCGCGCGCGGACTCGATCTGTTCCTCGAGCCCGAACTGCTCGGCACGCAGACGCTGCACGTCACCGAGCGCGGCGGTCAGTGCTTGCGCGAGCGTGTCGGCCGCCGAGCGCGCGGCGGACTCGCGCTCACCGAGCTCGAACAACTGACCCTGCGACTCCTGCGCGAGCAACCCATCGCGTTCCACCGCCAACCGGTCACGCTGTGTCCGCAAGCGATGCAGCTGGTTCTCGAGCTGCTCGATGCGTGCGCGTTCGACCTGCACCGTCTGCTGTGCGGTGCCGAGATCGGTGTTGAAGCCTTCCCACTGGTGCTGCCACTCGGCCTGGCTGCCCTCGGCGGCGGTCAGCGAGACGGCGGCGCTGCGCTCCGCGGCCTGCGCGGCCTCGATCTCGGGGGCCAGCCGCGCGAGCTCCTCGCGGATCGCCTGCAGCTCCTGTTCGTCGCGGGCGACCTGATTGGCGAGCGACTCCAGCGACACCTTCGACTGACCGAGATCGGTGCGCTTGCGCTCGCGCGTGTCGCGCGCGAACTGGATCTGTTGTTCGGTACGGGAGATATCCGCACCGACCGCATAGAAACGCCCTTGGACCTGACCGACCGCATCGGACTGCTCGGCATGGAAGGCACGCTGGGTCTCGATCGACGCTTCGGCGCTGCGCAGATCGGCGAGCGCCGACTGCATGGCAAGCTCGCACTCGCGCATGGCCGAATCCTGTACCTGAGCTCCGCTGTCGAGATCACGCAGACGCAACGCGAGCAGCTCTGCGGTGAGGCGGCGCTCCTGCTCCTTCAACACCTGGTAGCGGCGCGCACTGGCGGCCTGACGCTGCAGGTGCCGGATCTGCTTGTCGATCTCGTCGCGCAGATCCTGCAGCCGCTCGAGATTCTCACGCGTGTCGGCGATGCGGCTTTCGGTCTCCTTGCGTCGTTCCTTGTAACGGGAGATGCCCGCCGCCTCTTCGATGAAGGCGCGCATGTCATCGGCCTTGGCCTCGATGAGGCGGGAGATCATGCCCTGCTCGATGATCGCGTAGCTGCGCGAGCCGAGACCGGTCCCGAGGAACAGCTGGGTGATGTCCTTGCGACGGCAGCGGGCGCCGTTGATGAAATAGGCGCTCGAGCCATCGCGCGAGACCTCGCGACGCAGCGCCACTTCGGCGTAGGCCGCATAGGCGCCACCGATCTTGCCGTCAGAGTTGTCGAACACCAGTTCGACCGACGCCTTGCCGACCGGCTTGCGCGCGCTCGAGCCGTTGAAGACGACATCGGCCATGGAGTCGCCGCGCAGGTGCTTGGCGGACAATTCGCCCATCACCCAACGCACGGCGTCGATGACGTTGGACTTGCCGCAGCCGTTCGGGCCGACGACGCCGGTGAGGTTGCTGGGGAAGGTGACGGTGGTCGGGTCGACGAAGGACTTGAACCCGGCGAGCTTGATCTTGGTCAGACGCATCCTGTGTAGTGTAAATTAATCGCCATGACCTCACAGCCCACCCGCAGCCTCGACACCTTCCCCAACCCCCGGCCGGAAGCGGACTACACCATCCGCATGACGATGCCGGAGTTCACCTGCCTCTGCCCGAAGACCGGGCAACCGGACTTCGCGACGCTCGAACTCGAGTACGTGCCCGATCTCGCCTGCGTCGAACTCAAGTCCCTGAAGAACTACATCTGGTCCTTCCGCGACCACGGGGCCTTCCACGAGGCGGTCACCAACGAGATCGCCGACGCGTTGGCGGCAGCCACCCGCCCTCGATACTTGCGCCTTACCGCGGTTTTCAATGTGCGTGGCGGCATCTACACGACGATCGTGGCCACCCGGAGACAGCCGGACTGGACGCCGGCGCCGACCGTCAACCTACCCTGACAAAGACGCTTCAGCGCCCCTTTTCGTCGCGTGCGACAGCCGGGATTTTCCGGCTATACTCCCGCCCCCCTTTAGAGGGCGCCTGAAACCCTGTGCAGGAGCAAGCATCCATGCCGGCGAAAAAACCCCCTGCGAAGAAGACTGCGTCGAAATCCCCAGCGAAGGCGTCCGTCAAACCGGCAGCCAAACCGACGGCGAAGGCCGCAGCGAAGCCTGCGCCGGCCAAACCCGCCCTGACGAAGGCCGCCCCCGCCAAGAGCGCAACGGCCAAGCC
>DBCG01000139.1:22029-23677 GCA_002292945.1 Proteobacteria bacterium UBA964 | reverse complement strand
CGCAACGGCCAAGCCGGCGCCCAGCAAGCCAAGCGCCCCTAACCCCACTCCAATCAAGGCAGCCCCCACGGTGGCAGCCGCCAAGACCGCGTCCAAACCCGCGCAGAAGCCCGATGGCATCACTGCCCAAGGCATCCGAGTGAACCCTCGACCGATCGCCCCGCCGCCACCGGCCGAGGGCGAGGAAGGCGATGACGGCAGCCTGCTTGCCGGTCCGCGCAACGTCCAGCCGTACATCATCAAGCGCGGCGAGCAGTACATGAACCGCGAGCAGCTGGATCACTTCCGGCTGATCCTCAACGCGTGGAAGCGCGATCTGATGGAAGAGGTCGATCGCACCGTCAACCACATGAAGGACGAAGCGGCCAACTTCCCGGACCCGAACGATCGCGCCACGCAGGAAGAAGAGTTCAGCCTGGAGCTGCGCACCCGGGACCGCGAGCGCAAGCTCATCCGCAAGATCGACGAGGCCTTGAAGCGTATCGAGGACGGCAGTTACGGCTACTGCCTCGAGACCGGCGAAGAGATCGGCGTCAAGCGGCTCGAGGCCAGACCGGTCGCCACCCTAAGCCTCGAGGCACAGGAGCGGCGTGAGCGGCGCGAGAAGCAGTACGGCGACCGCGACGACCGCTACCGCTGAGGCCGTCATGTCGGGCACTGCGCCAGGCAAGGCGCGTGTCGTCGGACGCTTCGCCCCCACCCCCTCGGGTCCCCTGCACATCGGCTCGCTGCTCGCCGCGGTGGGCAGTTGGCTCGACGCCCGCGCCTCCGGTGGCGAATGGTTGCTGCGCATCGATGACCTCGATCGTCCGCGCTGCCGTCCCGAACACGAACACGCCATCCTCGACGCACTGAAGCACCATGGTCTCGGGTACGACCGGTCGCTCCTGCGGCAATCGGCCGACCCCGGACGCTACGAGCAAGCGCTGCAGGCACTCGCCGCGCGCGGGCTGCTGTTCGAGTGCCGGTGCACCCGGCGCGAGCTTGCCACCGGGGAGCGGGACACCTGTTGCCTGCGCGACTGCCGTCACCACGGTCGACGAGACGCGCTGCCCTCGGGCGACGGCAGCGAGACCTCGCTGCGCGTCGATCTGACCGCCCTCGCCCCGATGCGCATCCTCGATCGCAGCCTGGGCCCGATCGAGTTCGACCCGGCACGCCATCGCGACCTCGTCGTGCGACGACGCGACGGCATCGTCGCCTATGCGCTCGCCGTCGTGGTGGATGACGCCGCCGTCGGCATCACCGACGTCGTGCGCGGCGGGGATCTCCTCGCCGGCACCCCATGGCAGCTCGCGATGCAGCAGATCCTGGGGTTACCGACCCCGCGCTACCTGCATCTGCCGGTGGTGATCGAACGCGACGGCCGGAAACTCGCCAAATCACGCCACAGCGCGGCATTGGATCCCGCCACGGCGGCCGCCGATCTCGAGGCGGTGCTCGGTTGGCTGCGACAACCGCGCATCGGATCGACCCAAAAAGGATCGACCAAAAAAAACGCCGCGGAGCTTTTGGCTGCCGCGGCGTCGGTGTGGGACCCGGCACGTTTCGCCGGATCCGCTGAGGTGAGGCTCAGCGAGGATCGAGATCCTTCATCGACAGGCGCACACGGCCCTGACGATCGACCTCGAGCACCTTGACCTTCACC
>DBCG01000139.1:19370-22015 GCA_002292945.1 Proteobacteria bacterium UBA964 | reverse complement strand
GACATCCTTCACCTTGTCGATGCGGTCCTCGCTGATCTGCGAGATGTGCACGAGACCGTCGCGACCCGGCAGGATCGTGACGAACGCGCCGAAGTCCATCAGGCGCGCCACTCGACCCTCGTAGATACGACCGACCTCGACATCCGCAGTGATGAGTTCGATGCGCGCCTGCGCCTCGCGACCCGCCGAACCGTTGACCGAGGCGATCTTGACGGTACCGTCGTTCTCGATGTCGATGGTGGTACCCGTCTCTTCGGTGATCTGACGGATGACGGCGCCGCCCTTGCCGATGACATCGCGGATCTTCTCCGGGTCGATCTTCAGGGTGATGATCGAGGGTGCCCACTCCGACATCTTCTCGCGCGGCGTCGAGAGGACCTTGTTCATCTCGCCGAGGATGTGCAGACGACCCGCCTTGGCCTGCTCGAGGGCGATCTTCATGATCTCAGGCGTGATGCCCTCGACCTTGATGTCCATCTGCAGCGTCGTGACGCCGTCCTTGGTACCGGCGACCTTGAAGTCCATGTCGCCGAGGTGATCTTCGTCACCGAGGATGTCGGTGATGACCTTGAACCGCTTGCCCTCGAGGACGAGACCCATCGCGACGCCGGCGACCGGGGCCTTCAAGGGCACGCCGGCATCCATCATGGCGAGCGAGGCGCCGCAGACCGAGGCCATCGAGGACGAGCCGTTCGACTCGAGGATCTCGGAGACCACGCGCACGACATAGGGGAATTTCTCCATGTCCGGCATCACCGCCGACACGCCGCGGCGCGCGAGGTTGCCGTGACCGATCTCACGGCGCTTCGGGCCGGACATCATGCCGGTCTCGCCGACCGAGAACGGAGGGAAGTTGTAGTGCAGCATGAACGGCTCGCGGCGTTCGCCGTCGAGCGCGTCGATGAGCTGTGCGTCGCGACCAGTGCCGAGCGTGGTGACCACGAGCGCCTGGGTCTCGCCACGCGTGAACAGCGCCGAGCCATGCGTACGCGGCAGCACACCGACCTTGACGGTGATCGGACGGACGGTGGTCGAGTCGCGCCCATCGATGCGCGGCTCACCGGAGAGGATGCGCTCGCGGACGATGTTGCTCTCGAGCTTGTAGAGCTGGTCATCGATCTGGTCGGCGGTGAACTTCGGTGCCTCACCGGCGCTCAGCTGCTCGATGACGCCCTTCTTGATCTCGCCGACACGGGTATACCGGGCCTGCTTCTCGATGATGCGGTAGGCATCGGAGAGCGAACCGTGCGCCGCAGCCGACACGGCCGCCTCGAGCTCCGCAGTCGCGGCGCTCTGCTTCCAGTCCCAGCGCGGCTTGCCGCATTCCTTGACGAGCTCGTTGATGGCGTTGACCACCACCTGCATCTGCTCGTGGCCGAAGACCACGGAGCCGAGCATCACGTCTTCGGAGAGGCAGTCGGCCTCGGATTCCACCATCATCACGCCGTCCTTGGTGCCGGCGACGACGAGGTGCAGGTCCGATTCCTTGAGCTGCTTGGCGGTCGGGTTGAGCAGATACTGACCGTTCGCGTAGCCGACACGGGCGGCGCCGATGGGGCCATTGAAGGGTGCGCCCGACAGGGCGAGGGCCGCCGAGGCGCCGATCATCGCCGGGATATCGGCGTCGATCTCGGGATCGAGCGAGACGACCGTCGTGACGACCTGCACTTCATGGTAGAAGCCGTCCGGGAAGAGCGGACGGATCGGACGGTCGATGAGGCGCGAGGTGAGCGTCTCCTTTTCGGTCGGCCGGCCTTCGCGCTTGAAGAATCCGCCCGGGATGCGACCCGCAGCGTAGGTCTTCTCTTGATAGTTGACGGTGAGCGGGAAGAAGTCCCGGCCCGGGGTGGCTTTTTTGGCGGCGACCGCGGTGCAGAGCACGACGGTGTCGCCGAACTTGACCACCACTGCGGCGCTGGCCTGGCGGGCCATCTCGCCGGTCTCGATGCTGAGGGTGTGGGGGCCGTACTGGAATGATTTTTTGAACACGGACACGCGGGTTACCTCGCGGATGAAAGGGGGATACGAAAAGGCCGCGCCGATGTGACGGTCGCGGCCTTTGCGGAGGGGCTGCTTAGCGGCGCAGCCCGAGGCGCTCGACGACTTCCTGGTATTTCTGTGGCTTGCTGGCCTTCAGGTAGTCGAGGAGCTTGCGGCGCTGGTTGACGAGCTTCACCAGACCGCGACGCGAGGAGTGATCTCCGGCGTGGGCGTTGAAGTGAGCGCCGAGTCCGGTGATGCGCTCGGAGAGGAGCGCGATCTGGACTTCGGGGGAGCCGGTGTCCTTGGGGTCGCGGCTGAATTGGGACAGGATCCCTGTCTTTTTCTCGGTGCTGAGGGGCATTCTGAAAAATCCTTCGAAATCTTGGTAGTTAGGTCGCTTGGAAGGGGCCGGATTCTACTCGCTGGGCTGCCGGGCGACAAGTCGCTTCGGCACCACACGACCAACGGCGACCACTTCGCCGAGACCGAGGAACGCCCCGCCCTCCTCTCGCAGGCGTACCCGCTGCCCGGGCTGCGACACTCCGGGCACGGTCACCGCCTGCCCGTGCAGCAGACGCCGCGTGGCCTCGGCATCAAGTTCCACGGCCAGCAACTGGGGCAAGGCGTCGAATGCCCCCAGGAGCGGCAGCGGCGGGCGTAGG
>DBCG01000139.1:4060-19317 GCA_002292945.1 Proteobacteria bacterium UBA964 | reverse complement strand
CGGCCGAGGCTTCGACCTCAGCCAACGTCACGAGCCGCTCCGCGCCGAAGGGTTCGACCTGCTCCCGGCGCAGCGCCGACACATGGCCGACCGTACCGAGCGCGCGCGCCAGGTCCTCCGCCAACACCCGGACATAAGTCCCCTTGCCACAGACCACCCGGCAATCGAGCGCGGTCGGCACCTCGGCCGCGGTTTCCAGCCCGATCAGTTCCAGACGATCGATCTGGATGCGCCTCGGCTCGCGCACGACTTCCTTGCCGGCGCGGGCAAGCTTGTAGAGCGGTTGGCCGCCCTGCTTGATCGCGGAGAACATCGGGGGCACCTGCAGGGACTCGCCGAGGAAACCGCCCATCGCCGCCTCCACCTGCGCGACCGTGAGCGCCGGCACCGGTGCCCGCTCGATCACCTCCCCTTCGGTATCGCCGGTCGCCGTGCGGGCACCCAAGGCGACCGTGAAACGATAGACCTTGCGCCCCTCGAGGATCTCGCCCGCCACTTTGGTCGCCTCGCCGAGACAGATCGGCAACATGCCGGAGGCGAGCGGATCGAGACTGCCGACATGGCCGGCTTTGGTCGCACCGAGCAACCGCCGGACCCGTAGACCCGCAGCGGTCGAAGAGAGCCCGAGCGGCTTATCGAGCAGCAGGATCCCGTCGATCAACGCGGGTCGCCATCGTCACGCGGATCGCCGGGGGACGGCTCGTTGCGTACCGCGTCGTCGATCAGACGGGTGAGCCGATCAGCTCGCTCGATGCTCTCATCGAACACGAACTCGAGCCGTGGCGCGTGGCGCAGGCTCAGGCGGCGACCGACCTCACCGCGCAGGTAGCCCGCCGCACGGGCGAGCCCCTCTTGCACCTCGTCGGTCTCCTGCCGTCCACCGAACGGCACGAACAACACGCGGGCCACGCTGAGATCGGGCGCGACCTGCACCGCCGTGAGCGTGACCATCCCGACCCGAGGGTCTCGGACCTCGCGCGAGATCAACTCCGCGAGCACCCGCTGCATCTCTGCGCCGATGCGCTGCTGACGTGCCTTACCGGCCATCAGGCGATCGCCCGAGCCACCTCGACACGCGAGTAGCACTCGATCTGGTCACCGACCCGAACATCCTGGTAGTTCTTCACGCCGATGCCACATTCGGTACCGGCACGGACCTCACCGACATCGTCCTTGAAGCGACGCAGCGATTCGAGCGCGCCCTCGAAGATGACGACGTTGTCGCGCAGCACGCGGATGGGGTTGTTGCGCTTGACCGCACCTTCGAGGATGAGGCAACCGGCGACGACGCCGAACTTGCTCGAGCGGAACACATCCCGCACCTGCGCGGTGCCGACGATCTGCTCCTTGACCTCGGGCGCGAGCAGCCCGCTCATGCGCTGTTTGATGTCGTCGATGGCTTCGTAGATGATCGAGAAGTAACGCAGATCGACGCCGGTCTCCTTGACCATCTCGCGTGCGCCGGAGTCGGCGCGGGTGTTGAACCCGAGCACCATGGCGTTCGAGGCCGCAGCCAGCTGGACATCCGAAGCGGTGATGCCACCGACCCCGCTCGCCACGACCTTGACCTGCACCTCGTCGGTCGAGAGCTTGTTGAGCGCGTCGCGCAAGGCCTCGGCGCTGCCCTGCACATCCGCCTTGATGAGCACACCGATGACACCGGCCTTGGTCTCGGTCATCTGCAAGAACACATCGCCGACCGCGGCGGCCTGCTTGGCGAGCTTCACATCGCGGAACTTGCCTTGACGGTACAGCGCGACCTCGCGAGCCTTCCGCTCGCTCTCGGCGGCGAGCAACTCATCGCCCGCATTGGGGGCGCCTGAGAGACCGAGCACCAGGACCGGCATGGAGGGCTTGGCCTCCTGCACCGACTTGCCGCTCTCGTCGAACATCGCGCGAACACGGCCGAATTCCTGGCCGGCGACGATCGGGTCACCGAGCCGCAGCGTACCTTTCTTGACGATCACCGTAGCGACCGCACCGCGACCCTTCTCCATGCTCGCTTCGATGATGTTGCCGGAGGCAAGACCGTCGAGCGGCGCGGCGAGCTCGAGCACTTCGGCCTGCAGCAAGATCGCCTCGAGCAGCTGGTCGATGCCCTGGCCGGTGAAGGCCGAGACGTTGACGAACATGTTCTGTCCGCCCCACTCCTCCGGGATCACTTCATGCTTGGAGAGCTCTTGACGCACCCGATCAGGATCCGCCGACGGCTTGTCGATCTTGTTGACCGCGACGACGATCGGCACGCCCGCCGCACGCGCATGCTGGACCGCCTCGAGGGTCTGCGGCATGACGCCATCGTCCGCTGCGACCACCAACACCACCACATCGGTGGCGCGGGCGCCGCGCGCGCGCATCGCCGTGAAGGCCGCGTGGCCTGGCGTGTCGAGGAAAGTCACACCGCCCTTCGGCGTCTGCACATGGTAGGCGCCGATGTGTTGGGTGATGCCGCCTGCCTCGCCTGCGGCGACCTTGGCCTTGCGGATGTAATCGAGGAGCGAGGTCTTGCCGTGATCGACATGGCCCATGACCGTGACCACGGGCGGCCGCGGCAGTTTCTCGATGACCGAGCCATCGACGCCCTGGATATCGGTCTCGACCTCGTCGTCACGGAGGAGCTTGGCGGTGTGGCCCATCTCCTCGACCACCAGCACGGCGGTGTCCTGGTCGATGGGCTGGTTGATGGTGGCCATCAAACCCAGGTTCATCATGACCTTGATGACTTCGGTGGCCTTGACCGCCATCTTCTGGGCGAGTTCCTGCGGGGTGATCGTCTCGCCGACGCCGACCTCGCGGACGACCTTCGCGGTCGGCAGCTCGAAACCGTGCCGCTGCTCCATGCCCATGGGCGCTTTGCGCTCGCGGACGCGTTGCTTCTTCTTGCGGCGCGACGCGTCGCCACCGATGTGCAGTTCCGCACGGCCGTATTTCGTACGACGGTCGCGGTCGGCCTCAGCGGCCGTCTTGACGGGCTTGGCCTCCACCGCGGCACGCTCAGGTGCCGCCGGCGCTTCGGTACGACCACGGGCGCGACCGGACCGATCGGCGTCGGTCTGCTCTCGGTCACGCTGCTCGGCTTGGCGACGGGCTTCCTCGGCGGCCTTGCGGGCGGCCGACTCTTCCTCGATGCGCCGGCGGTTCTCCGCCTCGAGGCGCTCGGACTCACGACGCTCGTGCTCGTGACGCTCGCGTTCGGCCTTGGCGGCCTCTTCCGCCTCGCGCGCCTTGAGGTCGTCCTCCGGCGCGGCGGCGCGCGCCTGCTCTTCGAGCACATCACGCTTGATGTAGGTGCGTTTGACACGCACCTCGACGTTGACCGTGCGCGCACGGCCAGCGGCGCCGGCGAGCTTGATCTCGCTCTGCTGCTTGCGCTGCAGGGTGATCTTTCGCGGCGCGGCGGTCTGGTTGACCTCCTCGCTGCCCTGCCCGTGGCTGCGACGCAGATGCGACAGCAACTCGAGCTTCGCCTCGTCGCTGATCCGGTCGTCAGGACCTTGGACCTTGATGCCCGCCTGGTCGAGCTGCACCAGCAGCTTCTCGACCGGCACCTTGAGCACCTCGGCGAATTGGGAAACCGTTACATCGGCCATGGATACCTCAACCGTGGCCCGCCGCGAACCAGTGCTCACGGGCCTTCATGATGAGCTGACCGGCCTCTTCGGCGGTCAGCCCTTGGATGTCGAGCAGGTCGTCGACCGCCTGTTCCGCGAGGTCTTCACGGGTGCGTACACCGCGCCGCGCGAGCGCGAGCGCGAGGTCCGGTTGCATGCCCTCGAGCAGCAGCAGGTCGTCGGCGGGCAGCTGCGAATCGAGGTTCTCCTCGGTCGCGATCGCCTGGGTCAACAGCACATCGCGCGCACGGCTGCGCAGTTCTTTGACGATGTCCTCGTTGAACTCCTCGATGGAGCTGAGCTCGGACTGCGGGACGTAGGCGATCTCTTCGACGGTGGAGAAGCCTTCCTGCACCAGGATCGACGCGACATCGGCGTCGACATCGAGCTGCTTCATGAAGTTCTCGACCAGCGTGCGCGCCTCGGACTCGCTCTTCGCCTCGGCTTCGGTCTCGTTCATGACGTTGAGGTCCCAGCCCGTGAGCTGGCTCGCGAGACGGATGTTCTGACCGCCGCGACCGATGGCCTGCGAGAGCTTCTCTTCGGTGACCGCGATGTCCATGCTGTGGGAGTCCTCGTCGACGACGATGGACATCACCTCGGCAGGCGACATCGCGTTGATGACGAACTGCGCCGGGTTGTCATCCCACGGGATGATGTCGACGCGCTCGCCCGCGATCTCGTTGGAGACCGCCTGCACGCGCGAGCCGCGCATGCCGACGCAGGCGCCCACCGGATCGATCCGCGGGTCGTTGCTGCGCACCGCGATCTTGGCGCGGATACCGGGGTCGCGCGCCGCACCCAGGATCTGGATGAGACCCTGGCCCACTTCCGGCACCTCGAGCTTGAAGAGCTCGATCAGGAACTCCGGCGCAGAACGCGTGAGGAAGAGCTGCGGGCCGCGCGGCTCGGAGCGCACTTCCTTGAGGAAGGCCTTGATGCGGTCCTGCGGCTTGACGAGCTCGCGCGCGATCATGTCGATGCGCGAGACGAACCCCTCGGCGTTGCCGCCGAGGTCGACGAAGATGCCGTTGCGGTCGACACGCTTGACGACGCCGCTGACGAGCTGCCCGACGCGCTCTTGGTAGGCTTCGACCACCTGCGCACGCTCGGCTTCGCGCACCTTCTGCACGATCACCTGCTTGGCCTGCTGCGCGGCGATACGACCGAAACCGACCGACTCCATCGGCTCCTCGACGAAACCGCCGATCTCAGCCTTCGGGTCCACATCGATCGCGTCGTCGAGCCGCAGTTCGCGGTCCGGCGTCTCGAGATCCCGCGAGTCGTCTGCCAGCACCTTCCAACGGCGGAAGGTCTCGTACTCGCCGCTCTTGCGGTTGATGGTGACGCGCACGTCCCATTCCTCGCCGTGCTTCTTGCGAGTGGCCGACGCGAGCGCCGCCTCCAGCGCCTCGAAGATCACTTCCTTGTCGACGCCCTTCTCGTTCGAGACGGCATCGACCACCAGCATGATTTCCTTGCTCATCAGTCAGTCCTCAGTTGCTCCCTCGTCGCCCTCAGGCTGCGAGGCGCGCCTTGCCGATCTCGGTGAACGCCACCTGAACCGGCGCTCCATCGACTTCCAGTTCCACGCCGGTGTCGGTCACCCGAACCAGCGTCCCCGTAAAACGCCGCCGTCCGTCCCGCGGCAGCTGCAGCTCGAGCCACACCCGCTCGCCGACGAATCGGCTGAAGTGCGGCGGCTTGCGCAGCACCCGATCGAACCCCGGCGAGGACACCTCGAGGGTGTACGCACCGGGGACCGGATCTTCGACATCGAGCAGCGCCGACACTTCGCGGCTGACCTTCTCGCAGTCCTCGATCCCGATATGTCCCTCGCGGCCGGCCGGCAGATCGAGATAGATCCGCAACAAGCCCGAGCGCGGCGCCGAGGCCCACTCGATGTCGACCAGCTCGTAGCCGAGTTGCTCGACCAAGGGCTCGAGCACACCCAGCAACTTGTCGCGTACCGCGCTTGCCGTCGCCATGCCTCTTGCCCTCGACCTCAGCCCCCGAAAGGGTCCCCGAAACGAAAAAAGCCCCTCGGGGGGCTTCTCCAAAAAGCGCGTGCCCTGAAGGCACTTGCAGGTCCAGATCGAAACCTGACCCTGCAATGCGAGGCCCGAGACCCCGCAAGGCCGCCGAATATAAAGGAAAACGGCGGGACATTCAAACCCCGCCGCCCGACCACCCCGATTCCCTTCGGCCTTATCGGGGGGTGCCCGCCTGCGGCCCCAGCCACCGGGCGAGCCAGTCGTGGATCTCCTGATAGAAGAGCTTGCTGTTCTCGCCCTTCAGGATCCAATGGTTCTCCTCCGGGAACACCACGAGCCGGCTCGGCACCTGCTGCCGCTGCAGCACCGTCCAGTACTCGAGCGAGTTGTTGAGCGGCACCCGGAAGTCCTGCTCGCCGATGGTCACCAGCGTCGGGGTCTTGAACTGCGCGGCATAGCGGATCGGGTTCTGCTCGCGCCAGACCGGGCCCTGCTCCCAGACCGGACCCCCGTTGTTGATCTCGCGGCCGTACACGGTATCGCTCGTGCCCCACTGCGACTCGAGGTTGACGAGACCCGCGTGGCTCACCAGGCACCGGTAGCGCGTGGTCGTCGCCTGCAGCCAGTTGGCGAGGTGCCCGCCGTAGCTCGCGCCACCCGCGCACTGCCGCGAGGCGTCGATGAAGGCGTTGTCGCGCAGCGCGATGTCCGCGGCCTCGTTGGTCTCATCGCCCGCGCTGCGCAGCGGGTCGCCCTGGATGCTCTGCGCAAAGGCCTCGCCGAAGCCCGTGGAACCGCTGTAGTTGGTGAGCAGCACCACATAGCCCGGCGCCGCCAGCAAGTGGTAGTTCCAACGCAGCACCCATTGGTCGCGGAACATGGTGTGCGGCCCGCCATGGATCACGACGAACAGCGGGTATTTCTTCGAAGCATCGAAGCCCGGTGGCAGCACCATCATGTTGTGGATGCGGCGGCCCTGACGGCTCGTGAACCAGAAGTGTTTCACGGGCGCGAGATCGAGCGGCTTCACGCGCTCGGTGTTGAACGCCGTCAGCGCCTCGTGGCCGCGCTTCGCAGCGTCGATGCGCACCACCTCCGGCGGCTCGGTGGCGCTTTCGTAGTTGGCGACGATGACCGGCTCACCGCTGCCCTGGGCGATGGCGAGGTTGCCATAGACGCCGCGCGTCATGTCGAAGGCGAGTGAGACCGCGCTCTTACCCGGTGCCGCGGCCTTACCGTCGATCGGCGCCGAGAAGAGTTTCTCGTGACCGGCCTCCTCAGCGAGGAAATACACACGGCGCGAGTCGGCGGTCGGCGCGAACGAGGTCACCGCACGGTCCCAACCCGCCGTGAGGAGGCGCGGTGCGCCGAGCGGCGCGCCCGCTGCAGCGCCATTCCAGGCGAACGCGGCAAGCTCGGTGTTGGTGTAGACCTTGTCGGAGGCGCGATCGCGCGTGGCGAGCAGCGTACGACCGTCGGGCGTGAAAGTCGGCGATCCCCAAGAATGTTTGTCGACGGTCAGCCGGCGCGGCTCGGCGCCGTCGAGCCCCACATACCAGAGCTGCGTGGTGGTGAACGAATACGCAGCCTTGTTGCGGTCGGTGCTGGCGACGAACACCAGACCCTGACCGTCGGGCGTCCACTCGGCCGTGAGGCCACCGCCCCCGTCACCGCCCTGCCCGGCGAAACCCGGCGCTTTCACGAGTTCGGAGTTCGCGAGCAGGTTACGCGGCTCGCCCGCTGCGAGATCGAGCACCAGCAGCCGCGGCTGCCGATCCTCGAGCCAGCGGTCCCAGTTGCGGATCGGGAAGCCGTCGTAGATGCGCGCGTTCCACTTGCGCGCCTTGCGCTCGGAAGCGATGCGCTTGTTGTCCGACTCGAGCAGCGCACCCGGATAGTCGGTGCTGCTGAAGGCGATCTTGCGGCCGTCCGGCGAGAACTTGGGCGAACGCGCGCCATTGGTGAGCGTCGTCAGCCGCTGCGCTTCGCCGCCACGCAGGTCGAGCAGGTAGAGCTGGTCGGTGTCGTCGCCGTCGCGCTTGGCCGAGAAGACGAGCCGCGTGCCGTCCGGGCTCCACGCAGCCCCGCCCTCACCGCCCACCGTGCCCGTGAGCCGACGCGCCTTGCGGCCGTCGGTGCTGCGCGTCGGGATCAGCCAAAGATCCGAGACCTGCGCCTTCGGGTCGTAGGCAGATTCGGTGATCGAGGCGACCACCCACTTGCCGTCCGGGCTCGGCACCGGCGCACCGACCCGGCGCATGAGCCAGAGGTCCTCGTGCGTGATCGTGCGGGGGGCGGTGGTGGATGCCGAAGATCCAGCCACGGTCGACGCAGCTGCCGCAACAGGCGCCGCACTTGCGACGGATGCTGCCAGTGCGAACCCTGCGATACCTGCCCACAACATCGACTTGTTCATGGAACCCCCGAATGAATACCGCTCAAAGACCGACCTACACAGTATGCCGCAATACCTCGGGCAAACGCGCTGGACAACCGTCTTGCCTCATCAGATGCGACGCGCGGCGACACGCTCGAGCCCTAACAGCTCTCTCTCGGCCGCTGGCGCCTCGAGCCGCCCCCCCCCAGCCTCAGATCGTCCACTGGTCATGCACGACGGCGACCAGTTTCGGCTCTCCCCCCACCGGGACGAACACGAGCCGCAGCGCGCGCCAGTCGGGCAACGGACCTTCGGGGGTCTGCGTCGGCGGCAGGTAGAACTCCACGCGCACGCCGTCTGGATACAACGACGCGGCGTTGTTGATCGAGTTGCCCTTCGCTTGGTCGTCGTTGACGCTGATCTTCGCGCCTGCGGTGAAATCGCGCGGGAACACGAAGCGTTCGTAGTACTGGGCGGGCGTCAGCTCGATCGGGAAACCGGTGCCGTCCTCAGCGCCCCAGATCCGGGTCTGGGTCTCGCTGAACCAACGGGGTAGCGTCGTGACCGTCCAGATCTGGTGCTCGGAGGGCTCGATGAACGCGTACGGCGCGAACAGCACGCCGAGGGTCGGGTGCGCGTAGCGGGCGATGGCCGCCATGTCGCGGCGCTTGAGCGCCTCGACCACCTCGAGGGCCGCAGCGGAGGCAGCGGTGGTGCCGGAGGCATCATCGACCGGCTGCTGGGTTGGGGGCGGCGCGGGCGGTGCGGGTGGCGGCGAACAGGCCAGCAACAACGGAAGCAGGACGACGGCCAAGAGCGATGAACGACGCATCGCCCGATGGTAAACCCCGGGATGCGCCCCGTCAGGGCTTCTTGCGACGCGCCGGCAATCGCCCGAGATCGAGCCTTTGTCCCAGCACCTTCACACCGCGCAGGTGCGCGAGCACAGGCGCCGGGATGTTGGCCGGCAACCGCACGAGGGTGTGATCGTCGCGGATGTCGATGCCGTTGATCTGGCTGCCGTGCAGGTCTCCCTCATGGGCGAGCGCACCGACGAGGTTGCCGGGCTGCAGGCCGTGCCGTCGGCCGACCTCCACGCGATAGAGCGCCTCACCGCCTTCGGCACCGCCTTCGGGCGCCTCGCGCTTGGGCAGGGTGAGTGCGCTGCGACCGCGGGCGAGCGACGCGAGGCTCGCGGCGACCTCCAGCAGGTCGTTACCGCTCTCGCGGACGAACTCTTCGATGACCGCGCGATAGGTCTGTGCTTCGGGCGAACCGATCGCCGCGGCGATCTCGGTCTTGAACTTCGCCACCCGCCGCAGGTTGATGTCCTGCGCGCTCGGCAGGACCATCGGCTCGATCGGCTGGCGCGTCGCACGCTCGATGATCCGCAGCATGTTCTGCTCGCGCGGCGCGATGAACAGGATCGCCTCGCCGCTTCGCCCTGCCCGACCAGTGCGGCCGATACGGTGGATGTAGGACTCGCTGTCGTAGGGGACATCGAAGTTCACCACATGGGTGATGCGCTCGACATCGAGACCACGCGCCGCGACATCGGTCGCGACCACGATGTCGATGGTGCCGCCTTTGAGCGCCGCCACGGTGCGCTCGCGCTGCGCTTGGACGATGTCGCCGTTCAGGGCGGCGGCAGCGAAGCCGCGCGCCTCGAGCTTCTCGACCAGCTCCACCGTCGCCTGCTTCGTGCGCGCGAACACCAGCATGGCCTCGAAGGGCTCAGCTTCGAGGATGCGCGTGAGCGCGTCGAGCTTGTGCAGTCCGGCGACCAACCAATAGCGCTGGCGGATGTTCGTGGCGGTCGAGGTCTTGTTGCGGATCGTGATCTCGCGCGGCGAGCGCAGGTGCTTCTGCGCGATGCGGCGGATCTGTGCGGGCAGCGTCGCCGAGAACAACGCCACCTGCCGCTCGGCGGGGGCCAGGCCGAGGATGTGGTCGATGGCATCGACGAAGCCCATCTGAAGCATCTCATCGGCCTCGTCCAACACCACGAAACGCAACGTGGCCAGATCGAGCGTACCGCGCTCGAGGTGGTCCATCACTCGCCCCGGTGTGCCGACGATGACATGGGTGCCGCGACGAAGCGCATTCAGTTGTGGCGTGTAGCTCTGGCCGCCGTAGATCGGCAGCACATGCAGGCCGGGCAGCTTGGCGGCGTACTTCTGGAACGCCTCGGCGACCTGGATCGCGAGTTCACGGGTCGGCACGAGCACCAAGACCTGCGGTTCGCGGCGCGCGACATCGAGCATCGACAGGAACGGCAGCGCGAATGCGGCGGTCTTGCCGGTGCCGGTCTGTGCCTGGCCGATGAGGTCCTGGCCAGCGAGCAGCACGGGGATGGTGGCGGCCTGGATGGGCGACGGCGACTCGTAGCCGACATCCGCCAAGGCGGTGAGCACGGGCTGCGAGAGACCGAGATCCGCGAAGGTCATCGAGGCATCGGGGGAGCGTTGGGTCATCTGATCACCGGAGGTGTGGCCGGGAAGCGCGGCACAGCGGATCCGGTTGGTAGCGGGGGTAGGATTTGAACCTACGACCTTCGGGTTATGAGCCCGACGAGCTGCCAGACTGCTCCACCCCGCACCAGAAGGGCCGCAGAGTATACGGCCTTGTCTGCGTCACTACAAGCCCGAGTGAGCGATCTTCCGATCAGGGCATCACGCGCTGGCAGAGTTCAAGCAGCGCCTGCGGGAAGACTCCGAGTGCGACCACGGCCGCCGCGTTGATCGCGAGCGTGAAGCGCACCCCGGTGTGGCGCTCGGGCACGGGCAGATCCCCCGGCGTGTCGAAGTACATGAGCTTCACGACCCGCAGATAGTAGAACAAGCCGATCACCGACACCGCCGCACCGAACACCACGAGCGGCGCGTGACCGCTCGCCCACAGCGCCTCGAAGATCTGCAACTTCGCCCAGAAGCCGACGAACAGCGGGATGCCCGCGGTCGAGAACATCATCACCATCATCAACACCGCGAGCAGCGGGTCGCGGGTGTGCAGCCCCTTGTAGTGATCGAGTTCATCGGCCTCGAATCCGCGCCGGCCCGCCAGCACGATCACGCCGAAGGATCCGAGCGCCATGATCACATAGGCGATGGTGTAGAAAAGCGCGGCCTCGTAGCCGCGCTCGGTGCCGGCGACGAAGCCGAGCAGGATGAAGCCGACGTTGCCGATGGCCGAGTACGCCAGCATGCGCTTGAGGTTGGTCTGGGCGATGGCGATGAGGTTGCCGATGAGCGCCGACAACACGGCCACGATGGTGATCATCTGCCCCCAAGCCGGCTCCACGCCGCCAAGACCCTCGGCGAGCAAGCGATATGCGAGCGCGAACGAGGCGATCTTCGGCGCCGAAGCGATGAACAAGGTCGTGGGCGACGGCGCACCGTGATAGACATCGGGCACCCACATGTGGAACGGCACCGCTCCGAACTTGAAGGCGACACCGACCACGACGAACACGAGGCCCATCATGAGGCCGAGGGACGGTGCGACGCCCTGCCCTTGCACCGCCACCGCGATCTCGCCGAGCAGCAGCGACCCGGTCATGCCGTAGACCAGCGACATGCCGTAGAGCAGGCAGCCCGATGCGATGGCGCCGAGCACGAAGTACTTCATCGCCGACTCGGCGGCGACACCCGAATCACGGTCGAAGGCGACGAGCGCGTAGAGCGACAGCGCGAGCAGTTCGACACCGATGTAGAGCGTGAGCAGGCTACCCGCCGACACCATGACGCAGATGCCGAGCAGCGCCGTGAGCACGAGCACGTAGTACTCGCCCTTGAGCAGGCCGCGCGACTCCAGCCAGTGGCGCGAGTAGAGCAACGCCACCGCGGTGAAGAGGAAAGACAGCAGCTTCAGGACTGTCGCGAGCGGATCGGCGGTGTACATCCCCGAGAACAGATCCACACGCTGATCGACCTGGCCCCAGACGAGGATGGCCGCGGCGCCGAGTGCGAGCAGCAGCAGCGTGAGGGTCGGGGTGATGCGGCGTGCCGAGCGGCCGGCGAACGCGTCGGTGAGCAGCACGATACAGGCTGCGACCGTGAGCCAGATCTCCGGCAACGCGGGGGCGAGCGAGGCGAGCGTGGGGGTTGGGGTCATAGGGCGATCTCAGGGCAACTTGCTGGCGGTGGCCTGTTCGACGAGGTGACGCACGGATTCCTGCATCACCTCGAGCAGCGGCGCCGGCCAGATGCCGAGCAGCAGCACAGCGGCCGCGAGCAGACCCAGCACGAAGAACTCGCGCCCGTTGAGGTCCTCGAGGGCGGCGACCCCCTCGTTCGCGACCGGACCGAAGACCACCCGCTTGACGAGCCAGAGCGTGTAGGCGGCGCCGAGCACCAGTGTGGTCCCGGCGATGAGTGCGTACCAGAAGTTCGCCTTGAAGGCCGCGAGGATGACGAGGAACTCGCCGACGAAGCCCGAGGTACCGGGCAGACCCGCGTTCGCCATCGCGAACAGCACGAAGAACGCACCGAACACCGGCATGCGGTTGATCACGCCGCCGTAGCTGCTGATCTCGCGGCTGTGCAGCCGGTCGTAGAGCACGCCGACGCAGAGGAACATCGCGCCTGAGACGAGCCCGTGCGAGATCATCTGCACCATGGCACCGTCGATGCCGAGGCCGCCTCCTCCACCGAAGACCAGGAAGCATCCGAGCGTCACGAACCCCATGTGGGCGATCGACGAATAGGCGATCAGCTTCTTCATGTCGGTCTGCACGAGCGCGATGAAGCCGATGTAGACGACGGCGATCAGCGACAGGCCGATCATGAGCAGGTCGAGTTCACGGGCCGCATCCGGGGTGATGGGCAGCGAGAGACGGAGGAAGCCGTAGCCGCCCATCTTGAGCATGACCGCGGCCAACACCACCGAGCCACCGGTCGGTGCCTCCACGTGTGCGTCCGGCAGCCAGGTGTGCACCGGGAACATCGGGATCTTCACCGCGAACGCGGCGAAGAACGCGAGGAAGATCCAGAACTGCTCGGTGTAGCTCAGCGGCAACGCGTGGAAGTCTGCGATGTCGTAGCTGCCCGCCTTCAAGTACATGTAGATGAGGGCCACCAACATGAACACCGACCCCAGGAAGGTGTACAGGAAGAACTTGATCGTCGCGTACACGCGGCGCGGACCACCCCAGATCCCGATGATGAGGAACATCGGGATCAGCATCGCTTCCCAGAAGAAATAGAACAGCAACGCATCGAGCGCCGTGAAGACGCCGACCATGAGCCCTTCCAGGATCAGGAACGCCGCGAAGAACTGGGTCTGTCGCTTCTCGATGACCGTCCACGCAGCGACCAACACCGGCACGGTGGTGAAGGTGGTGAGCAGCACCAGCGGCAGGGAGATGCCGTCGACGCCAAGATGATAGGTGGCGTTGAACGCCGGGATCCACTGCAGGCGTTCGACGGACTGGAAGGCCGCGGTGCCGGCATCGAACCCCGTCCAGAGCGACACCGACAGCGCAAACGCGGCGACTGCGGTGCCGAGCGCCACCCAGCGTGCCAGTGCGACGCGCGCATCCCCGAGCGCGAGCACCAGCAGGCCGCCGATGATCGGCAACCAGATGAGCGCAGAAAGCAGTCCGATGTCAGACATTCCTTGGAACCCCGGTGATCAGGCGCGCGTCAGGAACCAGCCGAGCAACAAGGCCAGGCCGATGACCATCCAGAACGCATAGGTGTAGAGGAAACCCGTCTGCACGCGGCGCACGACGCCCGCCAGCACGCCGACGAGTCCTGCCGAACCGTTGACCAACGCGCCATCGATCAGCGTCTGGTCGCCCGCCTTCCAGAGGAGCCGACCGAGCCCGCGGCTGCCCGCCGCGAGCACATGCTCGTTGAACCAGTCGAAGTAGTACTTGTTGTCGAGCACGCGTCGCAACGGCGCGAGCGGCGCCTCGAGACCATCGAGGGCGTGCGGCCGCTTGATGACGACCCACCACGCCGCGAGCACCCCGGCGAGCGCCAGCCAGAACGGCGGATGCGTCGGCGCCGCGAGCGCGAAGGACGCCGCGCCGTGGAAGTGCGAGCCGAGCGCCGCGACGACATCGTTCTTGGGAAGCACCTGGATGGCCTCGCCGAAGAATCCGCCGAACAGCATCGGGCCGACCGTCAAATAGCCGATCGCGACCGCCGGGATGGCGAGCAGGATCAGCGGCAACGTCACCACCCAGGGGCTCTCGTGCGGGGTGCCCCCGTGGCCATGATCGCCGTGGCCGTGGTCGTCATGGCCATGCACAGCATGCCCCTGCCCCCAGCGCGCCTCGCCGTGGAAGGTCATGAAGATCATGCGGAAGGTATAGAGCGCCGTGATGAACACACCGGCCAGCACGCAGAGGTAGGCGTAGGTCGCGCCCCAGCGCTGCGACTCGTGGGCGGCTTCGATGATGAAGTCCTTGGAATAGAACCCCGAGAAGAACGGCGTGCCGATCGCGGCTAGCGCGCCGAGCCAGCAGGTCGCGGCGGTGATCGGCATCCACTTCGCGAGCCCGCCCATCTTGCGCATGTCCTGCTCGTGGTGCATGCCCATGATCACCGAGCCGGCGGCCAAGAACAGCAGCGCCTTGAAGAAGGCATGCGTCATGAGATGGAAGATCGCGACGCTGTACGCCGACACGCCGAGCGCCACGGTCATGTAGCCGAGCTGTGAGAGCGTCGAGTAGGCGACCACGCGCTTGATGTCGTTGTTGACGACGCCCAGCACACCCATGAAGAGCGCCGTGGTCGCGCCCACCACCAGCACGAAGGACATCGCCGCCTCGGATTGCTCGAAGAGCGGCGAGAGGCGCGCGACCATGTAGATACCGGCGGTCACCATGGTGGCGGCATGGATCAGCGCCGAGATCGGCGTCGGGCCTTCCATGGAATCGGGCAACCAGACGTGCAGCGGCACTTGTGCCGACTTGCCCATCGCACCGATGAAGAGGCAGATGCAGATGAGGGTGATCGCCGACACCGACCACTCGGCTGACAGCGGGATCGTGCTGGAAGCGATCTGCGGGCCGGCGGCGAAGGCGTCCCGGTAGTCGAGCGAGCCGGTGAAATAGACCACGCCCGCGATGCCGAGCACGAAGCCGAAATCGCCCACGCGGTTGACGAGGAAGGCCTTGAGGTTGGCGAAGATCGCGCTCGGGCGCGTGTACCAGAACCCGATCAGCAGGTAGGAGACGACGCCCACCGCCTCCCAGCCGAAGAAGAGCTGCATGAAGTTGTTGGCCATCACCAGCATCAACATCGCGAAGGTGAAGAGCGAGATGTA
>DBCG01000139.1:0-3998 GCA_002292945.1 Proteobacteria bacterium UBA964 | reverse complement strand
TGCACGCAGAGCGACACGAAGGTGACGACGCACATCATCATCACCGACAGCGGATCGATGAGGAAACCGACCTCCATGCGGATGCCATCGCTCACGAGCCAGGTGTAGACGGCCCCGTTGAACACGGGTGCGCCCTGCACCAGCAGCTGCCAGGCGACGAGCGCCGACAGCAGGAACGAGGCGCCCACGGCGGCGATCGTGACGACATGTGAGGCGGTCCGTCCGATGAGCCGCCCGAAAAGTCCGGCAAGGATCGCCGCACCGAGCGGCAGCAAGGCGATGGCGAGCAAGGTGTTCGGATCGATCATGGGGGTCATCACATCAACCCTTCAGGGTGTCGAGGTCTTCGACGTTGATGCTGCCGCGCTCTCGGAACAGCACCACGAGGATCGCGAGCCCGATCGCCGCCTCGGCCGCGGCCACGGTCAGCACGAAGAACACGAAAACCTGGCCGTCGAGGTCGCCGAGGAACCGCGAGAACGACACGAAACTGAAGTTGACCGCGAGCAGCATGAGCTCGATGCACATCAGGATCAGGATGATGTTCTTGCGGTTGAGGAAGATGCCCGCGACCGAAAGCGCGAACAGCAACCCGGAGAGCGTCAACATGTGCTGAAGGGTGATCATGCGCCCTCCCCGCCACGCGGGCTGGCATCACGGCCGGCCCCAGGCCCGGTTCCCGAGGCGTCCACGTCCTTCACGAGACGCACGCGGTCCTCGCGACGCACGGCGACCTGCTGCGCGACATCTTGCGGCTTTAGCCCCGGGCGCTGACGCAGCGTCAGCGTGATGGCCGCGACGATCGCGACCAAGAGCAACACAGCCGCGAGCTCGAAGGGATAGACATATTGGGTGTAGAGCACCTCGCCGAGCGCACGGGTGTTGCTGTAGTCGTCGGGCAGCGGTGGCGCACCGAGGGTGGCATCGACGCCGAGATCGCGCGCCCAGAACACGCCGATCATCTGTGCGGCGACCAACACCGCGACCACGAGACCGAGGCCCGCATGACGGATGAACCCGCCCCGCACCCGCTCGATGTTGACATCGAGCATCATCACCACGAACAGGAACAACACCATCACCGCACCGACATAGACCAGCACCAGCACGATGGCGAGGAACTCGACCTCGATGAGGAGCCAAAGCGCGGCGCTGGTGAAGAACGCGAGCACGAGACTGAGCGCCGAATGCACCGGGTTGCGGCTGGCGATGACGCCGAGGGCGGCGGCCAGGAGGATGGCGGAGAAGGCGTAGAAGAGGATCTGGACGAACATGCGCGCGGTGGCCCCGATCAGCGGTAAGGCGCGTCGGCCGCCTTGTCGGCGTCGATCAGCGCAGCGTAGCGCTCGCCGACGGCGAGCAGCTTGTCCTTGGTCATGATGTTCTCGCCCCGGTTCTCCATGTGGTACTCGTGGATACGGGTCTCCACGATCGCATCGACCGGGCAGGCTTCCTCGCAGAAGCCGCAATAGATGCACTTGAAGAGGTCGATGTCGTAGCGCGTGGTGCGTCGCGTGCCGTCGGCGGCGACATCGGATTCGATGGTGATGGCGAGCGCAGGGCAGACCGCCTCGCAGAGCTTGCAGGCGATGCAGCGCTCTTCACCGTTGGCGTAGCGGCGCAGCGCGTGCAAGCCGCGGAAACGGGGCGACTGCGGGGTCTTCTCCTCGGGATAGTTGACCGTGACCTTGCGCCGGAACAGCGTCCGTGCGGTCACCGAGAGACCGGTCAGGAGCTCGGTCAACAGGAAGGTCTTGATGAGGCTGCGCATCAGTTCGCGCTCCAGGGGCCGACGCGGAAGTGGACCATCACGGCTGCGACGGCGATCCATACCAGGGTGACCGGAATCAGCACCTTCCAGCCGAGACGCATGATCTGGTCGTAGCGGTAGCGCGGGAAAGTCGCGCGGTACCACATGAAGCAGGTGAGGAAGAAGAAGAGTTTCAGGAACAGCCAGTGGAAGCCAGGCTGCGCGAGCGGGTTGTCGGCGGCGAGCACACCCTCGAAGGGGCTCAACCAGCCACCCAAGAAGAACACCGCCGTAAGACCCGAGATCAGGATCATGTTGGCGTATTCGGCGAGGAAGAACAGCGCGAACGCGATGCCCGAGTATTCGACATGGAAGCCCGCGACGATCTCGGATTCACCTTCGGCGACATCGAAGGGCGCACGGTTGGTCTCGGCGACGCCCGAGATGAGGTAGACGACGAACAACGGGAAGAGCCAGATGAAGAACCAGCTGCCCAACCCGCCTTCCTGCGCGCGCACGATATCGCCGAGATTCAGCGTGCCGGCCGCCATCACGACACCGACCAGCGCGAACCCCATCGCGATCTCATAGGCGACGATCTGCGCGGCGGAGCGCATCGCACCCAAGAAGGCGTACTTGGAGTTGGTGGCCCAGCCGGCGAGGATGACGCCGTAGACACCCACCGAAGTCAGCGAGAGGACATAGAGCAGCCCCGCGTCGATGTCGGCGATGACGAGGTTGGGATCGAGCGGCATCACCGCCCAAGCCGCGAACGCGGGGATTAAGGTGATGGCGGGCGCCACGCGGAACAGCCACTTGTTGGCGGCCGAGGGCAGCACGACCTCTTTGAGCAGCAGCTTGATGACGTCGGCGAAGGGCTGGAAGATGCCGGGCAGCAGCCCGAAGATGCTGCCGACGCGGTTCGGGCCCTTGCGCAGCTGCATCCAGCCGATGACCTTGCGCTCCCAGAGCGTGGTGAAGGCCACCGACAGGATCACCGCGACGGTGACGATGAGGATCCAGGCCGTCGAGCGCACGACATCCGGCAGCGAAGCCCAAAGATCGAGGAGCGCGGTCATGTCTCAGCCCCGGCGCGCGCGATGGTCGTCGCCTGCAGCGCAGGGCTGCGACGCAGGACGGCATCGATGGCGTACATCGGTACATCGAGCACGGCGGCCGGCATCTGCGCGACGGCGTCGAGCGCGCCTGCGGGCAGCGTGGTCGGCAGTGCGGCCGTCGGCAGCACGGCCGCAGCCGCGGACGGCGCGGCCGCGTCGAGACGTGCGCGAAGTTCGTCGCGCACCTGCTCGGAGCTCTCGTAGTCGAAATCCGGTAACTGCAGCAGATTGCCGAGCACGCGCAGGATCTTCCAGCCCGGTCGCGCCTCGCCCGGCGGCGCGATCGCGCCCGGGTGGCTCTGCCACCGACCCTCGAGGTTCACATAGGTGCCCGAGGTCTCGGCGAACGCGGCCATCGGCAGCAGCACATGCGCGTGCCGCAGCAGCTCTTCACTGGCGTACGGCGTGATCGCGACCACGCAGGCGGCGCCCGCGAACGCAGCCTCAGCCGCTGCGGGATCGGCGAGGTCGTGACGCGCTTCGATGGCACCGACCAGCAGGTAGGCGCGCTGCGGTGAACGCAGCATCGCGAGCGCATCGAGGCCAGGGCGATCACCGCCCTGCGGCGTGACGGCGGCGAGCGCTGCGCCGGCGGCGTTGCCGCCCTCGGCGAGCGTGCCGAGCGTGGCACCGGCCAGACGCGCGATCTCGGCGGCGAGCGCGTGCAGTTCGGCGTACGCGGGGTGACGCAGCGCTATCGCGCCCAGCCACACCGCGCGGTTGGATCCGGTGCAGAGGGCACGGGCAGCGGCGCGATCTGCTTCGCTCGGGGTCACGCCTGCGGTCAACGCGCTGAACGCGGCGCCCGACGGAACGCCAGCGACCTCGGCGGTCGCAGACAAGAGGCCCACGAGCCCACGCATCCAATCGGCGGGTCGNNNNCGCCCTGCGCCGCCACGGGGAAGCGGTACTCTCGCGCTGCGAGATCAAAGAAAGCGACCTGCGCACGGGCGCGCACCGCAGCCTTGCGCACGCGGTGCGCGAGCAGCGGAAGCTCGGCACGCAGATGACTGCCGATGACGAGCAACCCGGACAGCGCATCGACCGCGTCGAGCGGCAGGCCGAGCGCCGGGACCGACACGCCAGTGGCATCACGGCGGAAATCGCGCTGGCGCAGCCGATGGTCGAGG
>DBCG01000014.1:4234-18426 GCA_002292945.1 Proteobacteria bacterium UBA964 | reverse complement strand
TCTGGTCGGCTCGTCGGCGAACACCAGCAGCGGCTCGGTCACGAGCGCACGCGCCACTGCCGCACGCTGCCGCTCGCCGCCCGACAGCTCATGCGGACGGTGCCCGAGCCGCGCCTCGAGCCCGACCCGTCCGAGCACCGCGGCCGCACGGGCGCGCGCTTCGTCCGCCGCCATGCGCCGGACCAACAGCGGCATCGCGACGTTCTCGAGGGCCGAGAACTCCGGCAGCAGATGGTGGAACTGGTAGATGAAGCCGAGCGTGCGGTTGCGCAACGCGCAGCGGGCCGTCTCGTCGAGGGCATGGATATCACGGCCGTCGATGCGCACCGTACCGGCGGTCGGCCGGTCGAGACCGCCCAAAATCTGCAGAAGCGTGGTCTTGCCCGAACCCGAAGCGCCGACGATCGCGACGCTCTCACCGCGCTCGATACGCATATCGAGTCCGTCGAGCACCCGCAGGGTCGACTCGCCCTCGCGGAACTCCCTGACCAAGCCCTCGGCAGCGAGCACGGCGTCCGCTGCCGGCGACGGCATCGCATCGTGATGGGTCTCAATCATGCCGCAAGGCCTCCGCCGGTTGGGTACGCGCCGCACGCCAGCTCGGGTAGAGCGTGGCCAAGGCGCAGAGCACGAAGGCTACGCCGCAGACACGCGCCACGTCGAGCCACTCCACCGCCGCGGGCAGGTCGCTCATGAAATACACCTGAGGATCGAGGAAACGCACCCCGACCAGTCGCTCGAGTCCGGCGACCAATGACTGGACGTTATACGACACCAACACCCCGAGCGCCGCACCGGCGAGCGTGCCGACCAACCCGATCAACACCCCCTGCAACACGAACGCCGCAAGGATGCTGCGCGGTGCCGCGCCCAATGTGCGCAACAGCGCGATATCCGGCTGCTTGTCCTTGACGATCATCACCAGCGTCGCGACCAGGTTGAACGCTGCCACCGCCACGATCATCGACAGGATCACGAACATCAGACCCTTGGTCAGCTCGATGGACTCGAAGAAGGCTGCGTGTTGACGCGTCCAGTCGCTGACGAAGAAACCGCCACCGAGCGCAAGCGCGAGCTCACGCACCGAGCGGGGCGCATCCAAGGGATCGGCGAGCGTGAGGCGTACACCCGAGACCTCGTCGCCGAGCCGGTAGAGCCGCGCCGCATCGGCGATGTGCAGCAAGGCGAGCCCGCGATCGAACTCGTACATCCCGGAATCGAGCGTGCCGGCCACCGTCACGCGCCGCATCCTCGGCACCATGCCCTCGGGCGTCGCGCTGCCCTCCGGTGCGATGAGCACCACCGTATCTCCGGGCTTCACGCCCAACTCCAAGGCGAGCGTCTTGCCGAGCACGATCCGCCAAGCGCCAGGCTGCAGGTCGGTCAATCGTCCGCCGCTGATATGTTCGGCAAGGCCGGACGCACCGGTCTCGAGCGTCGGATCGACGCCCCGCACCGCGGCACCGAGCACCCGCGCACCGTTCGCCACCATCGCCTGTGACTCGACGAACGGCACTGCATGGGTGACGCCGGGCAGGCTCAAGGCCCGGCGCTGGATGGCACGCCAGTCAGGCAGCGCGCCCTCGAGTCCCGTGAGGGTCGCATGCGAGGTCACCGCCAACATGCGTGACCGCAGTTCGCGCTCGAATCCGTTCATCACGGACAGCACCACCACCAGCACGGCGACGCCCAGCATGAGACCGAGCGCCGAGATCACCGCCACGAAGGAGACGAAGCCGCGACGATGTGCGGAGCGCAGGTAGCGCGTGCCCACCATCCATTCCCAAGCGATCACGACAGCCGCTCCGCACGGTCATTCATAGCGCAGCGCCTCCGCAGGCGCGACGCGCGAGGCGCGCCAGGCAGGATAGAACGTGGCGAGCGTCGTCAGGACCAGTGCCGCTCCAGCCACCAGACCCACGTTCGTCCAGCGCAGTTCCGAAGGGATGCGCGAGATGACGAACACCTCGGGGTTCATGATGCGGAAGCCGAACAAGCGCTCGAGCAGCGCCACGGCCTCCGTGGCGTTGATCGCCAACAGCACGCCGAGCAGCACCCCGAGCAGCACGCCCGACCAACCGATGACGAGCCCTTGCACGAGGAACACGCCCATCACCCGTCGCGGCGAGGCGCCGAGCGTGCGCAGGATCGCGATGTCGGTGCGCTTGTCGGTGACCACCATCACCAACATGGCGACGATGTTGAACGCCGCCACACCCACGATGAGCAACAGGATGAGCGTCATCATGGTCTTCTCGATACGCACGGCGCGGAAGAAACTGGCGTGGTCCTGCGTCCAATCGCGCATGCTGAGCCCGGCTGGCAGCCTTGCCGCCGCAGCGGCGACGCCGGCAGGCGCCTGCAGCGCATCGGCGTAGCGCAGAACGAGACCGAAGGCGCGCGGTTCGGCACCGGCAAGCGCAAAGACCTCCTCGATGTGTCCGAGCGCGAGCATGCTGTCGGTCTCCGGATGCCCGACCTCGAAGATGCCCGCCACCCGGAACTCACGCAGTCGCGGCACGGGTGTCCCGCCGGCATCCACCCCTGGCACCAGCAAGGTGATCGGATCGCCCACCCCGACGCCTAGCCAGGCCGCGACGCCGCGACCGAGCAGCAGCCGTGCTGCCCCGGGCTGCAGGTCCGTGAGCGCGCCTTCGCGCAACGCCCGCGCGATCTCCGAGACCTTCGATTCGAGGGCCGGGTCGACCCCGCGCAACTGCAGCGGCCGGCTCTCGGCGCCACGCAGCGCGAGCACCTGCAATTCCGCGTAGGGCGCGACCCCGGTGACACCGGGCAACGTCTCCATCGCCGCCAACGCCGACTGCCAGGTCGACGCTTGAGCGGCGGCCGCGCGGCCGGCATCGCCCGGCCCCGCGATCACACGGGCATGGGCGGACAAGGCGAGCAGGCGTTCCCGGGATATCCCCTCGAAGCCGTTCATCACCGACAGGATCACGATCAGGGCCGCCACGCCGACGCAGACCCCGGCGAGCGACACCCAGGTGATGAAGGAGACGAAGAACTTGCGGTTCCGGGCCCGCACGTAGCGCAGGCCCACGAACAGCGGCAGCGGCTGGAACATGGCGCGGGGGATTAAACCACATCGGCTCCGCCACCCGAACGGCGTCCACCCCCTTGCCCGACCGCTCCGTCGCTGTAAGCTTGCGCGCCCATGCCAGCACCCCGACCTGCCATCTTCCAGCCGTTGCTCCCCGATGCCCGACGCCCGCTCGTGCACTGGACGGGCCTGCACGGCAGCGCCGCAGCGCTTGCGCTGGCCGAGGCCGCTCGCCAGGACGACCGTCCATGGCTGGTCATCGAACCGGACAGCCGCAGCCTGGAACGACGGCGTGCGGAACTTGGCTTCTTCGCGCGCGAAGGTCTGCCGGTGTTGACGCTGCCCGACTGGGAAGTGCTGCCTTGGGACCTGTTCTCGCCGCTGCCGGACATCGTGTCCGAACGACTGCGGACCCTCGCCGAGCTGCCGGGACTGCGCCGGGGACTCGTCCTCGTCACCCTCGACACGCTGCTTCAGCGGCTCGCGCCCAGCGGGTGGGTCGCCGCGCGCAGTTTCGACCTCGCGGTGGGTGACACCCTCGCGCTGGAGGCTTTCCGCATGCGGCTCATCGAGGCGGGTTACGCCTCGGTCGCACAGGTCGGTGCGCCCGGCGAGTTCGCGGTGCGCGGCTCGCTGCTCGATGTGTTCCCGATGGGCACCGAGCATCCGCTGCGCATCGATCTGTTCGATGACCGCATCGATGCCATCCGTCGGTTCGATCCCGAAACCCAGCGGTCGCTCGACGCGCTGCCCGCCCTGCGTCTGCTGCCCGCCCGCGAGTTCCCGCTCGACCCCGATGCGATCCGTGCGTTCCGGCGTCGCTGGCGCAGCCGTTTCGAGGGCGACCCCACCCGCAGTCCGCTCTATACCGGCGTGAGCGACGGCTACGCACCGGCGGGCATCGAGTTCTGGTCACCGCTTTTCTTCGAAGAGACCGGAACGCTGTTCGACTATCTCCCCGCCCGCACCGTGATCGCGGACCTCACCCAAGACCGTGAGGGCGGACTCTCACGGGCTTGGCGTTCGTTGCAGGACCGTCATGCCGAACGCAGCGGCGACATCGAACGGCCCTTGCTCGAACCGCACGAGATCTTCCTGACACCGGAGCAGATCGAGACGGGCCTTGCAGCGTACTCCCGCGTCGAGAGCCAGCCCTTCCGGGATCCGCAACCGACCGACATCGGCTTCGATTTCGGCACGCAGCTGCCCAGATCCCTGCTGCTCGATGCGCGCGCGGAGCGCCCGCTCGCGCCGCTGCAAAGCTTCCTCGAAGAGTTCCCGGGACGTGTCTTGTTGGCCGCCGACTCACCGGGCAGGCGCGAGGTGCTCGGCGAACTCTTGCGCGCAGCGCGCTTGCATGCGGCGGCCTGCGACGGTTGGGAGAGTTTCCTTGCCTCCGGCGAACGCGTCGGCCTGACCGTCGCGCCGGAACTGCAAGGACTCAGCCTGCCGGGTGCGTCATTGGCGCTGCTCTCGGAGTCGCAGCTCTTCGGAACCCGCGCACGACAGGAACGCCGGCGGAGAAAATCGGCCGCCTCCGACCCGAACGCCATACTGCGCGATCTGCAGTCGCTCACCGCCGGCGCGCCGGTGGTGCACGAGGAGTATGGGGTCGGCCGCTACGTCGGGCTGCAGGCGATGGAGGTCGGCGGTCAGCCCGGGGAGTTCCTGGTCCTCGAGTACCTGGGCGGCGATCGACTGTATGTCCCGGTGCACGCACTGCACTACGTGTCTCGCTATTCTGGCGGCGCACCCGAGTCCGCGCCGCTACACAAACTCGGCTCCGACCAATGGTCCCGCGCGCGACGCCGGGCGGCCGAGAAGGTGCGCGATGTGGCCGCCGAACTGCTCGATCTTTACGCGCAACGCAAGGCGCGGCGCGGTCTGCAGCTCGCGCCGAGCGAACTCGAATACCAGGCTTTCGCCAACGGCTTCCCGTTCGAGGAGACCGCCGACCAGGCCGAGGCCATCGTCCAGGTGATCGCCGATCTCGGTCGAGAGCAGCCGATGGACCGCGTGGTCTGCGGCGATGTCGGCTTCGGCAAGACGGAGGTCGCGATGCGCGCGGCCTTCGTCGCCGTGCAGGCCGGTAAACAGGTCGTCGTGCTGGTGCCGACCACGCTGCTCGCGCAGCAGCACCAGAACAACTTCGCTGACCGCTTCGCGGACTGGCCGGTGCGGATCGAATCGTTGTCGCGTTTCCGCTCCGGCAAGGAATCCGCCGCCGCGCTGGAGGGTGTCGAGAGCGGAGCCGTCGACATCTTGATCGCGACCCACCGCCTCCTGCACGCACAGCCGCGCTTCAAGGATCTCGGGCTCGTCATCATCGACGAAGAGCATCGTTTCGGCGTGCGCGACAAGGAGCGGCTCAAGGCCCTTCGCGCCGAGGTGCATGTGCTGACCCTCACCGCGACGCCGATCCCGCGCACGCTCAACATGGCGCTCGGCGGATTGCGTGAGCTGTCCATCATCGCCACGCCGCCGGCAGAGCGGCTGCCGATCAAGACCTTCGTCACCGAATGGCACGATGCCACCGTGCGCGAGGCCATCCTGCGTGAACTGCGCCGCGGCGGTCAGATCTATTACGTGCACAACGAGGTCCGGGACATCGCCCGGGTCGCCGAGTCGATCGGCAAGCTGGTACCCGAGGCCAAGATCCGCATCGGGCATGGCCAGATGCGCGAACGTGAGCTCGAGCAGATGATGGTCGACTTCTACCATCGGCGCTTCGACATCCTGGTCGCGACCACCATCATCGAAAGCGGCATCGACGTCCCGAGCGCGAACACCATCATCATCGACCGCGCAGACCGCTTCGGCCTCGCCCAGCTGCACCAGATGCGCGGCCGCGTGGGTCGCTCTCATCACCGCGCGTACGCCTATCTGCTGGTCCCGTCGCGTAAGGCGCTCACAGGGGACGCACTCAAGAGACTGGAGGCCCTGGAATCCTTGGAGGAGCTGGGTGCCGGCTTCGTGCTCGCCACCCACGACCTCGAGATCCGCGGCGCTGGTGAACTGCTCGGCGAGCAGCAGAGCGGCGAGATGGCGGAAGTCGGTCTCACCATGTACCTCGACATGCTCGACCGCGCGGTGAAGGCGCTGCGCGCCGGTCGCCGCGTCGATCTCGACGCGCCGCTCGCCTCACAGAGCGAAGTGGAGCTGCGGGTGCCCAGCTTGCTCCCGGAGGACTACGTCGGCGACGTACAAGTGCGCCTCGCGCTCTATAAGCGCATCGCTGCCGCGCCCGACGAGGACGCCCTCGACGGCATGCTCGTCGAACTGACCGACCGCTTCGGCGAGCTGCCGACGGCTGCCCGCAACCTGCTGCGGACGGCGCGGCTGCGATTGGTCGCCCGGCGTCTCGGCCTGCGCAGGGTGGACTTCGGTACGCACGGCGGGCAGCTGCAGTTCGAAGCGCAGAACTCTATCGACCCGAAGAAAGTCATCGCGCTGCTGCAGTCGAACCCCCGGGAGTACCGGCTGGAAGGGCCGCTGAAGCTGCGAGTCTCCCACCCGCTCGTCGATGAGAACGAGCGTTTCGAGTTCGTCACAGGGCTGTTGCAGCGCCTCGGCGGCGGTGCGGCTATCATGGGCGGATGAGGATGACGATCCGATCCCGCTCCGCCTGGCTGCCCGCGCTGACGGTGCTGTCGCTGGTCATCACCGGCCCTGCCGCTGGCCAGGCGACCAAGCCGGCTGCGACGCCGCAGACGCCGGCTGCCGCATCCGGCAGCGGCACCTATTCGGTGGAGGTGATCGTGTTCCGGGCGCCCGGCGGCCGCAGCGATGCAGCACCCTCTGCAGCCCCCTCGCGTGGCGCCAGCGACACCGCCGGCACGCAGGTCGCCCGCTACATCGGACCGCTCCCCGGCAGCCGCATGCAGTTGGGCGGCGCCCGCGAGAAGCTCACCCGAGGTGGCTATCGCATCCTGGTACATACCGGCTGGGTGCAGACCGCAGCATCCTGGGGCGCCCCCCGCAGCGGACTGCCGCTCGAGCGCCTGGGGATCGATGTGCCCGGCCTGTCAGGCAGCTTCCAGTTGGAGCGAGGCACCCTGCTGCATTTCGGCATGACCTTGCGCCATGCGAGCGACGGCAACCCAGCCGCACAGCTCAACGAGATCCGCCGCATCCGCTTCAACGAGCGCAACTATTACGATCATCCCGCCATCGGCGTGATCGCCGTGGTGACGCCGGGCGGCTGAGCGGGAGGTCAGGCCAGACGCAGGTCCGGCGGCGCCGTGCAGCGCTCCAAGGCCTGCTGCGCCATCCGCCATCGATCCGAGGCACGCAAGGCCTCGATGTCCTGCTGCGGACGACCGCGCAATCGCACGCGCCGCAGTGCCGCGACCGGATCCGGTGCAGCTTTCAGACCCTCGATCACGGCGATCGCGCTCGGTCGATGGTTGCAGACCGGGAGCACATCGCAGCCGGCGTCCAGCGCACGCTCGGCACGCTCGACGATGCCGCCCACGGCTGCGGCGCCCACCATCGAGAGGTCATCGGCGAAGACCACGCCTTGGAAACGCAGCTCCTCGCGCAGGATGCCGCGGATCCACCGCGCTGACGCGCTTGCCGGCACCGAATCGACCTCTGGGTACAGCACATGCGCCACCATCACGCCGGCGAGCCCGTTGGCGATCAAGAGCCGATAGGGTGCGATGTCGGCATCCAGGTCGACGAGCCGGCGGCGGTCCACCGGCAGCGCATGGTGCGAGTCGGCCACGACCGCCCCATGACCCGGGAAATGTTTGGCCGTCGCCGACATGCCGGCGCTGCGCATACCGGCCTGATAGGCGACCGCCAGCGCACCGACCACCGCCGGGTCGGCATGCAATGCGCGGTCTCCGATGACCTCGCTCACCCCGTAGTCGAGATCGACGCAGGGCGCGAACGACAGATCGACGCCGTGTGCGCGCAGTTCCGCAGCCATCAGCCAGCCGAGCTCCCGCGCCATCGCCGCCCCGGCCTGCGGGTCGGCGTCATGTTCATGGCCGATGCGGCGCAACGGCGGCAACTTGGAGAACCCCGCTCGGAAGCGCTGGACCCGTCCGCCTTCGTGATCGACGCCGACGATCAACGCCGGCGAGCGCACCGCGTGGATATCGGCGACCAACCGGGTCAACTGCTCGGGTTCGGCGTAGTTGCGGGCGAAGAGGATCACGCTGCCGACCGACGGGTGCGCCAACATCTCGCGCTCCTCCGGCTGAAGCACCGTCCCCTCGAGATCGATCATGAGTGGGCCGAGGGTCATCGGGCGCGCTCCAAGACTGCCATGGATTCCACATGCGTCGTGTGGGGGAACATGTCTATCACGCCGGCAGCCTCGAGGCGATAGCCATGGACATGGCAGAGCTGCTCGAGATCACGGGCGAGCGTCCCGGGATGGCAGGAGACATAGACGATGCGCTCGGCGCCGAGTGCAGCGATCCGCGGCAACACCTCGAGCGCACCCGCTCGAGGCGGATCGAGCAGCACACGGCTGAAGCCACCGGCCAACGCGGCCGCACCACCCTCGGCTGACGCGAGATCGGCCGCATGGAACACCGCGTTGCCGATCCCGTTGAGCGCGGCGTTCTGGGTGCCGCGCGCCACCAGCGCGGCATCCCCTTCGATGCCGACCACCTCGCGTGCGCGCAGCGCGAGCGGCAGCGTGAAGTTGCCCAGACCGCAGAAGAGGTCGAGCACCCGGTCTTCAGGGCCGACCTCGAGAAGATCGACCGCCTGCGCGACCAACATCCGGTTGACCGCAGCATTGACCTGGATGAAGTCGGTGGGCCGGAAAGCGAAGCGCAGGTCTTCATCGCGGCCGGCGACGGGTAGCGAGTAGTGCAGCCACGGCTCGTCGGCCGCCGCTGCAGCGGCCCACTGCGCATCGGGCCCACGCAGCAGTCGGATGCTGTCGTTGCCGGCGGGCTGCAGGTGGATGCGCAGCCCCTGGGCCTCGCCGAAGGAATGGAGTGCCGCGAGATCGGACATACCCGGCGGTTCGAGCACCCTGAAAACGAGCGACACGGCATCCTCGCCGACCGCGACCTCCACCTGTGGGATCGTGCGTCGACTGTCGAGCCCGGTGAGCAGCTCCGACAAGGGCGTGATCAGACCATCGAGCGGCGGCGCCAACACCGCGCAGGCGTCGAGCGCCGCCACATAGGGTTTTGACCGTTCACGGAACCCGACCAATACCCGCCCGCGCTTGGGGACGAACTTCGCGCCGAGACGCGCACGACGCCGATAGCCGAGTGACGGCCCACGCACAGGCTCGAGCCAACGACGCGGCTCCACGCGGCCGATACGCGCGAGCGTCGCCGCGATCTCGGCCTGCTTGGCAGCGATCTGGGCGGCCGGGTCGATGTGCTGCATGGCGCAGCCCCCGCAGACGCCGAAGTGCGTGCAGGGCGGCGCCACACGCGAGGGGGACGTCGTCACGAGCTCGAGCAGCTCCGCCTCGTCATGTTGCCGGTGACGACGCACCCGCCGGAAGCGGATCTGCTCACCGGGCAGCGCCCCGGGCACGAACGCGGTCTTCTCGCCGCGCAAGACCCCCTCGCCATCGTGGTTGAGTGCGGTCACGACGCCCTCCTCGGGCGGACCGGGCTGCATCGACCCGCGGGTCATGTCGCCGGCGTATCCCACGCGGCCAGGAACTCGGCGAGATGCGGCTCGGTCGATCCGGCCAGCAGGTCACGCACGCGCCGGTGCTCCTCGGCGAGTTCGGTGGTGTCGATGCGACCGCGCATGTGCTGGAACCGCAGGAACACGAGCCAGGTGTTGAGCACATCGGTCTCGCAGTATCGGCGGATGCCCTGCAGATCGCCCGCTTGGTAGGCGGGCCATACCTCGGCGCCAGAGAAACCGAGTTTGCCCGGCAGACCTAGCAGGTACGCCATGTCCATCAGGCTCGCCTTGGCGCGCGGTTGGAAGCCCGACAACACATCCATGAGGTCGGTGTGCCGTTCGTGGTAACGGCTCTGGTAGTTGTTCCAGCGGAAGCTGGAATCACCCTGCCCGTTCTCCCAGTATCGTTGCGCCACGATGCCGTGCTTGAGTGCACGATAGTGCAGCACCGGCAGATCGAAGCCACCGCCGTTCCACGACACGAGATCGGGCGTGTGGCGCTCGATGCCGTCGAAGAAACGCCGCACCAGCTCGTCCTCACCCGAATCGAGGTCGCCGAGGCTCCAGACGCTCAGCGTACCGGCCTGGCGAAGGACGCAAGAGATCGCCACGATCCGATGCTGTTCATGCGGCAGGAAATCGCTCCCCGAATGCCGCCGGGCCTGGGCGAACATCGCCTCGGCCACTTGTGCATCGCTCAGACCGTCCAAGCCGAAAGTACGCCGCCCGAGCTCGATGTCCGGGATGGTCTCGATGTCGAACACCAACACGGTCATGCCGTCTTCCTCCCATCGCCGGCCGTAAGCCGCGCGGCTGTCATCAGCCCGCGCATCTCGGCGACCGCCGCTGCAAAACCGATGAACACCGCGCGCGCGACGATGGAATGGCCGATGTTGAGTTCGACCACCTCAGGGATCGCGGCTACCGCAGCGACATTGTCGCCGTTGAGACCGTGACCGGCGTGCACCTCGAGGCCATGCTCGACCGCGATCCGCGACGCGAGACGCAGCCGCGCAAGCTCGCTGGCCGTATCCGCACCGGAAACCTCGCAATAGCGACCGGTATGCAGCTCTACGACCGGGGCACCGACCCGCGCTGCGGCCTCGATCTGCACCGGATCGGGATCGATGAACAAAGCGACGCGGATGCCTGCGGCGGTGAGCCGCGCGCACTCGGCGCTCAACCGTGCCACCTGCGCGGCGATGTCGAGGCCACCCTCAGTCGTGATCTCCGCCCGACGCTCGGGCACCAGACAACAATCCGCCGGACGGATCCGGCAGGCGAAGTCGATCATCTCGTCGGTGACCGCCAGTTCGAGGTTCATGCGGGTCGCGAGCAATGGCCGCATCGCCTCGACATCGGCATCCTGGATGTGGCGACGATCCTCGCGCAGGTGCAGCGTGATGTTGTCGGCTCCCGCGCGCTCGGCGACCAAGGCCGCCTCCAAGGGGCTCGGGTAGTGGATACGACGCGCCTGGCGCAGGGTCGCCACATGGTCGATGTTGACGCCGAGCGCCAGGTGACCGGGTCCGCCGGTGGCGGCAGCGACCGTCATGTCGACGTCTCCCCGGAAGGCGGCCCGACCGCCGGCACGGCAGCAGACGCCACCTGGACGGACGATGCCGCAGCCCGCGCAGCGCTGCGCGTCACGGCGCGCGCCACGCTGCGTGTGCGCAACTCGCGGCCCTCCAACGCGTCATCCAACGCAGTGCGCATCAGCCGTCGGGCATCTTCGAGCACGGCATCCTCCTGCAGATCATCTTCCGCCAACGCCAGCAGCGACCGGCCGGCGTAAGCCGCCTCCGCATCGTCGCTTGTCGCGACGAAGCCGAGGCTGGGGTGGAAATGATAATACCTGTCGGCCTGCAGCGGCGCGCCACCCTGCGCCTCGCGACCGAGTTCGAGACCGAAACCGAGCTGCACGAGCAGATCGCGCTCGAAACCGCGCAGCACCGCCGCGACCGCTTGCCCGTCGCGCAGCCGATCGAGCGTGCGGGCGTAGAGGTCGAACACGGCCGGCTGGGGGTCGGCGCGCAGCACGAGCTTCAACAACAATTCGTTGAGATACCAGCCGGAGAGCAGCGCCCCGGCGGGCAGGCCAGCGACAGACCCGCCGGGTGCCGCCTCGACCTGCGTCAGCTGTGCAGTCTCGCCCGATCCGGTCCACGAGGCGAGCAACGGTACGAACGGCTGCAACAACGAGGCGCTGCGCGAACGCGGACCGCGTACACCGCGCGCGAACAGCATGAGCCGTCCGTGCTCCCGCGTGAAAACGTCGAGCATCCGGCTGGTGTCGCGCCACGGTCGGTGGTGCAGCACGAACACGGCGTCGAGCTCTACGCGGCGCCCGCGCACCGTCACTCCAGCCCGAGCGATCGCAGTGCGGCGGCGTTGTCGGCCCAGTTCTCGCGGACCTTGACCCAAAGCTCGAGATGACAACGCCCGTCGAGAAGGGCCGAGATCTCGCGGCGCGCCGCCGTTCCGACACGCTTCAGGCGGGCGCCTCCGGCGCCGATCACGATCGGCTTCTGGCCTTCGCGGTCCACCCAGATGACCACATGGACGACCGGTCGACCGTCCTCCTCTTCGAGACGCTCGACCCCCACGGCGATGCCGTAGGGCACTTCCTGGTTGAGCTCGAGCGTGAGCTTCTCGCGCACGATCTCCGATATGCGGAAACGCAGGTCGCGGTCGGTACGGTCCTCGGCATCGAACAGCGGCGGCGACTCCGGCAGCAACGCCGAGATGGCGGCGACCAGCGGCTCGAGGTTCTCGTCGCGGCGTGCGGAGACCGGCACGATGCCGAGAAACGGATGCCGGGCAGCCAGTTCGGCGATGAACGGCAACAAAAGTTGCCGCGGTTGGATGAGGTCCGCTTTGCTCACCACCGCGAGCGCTGGTCGCCCCGCGTCGCGGATGCGCTGCATCACGGCTTCGTCCTCGGCGTTCCAACGCAGGGCTTCGACGACGAACACGACGATGTCGGCGTCCACCAAGGCTGCACCGGCCGCGCGGTTCATCGCGCGGTTCAGCGCCCGCTTGCCCCCGACATGCAACCCCGGCGTGTCGACGAACGCGATCTGGGCCTCCGGGCGATGTACCAGCCCGACGATGCGATGGCGCGTCGTCTGCGGACGAGGCGTGACGATCGAGAGCTTCTCGCCGACCAAGGCGTTCAGCAGCGTGGACTTGCCGACATTGGGTCGTCCGACCAAGGCGGCAAAACCGGCGCGGAACGGCGCCGCGCTTTCCGCCGGCGCACCTGCAGACAGGTCGCCCATCTCTGTCGACGGATCGTTCATCGGACCTCCCCGGCCAAACCATCAAGCACGTGTTGAGCCGCATCCTGTTCCGCACGGCGACGGCTCGAACCTTCACCCACCGTGGCGATGTGCAATTCAGGGACCTCGCACCGCACCGAAAAATGCTGCGCATGGGGCTCGCCCGAGACCTGCTCGACACGGTATTCCGGCAAGGCGAGCCCGCGACCCTGCAGCAGCTCCTGCAGCCGGGTCTTCGGATCCTTCAGATCCTCCGGTGGCGGCAGAGAATCGATCAAGGGTCCGCAAAAACGCGTCACCACGGCGCGAGCCGCCTCGAGGCCGGCATCGAGGTAGACGGCACCGATCAGCGCCTCGAGGGCGTCGGCGAGGATGGACTCGCGTCGGAAGCCGCCGGTCTTGAGTTCACCCGAGCCGAGCCGCAGCTCATCGCCGAGCCCCAGCGACTGCGCCGCCTCGGCGAGCGGTCCCGTGCTGACCAGCCGCGCCCGCAAACGACTGAGGTCCCCCTCGCTCGCCGCCGGAAAACGCTGGTAGAGCAGCTCGGCGGCCAGCAGGTTGAGCACCGCGTCGCCCAGGAACTCGAGCCGTTCGTTGTTGATGCGTCCGGGCGCGCTGCGATGGGTGAAGGCAGCCTCGAACAACGACATCTCGTTAGGCACGATCCCGAGGCGATCGCGCAACCACTTGGCTGGAAAACCCGGGGTGATGGCGCTGGTCAATCGATGCGGGTCCCGATGCGCGCCCAATCCGGACCGCCGCTGCGTTGCAGGTCCCAGTTGAACCAGACCAGACTCGCGCGTCCCACCAAGTGGTCCTCGGGGATGAAACCCCACGCCCGCCCGTCACTGCTGTTGTCGCGGTTGTCGCCGATCGCCAGGTAATGTCCGGCCGGCACCTGCAGCAGCTTGTCTCCGGTATCGGCGCTGATGCCGGCGGTCGCCTCGTTGCAGAGGTAGCCCTGCGGGATATCGCGGTTGCAGGCGGCGAGCGGCGCGACCGGCAGGTAGTCCGCCGACAGGCAATGCATCACCTGATGTCGGCGCCCGTCCAGGGTCTCCTCGGCCATACGCATGTTGAGGTAGCAGCCGTCCGAATAGCGCCCCTTCTGTTCGAGCGGCACCGCGACGCCGTTGATGATCAGTTGATCGTCACGCACTTCCACGCTGTCCCCGGGCAGGCCGACCACGCGCTTGACGAAGTTCACCGATCGATCGGGCGGATAGCGGAACACC
>DBCG01000014.1:3694-4144 GCA_002292945.1 Proteobacteria bacterium UBA964 | reverse complement strand
CTTGTTGACCAGGATGAAGTCGCCGTCGAGCAGCGTCGGCATCATGGAATCCGAGGGGATACGGTACGGTTCGTAGAAGAACGAGCGAAGCACCAACAACACCGCCATCACCGGGAAGAAACTGCGCGCGTAGTCGACGGTACCGGGCAGCTCGACGCTCGCCGGGTCACGGCTCGCCGCGCGGGCGGCAGCATCGCGCCGCGGTCGCAACAGCCCCCGATCGATGAGGAGCACCACACCCGACACCGCCACCACCGCCACCAACACGAGACTGAAATCCGCCCGCTCGGCAGTGTAGAGGCTGAAGAAGAGCCCCAGGATCGTGACCGGCAGCAACGCGTAGAGGACGCGCATCAACGGAGGGTCGGGCAGCGGCTGCCCTGCAGGCGCGCGCAACTGCCGCTTCGGCCGAAGCACCCAATCATCGACCACGCAGGCGATCGTGACCGG
>DBCG01000014.1:3559-3681 GCA_002292945.1 Proteobacteria bacterium UBA964 | reverse complement strand
AGCGAGAGGAGCGCGGCGATCGTGGCGAGGTAACCGCTCATTTGCGGCCCAATTTGAGCACGGCGAGGAAGGCTTCCTGCGGGATCTCCACCGACCCGACCTGCTTCATGCGCTTCTTGCCT
>DBCG01000014.1:1983-3516 GCA_002292945.1 Proteobacteria bacterium UBA964 | reverse complement strand
GCGGCTGATGTCACCGCCATAGCACTTGGCGAGGACGTTCTTGCGCAGCGCCTTCACCGTGGCGCGCGCGATGACATGCGTGCCGATGGCTGCCTGCACTGCCACTTCGAACATCTGCCGGGGGATCAGCTCCTGCATCTTGTCGACCAGTTCGCGGCCACGATGGTAGGCGCTGTCGCGGTGGACGATGATCGAGAGCGCATCGACCTTGTCGCCGTTGATGAGGATGTCGAGCTTGGCGAGCGGCGCAGCGGCGAAATGGCTGAACTCGTAGTCGAACGAGGCATAGCCACGGCTCACCGACTTCAGACGGTCGAAGAAATCGAGCACCACTTCGGCGAGGGGCAGTTGGTACTGCAGCGACACCTGGTTGGCGAGGTACTGCATCTTCTTCTGGACGCCGCGCTTCTCGGTGCACAACTGCAGCACCGCCCCCACGTAGTCCGGCGGCACCAGGATGTTGGCGGTGATGATGGGTTCTCGGATCTCGGCGATGCGGTTCGGCGCCGGCAGCTTCGCCGGATTGTCCACATACTCGCTGGTACCGTCGGTGATCCCGACCTCGTAGATCACGGTCGGCGCGCTGGTGATGAGATCGAGGTTGTACTCGCGCTCGAGCCGTTCCTGCACGATGTCCATGTGCAGCAGACCCAGGAAGCCGATGCGGAAACCGAAGCCGAGCGCACCGGACACCTCCGGCTCGTAGTGCAGCGCCGAGTCGTTGAGCCGGAGCTTCGCCAGCGCATCGCGGAACGATTCGTAGTCGTCGGAGTTGAGCGGGAACAACCCGGCGAACACCCGCGGCTGCACCTGCTTGAAGCCGGGCAGCGGCGCAGCACAGGGACGGCCATCGAGGGTGATGGTGTCGCCGACCGGCGCGCCGTCGATCTCCTTGATGCCCGCGATCACGAAACCGACCTCGCCCGCGGACAGCTCGCGTGTACCGAGCGACTTCGGCGTGAAACGACCGAGTTTGTCGATCTGCCAAGCACGACCGGTGGACATCACGCGGATCTTCTCACCTACGCGCAGCGCACCGTTGACCACCCGCACCAGCGACACCACACCGACGTAGTTGTCGAACCAGGAGTCGATGATCAGCGCCTGCAACGGTGCCTGCGGGTCGCCCTTGGGCGGGGGGATACGGGCGACGATGGCCTCGAGCAGCTCGGGCACGTTCTCGCCGGTCTTGGCGGAGACCCGCACTGCATCCTGCGCATCGATCCCGATGATCTCTTCGATCTCGCGGATGACCTTCGGCGGATCAGCCGAGGGCAGGTCGATCTTGTTGATGACCGGCAGCACCTCGAGCCCCTGCTCGATGGCCGTGTAGCAGTTGGCGACGCTCTGCGCCTCGACGCCCTGCGAGGCATCGACCACCAGCAACGCGCCGTCGCAGGCGGCCAGCGAGCGCGAGACCTCGTAGGAGAAGTCCACATGACCCGGCGTGTCGATGAGGTTCAGCTGGTAGCGTTGCCCATCTTTCGCGTTGTAGTACAGCGTGACGCTCTGCGCCTTGATGGTGATGCCGCG
>DBCG01000014.1:0-1969 GCA_002292945.1 Proteobacteria bacterium UBA964 | reverse complement strand
TCGCGCTCGAGCGCCATCGAGTCGAGCACCTGGCTCTGCATCTCGCGGGCGTCTAGCCCGCCGCAGAGCTGGATGAGACGGTCGGCCAGCGTCGACTTGCCGTGGTCGACATGGGCGATGATCGAGAAATTGCGGATGTTCTGCATCGGTTCCAGGTGATCCCCCGCGCCGGAGGCGGCGAGGCTTTTGCTAAGCCGCTGATTATACCGGCTGGGCGGCCAGCCGTCCGGCACTCAGCGGCTGCGGAACAGTCTTTCGATCTCTGCGGGGTCGAGCCGGGTAGCCGCGACCGCTACGCCGTCCCACAGCAGCACCGGGATCCGATGACCGTGGCGACGCAGCAATTCCGGGTCGGAGTCGACATCCAGACACTCGATCGGCGGCATTTCGAGTCGCGTACCGAGCACGGCGAGCTCCTCCGCCATCTCCTCGCAAAGACCGCAGCCCTCACGGGTCAACAGCGTCAGCTGCCCGCCCACCGCCATTCAGGTCACCGAGACGCTCTAGGCGCCGGGACCGCGTCCGCGATGGCCCCGGGCGCAGGCGCAGGTGTAGCCACCGAGGGGTTGTCCAGCGGGGCAGCGCGCCGCACCTGCGCAGCGATGAAGCGCGCGGTGCGCAGCGGAACTTCACCGACCACCGTCAGCGGACGCCCCTCGACCCTCGTGACGTAGGTCGTGGAGGCCCCCGCAAGGCCAGTGCCGAGCGCAGGCACGCGCGCGGTCGGCGGCGCCGGAGAGCCGATGAACACCGAGACCGACGCGAATCCGTCCGAGAACACCAGATGTTCGACTTCGCCCTCTGCACCCGGCAAGTTCTGGCGGCTGCTCTGCGTGAGCCGGAACCCCGGCGGCAACTGGCTCGCGACCCAAGCGGACGGCGGCGGACGGGCCGCTGCGACGACCGGCACCGGAGCACTGCGATACCAACGCAGATTGGCCGTCGACACCGACGGTTGGAAGGCGCTGTCGGGGATGTCGGCGACCAGACTCAGTTCGTTGAACGAGGTCTCCTCGATCACCTGACCGCCCGCGTCGCGCAGCTCGGTCTTGATCGGCATCGCCGTCCGATCGTCGATCCAGATGCGATAGCCGTAGCGGAAACCATCGCGTGGCACGAGCGATACGAGGTACGCGACGCGACCCTGCTGGCGTACGCGCTTGACCGCCTGTATTTCATAGGCCTCGGCGGAGCGCGCATCGAGCTTCGGCAAGGTGTTCAGCATGCCGCCGGCGCGGGGCCGTCGCTCCACCAACACGATGCCTTGGTCCGGCAAGAAGCAGAAAAGCTCTCGACCCCGGCGGATGAACTCGCGACGCGATCCGTCCAACGGCACGATACGCTCAGCGACCTCGCCGTCCCGGACACGATGGATGACGCGCAGCGTCTCGGAGCGCCCGTTGCGGTCGTGCCGCAAGGTGCCGATGTAGTTGCGCTGTGCGAGCGCCTCGTTCATGCGGTGCAGCAAAGCCTGTGCATCGGCGTTCGCGGTGACGGACGGTCGGGCGCGCGCCGGCTCGGCATGCACGACAGCGCCGAAACCCGCGCAAGCGAGCCACGCCAAGAAGTGCAGACGGCCCACCGCAGTGCTCATCGTTCAGCGCTCGCCGCCGGTGGTGGTGGCGGGAGTTGGCCCGGCGCCGGGGCATCGATCTCTTCGTACCGCGCCTCGGGATCGGCCACGAGGGACGACAGTGCATTACGGCGCAGCAAGGGTGCGGCGACCTCGCTGTGGGCCACGACGAAGTTCGCCATGGCGGCGCCCCCCATCAGGACCGCCGGAGCGCTGGAGGGCGGTGGCACCGTATAGCTGTCCGGCGGGGAGGCGGCGCCCTCTGCCGCGAGCGGCTCCGGCGCGGGCAGCACCGTCTCGGCCGACGCGACCCGCACCGGGGCGGGAACGACGGCCGCGACCGACGCGGCCCCGGGCGCATCGAAACGCAACCACAAGATCGCCGCTGCGGCGACG
>DBCG01000006.1:8319-9394 GCA_002292945.1 Proteobacteria bacterium UBA964 | reverse complement strand
CCCTGGTCACCGCCGAGGCGCTGCGTGCGGCGGGTCCTTGGGGTCAGGCCTTCCCCGAGCCGAGCTTCGATCAGCGCTTCCGGATCCTGCGCACGCGCACCGTCGGCGAGCGGCACCTCAAGATGTGGGTCGAGGTGCCCGGGGAAGGGCGCAGGTTCGATGCCATCGCCTTCAACTTCTTCCAGGGCCGCTTCTTCCAGGGCCGCGATGCCGGCCGCCCATTGCCGGTCGAGGCGCTGCTCGTGTACCGGCTCGACGTGAACGAGTACGCGGGCGAGCGCCGGCTGCAGTTGCTGGTCGATCATCTGCTAGAATGACCCCATGATCGAACTCGGCCTCGTCAAGCGTTCCCTCACCGACCTCCAGGAGCGCGTGCGTTCCCTACGGGGGTTTCTTTGACTACGACCTGAAGAAGGAACGTCTCGAGGAGGTCAGCCGGGAGCTCGAAGATCCCGCCGTCTGGCAGAAGCCGGAGAAGGCACAGGAGCTCGGCAAGGAACGCGCCAAGCTCGCCACCGAGATCTCGCAGATGGACTCCGCGACCCGCGCCGTCATCGACTCCGTCGAACTGCTCGAACTCGCCGAAGCCGAGGGCGATGAGGCCGTGGCCACCGAGGTGGAGCGTGACCTGCCCAAGGTCGAGGCCGAAGTCCGCAAGCTCGAGCTGCGCCGGATGTTCCGTGGTGAGATGGACCCGCGCAACGCCTATCTCGATATCCAGGCGGGAGCCGGTGGCACTGAAGCCCAGGACTGGGCGCAGATGTTGCTGCGCATGTACCTCAAGTGGGCGGCATCGCGCGGTTTCTCCGCCGAGGTCATCGACTCGAGCCCGGGTGAAGTGGCGGGGATGAAGAGCGCCACCATCGAGGTCCGAGGCGATCACGCCTACGGCTGGCTGCGCACCGAGACCGGCGTCCACCGTCTGGTCCGCAAGTCGCCCTTCGACTCCGGCAACCGCCGCCATACCTCTTTCGCGTCGGTGTTCATCTCGCCCGAGATCGACGATGACATCAACATCGACATCAACCCGGCGGACCTCGAGACGGATGTCTACCGCTCGAGCGGCGCCGGCGGG
>DBCG01000006.1:7121-8304 GCA_002292945.1 Proteobacteria bacterium UBA964 | reverse complement strand
GGTGCCGGTGGTCAGCACGTCAACAAGACCGAGTCGGCCGTACGCATCCGACACATGCCCACGGGCATCGTCGCCGCGTGCCAGAACGAGCGCAGTCAGCACAAGAACCGCGCCACCGCGATGAAGATGCTGAAGGCCAAGCTGTACGAGCTCGAGGTCAACAAGCGCAACGCCGCCGCGAAGGTGCTCGAGGACTCCAAGTCCGACGTCAGCTGGGGTCACCAGATCCGCTCCTATGTGCTCGACCAGTCGCGCATCAAAGACCTGCGGACCGATATCGAGGTGGGCAACACCACCGCGGTGCTCGATGGCGATCTCGATCCCTTCCTCGAAGCCTCACTTAAGGCGGGCCTGTGACCGAAGACGAGAACAAGCTGGTCGCCGAACGGCGTGCCAAGCTCGCAGCGCTGCGTGCGGCAAGCGGCCCGGCGTTCCCCAATGATTTCCGTCGGGATGCGCTCGCCAGCGAGCTGCTGCTCGGCTACGGCGGTCTGTCCGATGAGGCGCTCGAGGCGTCGGCGGTACGGGTGAAGGTCGCCGGCCGGATGATGCTGCGACGCATCATGGGCAAGGCGAGCTTCGTCAAGCTCCAGGACTCCTCCGGGCAGATCCAGATATTCGTGCAGCGCGAGGCGCTCGGCGAGCAGCCTTACGACGATTTCAAAGGCTGGGATGTCGGTGACATCCTCGGCGCGGAGGGCGTGCTGTTCCGCACCAAGACCGGCGAGCTGTCGGTGCGCGTGGAGCGGTTGCGTCTGCTGGTGAAGTCCTTGCAGCCCTTGCCCGACAAATGGCACGGCCTTGCGGATACCGAGGCGCGCTATCGTCAGCGCTATGTCGACCTGATCATGAACGAGGACAGCCGCGCGGTGTTCCAGAAGCGCACGCGCCTCGTGCGTTTCCTGCGCGACATGCTCGATGCACGGGGCTTCCTCGAGGTCGAGACGCCGATGATGCAGCCGATCCCGGGCGGTGCAGTAGCCCGGCCGTTCGTCACGCACCACAACGCGCTCGGCATCGACATGTACCTGCGCATCGCACCGGAGCTCTACCTGAAACGGCTGGTGGTCGGCGGTCTCGAGCGTGTGTACGAGATCAACCGCAACTTCCGCAACGAAGGGCTCTCGACGCGCCACAACCCCGAGTTCACGATGCTCGAGCTCTACCAGGCTTATGCGGACTA
>DBCG01000006.1:0-7033 GCA_002292945.1 Proteobacteria bacterium UBA964 | reverse complement strand
TCGGCACGCTGCAGTTCGAGTCTCAGGGTCAGCACCACGACCTGCGTGACGCCTTCCAGCGCGTCACCGTCGAGGACCTGATCCTGCGCTGCAACCCGGGGCTCGAGCGCGCGCGGCTGCGTGATGTGCCCTACCTGCGTGCGGCCTGCGAGGAGCGCGGCATCCCTTGGAAGCCGGGCGACGGTGCCGGAAAACTGCAGATCGAGATCTTCGAGAAGACCGGGGAACACACCCTCGTCCAACCGACCTTCGTCTACGCCTATCCGGCGGAGGTGTCGCCGCTGTCTCGCGCCAACGACCTCGACCCTTTCCTCACCGACCGCTTCGAGTTCTTCGTGGGCGGGCGCGAACTCGCAAACGGCTTCTCCGAGCTCAACGACGCCGAGGACCAGGCGGCGCGCTTCCGTGCGCAGGTCGAACGCAAGGACGCGGGCGACGAAGAGGCGATGTTCTACGACGCCGACTACATCCGTGCGCTCGAGTACGGCATGCCGCCCACCGCCGGTCTGGGCATCGGGATCGACCGTTTGGCGATGTTGTTGACCGGGTCGCCCTCGATCCGCGACGTGCTGCTGTTCCCGCAGATGCGACCGGAGTGACCGGCCTGGCTGTTCAGGGCAGGGCGTAGGGCAGCGGCAAAGCGGTCGCGACGAGCCGCTCCGTCGCAGCGTCGGTGGTCGACGGCTCCTCGTTCGATGCGTCTTCGGATGCGGCCTGCTCAGGCAACGGCGCTACGGCAAGGAACTCCCAAACGCCATCCGGGCGTTTCTCGCCCTCGACCCATTGTGCGCTGCGGCCATCGGCGAAGCGCAGCGTCTCGCCGGGTGTCGGCAGTGCCGCAGCCGCGTCGGAAGGGCGCGCCTCGAAGCGTTGCAGCCGACGCTTCACCCGCCCCCGGTAGTGGGCGCGGGCGATCACTTCCTGCCCCGTGTAGCAGCCCTTCGTGAAGGAGATCCCGTCCAAGAGGTCGAGGTTCAGCATCTGTGCGACGAATGCGGCGCGGGTCGTCGGCAGCACCTCGGGCAATCCTGCGGCGATGTCGGCGAGCCGCCATGCTGCGCGGGCGGCAGCCGCCGCAGGGTCTAGAGGGCCCGCGGGTGACGGGGGGAGGGCGGGGGCGATCGCAGACCGCGGAGCGAGGCGCAGGCAGCGCCCGTCAGGCGCATGACGCCAGATGATCGCGCCGTCGTGACGCGCCGTCGCGCCCATGCTGGCGCCTGCGGGGAGGTCGGAGAGAGGCGTCTCGGCCCACAGACCCTCGATGCGCCAGGCATCCGATGCATCTTGAAGCTCGGCCTTGGAGCGCAGCAGGAGGCGTACGAGCACGGCGCGCGTGTCGGCGATGAGTCCGCGGGGCAGCACGCAGAGCACCGTCTCGGCATCCCAGGCAAGCAATCGAAGCACCGCCACGGTGCGACCCTGCGGGTTGTGAAGCCCTGCCAGCCGCACACGAGTTTCGTCCAAGGCGAGCACATCCTGAGAGAGCTGGCCGTTGAGGAACTTACGCGCATCCGCGCCGTGCACGGCAAGCACGCCGAGGTCATCGAGCGCGACGCCGGAGCGTCCGACGGGGGGTGCGAGAGGCGGAACGGACGTCGTCATGGCGGGGCAGAAGCGGTCGCGGAAGGTGGTCGGACACCGCGGATTCTGGCAGACTCTTCGCTGATGCAGAACCACTCCAACGCGCCCGTGCAGCATGCCTCGCCGCCCGCTGCCGAGCCGTCGTCAACGCCATCGACGCCGCCGCAGCCCCCGATGCCCGCTGGCCCGCAGCGCGAGATCGGCGGCCCGCCGGGGCCCGAACCGACGCGTTACGGCGATTGGGAAAAGAACGGCCGTTGCATCGATTTTTGACCGACCCAGGACACGCGCATGAGCACGAGACAGCGACCACTATCGCCTCACCTTGGCATCTACCGGTTCATGTACACGATGGCGACCTCGATCGCCCATCGCATCACGGGCATCGTGCTGTCGGTGGGGCTCGTGGTGCTGGTCGGCTGGCTGTTCGCCGCCGCCTCCGGCGCCGAGCGCTACGCACAGGCGAGCGCGCTGCTCTCGACCGGGTTCATGAAACTGCTGATCGCCGGTTGGCTGCTCGCGTTCTGCTACCACCTCTGCAACGGCATCCGTCACCTGAACTGGGACCTCGGTCGCGGTCTCGAGAAGGCTGAGGCCCGCCGCAGCGCGATCGTCGTCGTGGCGGTCGCTGTGGCGCTAGCGGCTGCCTTGATCTACGCGGCGTTCTTCGCGGGGGTGCCGCGATGAGTCTGCGCAGCCCGATCGGTCGTGCGCTCGGCCGCGGTTCCGCCAAGTCGGGCGTCTCGCATTGGTGGGTGCAGCGGCTGACCGCCGTCGCGCTCGTGCCGCTCACGGTCTGGTTCGCGTTCGCGGTCGTGCACCTGCCGACCTCCGACCATGAGGCCGTGCGCGCCTGGGTGGCGAGCGGCATCAACCCGGTGCTCTTGCTGCTGCTCATCGGCGCGCTCACCTGGCATTCCGCGCTCGGCGTGCAGGTCGTGCTCGAGGACTACGTTCACGCGAAGGGTCTGAAGGTCGTCTCGCTGCTCGCTTCCACCTTCCTGCACCTGCTGCTCGCCGCCGCCGGCCTCTACGCCGTGCTGCGCATCGCCTTCACAACGGGACCCTTCTGATGGCCGCCTACAACTTCATCGACCACACCTACGATGTCATCGTGGTAGGCGCCGGTGGCGCCGGACTACGCTCGACTTTGGGCCTCGCCGAGGCCGGCCTCTCCACCGCCTGTATCACGAAAGTGTTCCCGACCCGCAGCCACACGGTCGCGGCGCAGGGCGGCATCTCGGCTGCGCTCGGCAACATGGGCGAGGACGATTGGCGCTACCACTTCTACGACACCATCAAGGGGTCGGACTGGCTCGGCGACCAGGACGCCATCGAGTTCATGTGCAAGGAGGCGCCCGCCGCCGTCATCGAGCTCGAGCACTACGGCGTGCCGTTCTCGCGCACGCCTGACGGGCGGATCTACCAGCGCCCCTTCGGCGGCATGACCACGCAGTACGGCAAGGGCATCGCGCAGCGCACCTGCGCCGCCGCAGACCGCACCGGCCACGCGATGTTGCACACGCTCTACCAGCAGTCGCTGAAGAACGAAGCCGAGTTCTTCATCGAATACTTCGCCATCGACCTCATCATGGAAGGTGGCGAGTGCCGCGGTGTGGTGGCGCTCAACCTCGCCGATGGGACGCTGCACCGCTTCCGCGCCCACCTCGTGATCCTCGCCACCGGCGGCTACGGTCGCGCCTATTTCTCCTGCACCTCGGCGCACACCTGCACCGGCGACGGTGGCGGCATGGCCCTGCGCGCCGGGTTGCCGTTGCAGGACATGGAGTTCGTCCAGTTCCACCCCACCGGCATCTACGGTGCCGGCTGCCTCATCACCGAGGGCTCGCGCGGCGAGGGCGGCTACCTCACCAACTCGCGCGGCGAGCGTTTCATGGAGCGCTACGCGCCGAACGCCAAAGACCTCGCCTCGCGCGATGTGGTGTCGCGCTCGATGACGATCGAGATCCGCGAGGGTCGCGGCGTCGGCAAGGACGCCGACCACATCCACCTGCATCTCGAGCACCTCGGCGCCGATGTCATCAAGCAGCGGCTGCCCGGCATCGCCGAGACCGCGCGCGTCTTCGCCGGCGTCGATGTCAACAAGGCGCCGATCCCGGTGCTGCCGACCGTGCACTACAACATGGGAGGCATCCCCTGCAATTACCACGGCGAGGTCGTCACGCTGAAGGGCAGCGATCCGGAGTCCGTCGTGCCGGGCCTGATGGCGGTCGGCGAGGCCGCTTGCGTGTCGGTGCACGGCGCCAATCGCCTCGGCTCGAATTCTTTGCTCGATCTCGTGGTGTTCGGCCGCGAGGCGGCGCGCCATGCGGCGACCACCGTCCGCCCCGGTCAGCCGCACAAGCCGCTGCCGAAGGACGCCGGCGATCTGGCGGTGTCACGGCTCGATCGGGTCCGTCACGCCGATGGCGAACGCACCACCGCGCAGATCCGGCTCGAGATGCAGAAGATCATGCAATCCGATGCCGCGGTGTTCCGCACCGGCGAGTCGTTGCAGCAGGGTTGCGAGAAGCTGCAGCGCACCGTCGATTCTTTCGCGGATGTGCGGACCAGCGACCGCGGGCTCATCTGGAACACCGACCTCGTCGAGACCCTGGAACTCGACAACCTGCTCGGGCAAGCGGTCGCCACCGTGCGCTCCGCGGAGAACCGCAAGGAGAGCCGTGGCGCGCATGCGCGCGAGGATTTCCAGGACCGCGACGATGCGGTCTGGATGAAGCATTCGCTTTGTTGGGTCGACGACAAAGGTCGGGCGCGCATCGACTACCGGCCGGTGCACCAAAGCACCCTGACCGCTGATGTCGAGGCCATCCCGCCCAAGGCCCGGACTTACTGAGGACTGATGCCATGGCTGAATTCCGCCTGCCCCCGAATTCCCGCATCGACCGCGACGGCAAGGTGCACGAGGCGCCCGCCGGGGCGACCAATGTCCGCGCCTTCAAGGTCTACCGCTATGACCCTGACGGCGGCGGCAACCCGCGGGTCGACACCTACAAGGTCGATATGGACGATTGCGGGCCGATGGTCCTCGACGCCCTCATCAAGATCAAGAACGAGGTGGACCCCTCGCTCTCCTTCCGTCGATCCTGCCGTGAAGGCATCTGCGGCAGCTGCGCCATGAACATCGACGGCGCCAACACGCTCGCCTGCACCATGAGCTGCGCCGATGTGAAGGCGGACGTGAAGATCCATCCGTTGCCGCACATGCCGGTGGTGAAGGACCTGGTCACCGACCTGACGCAGTTCTACGCCCAGTACGCCTCGGTGAAGCCGTGGCTGCAGTCGCGCACGCCGGCGCAGCCCGACCGCGAGCGCCTGCAGTCCCCCGAAGACCAGGAGAAGATCGACAGGCCGTCGGCCTGCATCCTCTGCGCCTGTTGCTCGACGTCCTGCCCGAGTTATTGGTGGAACGGCGATCGCTACCTCGGTCCGGCCGCGCTCCTCGCCGCCTATCGCTGGATCGTCGACAGCCGCGATGACGCCACCGGTGAGCGTCTCGATGCCCTCCAGGATCCGTTCCGGCTCTATCGCTGCCACACCATCATGAACTGCACCGAGGCCTGTCCTAAGGACCTCAACCCCGCCAAGGCGATCGCCGAGGTCAAGAAGATGATGGTCGAGCGCGAGCATCTTTGAGCGCGGAGACCGGAGTCCCGGACACCGGTCGGCTGCGTTGGCGCTGTCGGCGGGGTATGAAGGAGCTCGATGTCCTGCTGGTGCGCTGGCTCGAGGGTCCCGGGCGGCTGTCTGAGGCCGGTGAATTGGCTCTTTTCACCCGCTTGTTGGAGTTGCCAGACCCCGAGCTCGCGGCGTATCTCCTGCGTGATGAGGTTCCCGTCGATCCCGACTTGGCTGCGCTGGCAGCGATCATCCGCGAGCTGCCGTTCGTCGGAAGCGTCCCCGGTCGCACCTGATGTTGAGCCGCCCCCGGAGCTGTCTCAAGCGTGGGAGCGGATCGTGGAGTTCCCGGGTCTCGGTTGGTGGCTCTACCGCCGCACAGGAACTTGGGGAGGTGAGGCCCGATGGCTCGCGCGGCGCAGGCTCGACCCGCGTCTGGCCGCCGATTTCGGGCGCCGTTGTCGGGCCGCCGGGCGCGGATGGCCAGGGCAGTCGGCTCTTTGAACGGGCGGATCTGCCGACGGCAGGCTGTCCTCCCAGCGGGTACACTGCGTCGCGTGGACCGGCACTCGATCAACCTGACCGACGATGAATGTCTGGGCGCGAACTTTTCGTGCTTGTACCGGTCTATCTGCTCGCACCGCGTCATCTGCGGCGCGGCGGCTCCCCGCGGAGCCTCTCGCCGATGAGCGCGGAGGAAAGCGACCTCAGTCTGGTGCAGCGAGCCCAGCGTGGCGAGTCCGGGGCCTTCGATGCCCTGGTGCGCCGCTACCAGCACAAGGTCGTCAAGCTGGTGATGCGCTATGTCAGGAACCCGACCGAGGCTGAGGACATTGCCCAAGATGCGTTCATCAAGGCCTACCGTGCGCTGTCGAGGTTCCGCGGCGACAGCGCCTTCTACACATGGCTCTACCGCATCGCGATCAACACCGCCAAGAATTCTCTCGCGGCGCGGGCGCGCAACCCCGTCCAGCTCGATTCCAGCGGGAGCGGCGATGAGGACCGGCCAGGCTTGGAGGAACGCATGATCGATACCGCCACTCCCGAGGCGCTCGCCTTGACGGAGGAGATCCGTGCCACGGTGAGCGCGGCCATCGACCGGTTGCCCGAGGACCTTCGCACCGCGATCATGCTCCGCGAACTCGAGGGGCTCTCCTACGAGGAGATCGCCAAGACCATGGATTGTCCCGTCGGCACCGTCCGTTCGCGCATCTTCCGCGCGCGCGAGGCGGTGGACGAGCGGCTGCGAGAGATCTTCGATGGCGGTTTGGGTCGTGGTGAGGTGATCGGATGAGCGGGCACGAACGCGACAGCCAGCTGTCGGCCATGTATGACGGCGAGCTTTCGGCGGCCGAGTGCGAACTGTTGGCGCGTCGTCTGGCCCGCGATGAAGGCCTGCGGCGCCAGTGGGCGGGGTACTCGCTCATCGGTGCTGCGATCCGCGGCGAACCGCTGGCAGGTCAGGCAAGCGGCGGTGGACGCGACGGTTTCGCCGAGCGCGTCGCCGCTTCGATCGCCCGGTCGGATAACCCTGCCGCAGGGTCTGTTTCCCCGACAGATGAACCCGATGCCGCGACCGCCGCGCTCGCCACCCGAGGCCCGCGGCTGCCGCGCTGGGCCGTGCCCTTGAGCGGTGTCGGTGTCGCAGCCGGCGTCGCCGCAGCGGCGATCTTGTGGTTGCGTTTCGATGCGCCCGGGGCCGCGTCGGTCGCGGCCGTCGTTCCCGCCCCGGTGCGGGTCGCGTCGGCCGAGACGGTGCTGCCCGCGCCGGAGCCGCTCGCGGCAGAGGGCGCCGCCTCCCCGCCGGACAGCT
>DBCG01000028.1:2930-3362 GCA_002292945.1 Proteobacteria bacterium UBA964 | reverse complement strand
CATCAGCTACACGCACATCATCTATGCCCTGCACGCGTTGTCGGTGGTGATCGCGCTCACCAGCGCCGCCACGGTCATCGGTAGCTTCATCTTCGGCCTGCCCTCCATCGTCGCCGTGGTGATGAACTACATGCGCCGCAAGGACGCCGTCGGCACCTGGATCGAGTCGCACTTCCGTTGGCAGATCCGCACTTTCTGGGGCGCTGCGTGGTCGACGCTGCTGGTCGGCATCATCTCCGCGCCGCTCGTGCTCGCGCTGGGACTCGGCATCCTCACCTTCTTCGTCGGCATCATGATCATCAGCGTCTGGCTCATCTACCGCGTGATCCGCGGCTGGCTCGCCCTGCGCGACGGTCGGCCGATGCCGGCATGATCGCCGCGCGGTCATCGATGACGGCGCTGGCCGCGGCGCTGCTGCTGGCCGGCTGCGGA
>DBCG01000028.1:2021-2862 GCA_002292945.1 Proteobacteria bacterium UBA964 | reverse complement strand
CCAGACTGTCCTAGGCCAGACTGTCCTAGGCCAGACTGTCCTAGAAAAGGATGGTGCAGCCCCACCGACAATCGATCACCCGGTGCGTGGACCCTCGTTCCGCAGGCTATAATACGTTTCCCCGACGCTCACCTCCCAAGCAAAGGAACTTGCCATGAACAACCCGAAGCTGACCCGTCGTCAGATCCTGGGCGCTGCGGTGCTCGGTCTGCCCGCCATCCCGGTCGTGGTCGAAACCGCTTTCGCCCAAGCGAAGCCGGCTGCCGCTGCGCTGCCGGTGCTGAGCCCCACCGAACCTGCCGCCAAGGCGCTCGGCTACGTCGAAGACGCCAAGAAGGTCGACGCGAAAACGAACCCGAACTTCAAGGCAGGACAGCATTGCGGCAACTGTCTGCAGTGGGCCGACAAGAACCGCCAGGCACCGCTCGCCAAGTGCAACCTCTTCCCCGGCAAACAGGTGAAGAACCCGGGCTGGTGCAAGGTCTGGGTCAAGGCGCCGGGAACCTGATCCCGCGCTGACGCCATCCGACGCTGACACGCACATGACACGACCCCGGGCAGTGGCCTCCCGCGCGCTGCCCGGCGTTCGTGGTCGGTTCTGGTCGAACGTCCACACGCTCGCAGCGCTCGCCGGCCTGACGGTGTTGGCGGGCTGCTCGCCCACACCGCCGCCCGCGCCCTTCAACTCCACGGAAGTCTCCGGCATCGACTACGGCCGCGGTCTCGTCATCGCCGACGACACCGGCCAGCCACGCCGGCTCGAGGACTTCCGAGACAAGGTCACGCTCGTCTTCTTCGGGTTCACCGCCTGCCCCGATGTCTGCCCGACGACGCTCGCCCG
>DBCG01000028.1:1711-1853 GCA_002292945.1 Proteobacteria bacterium UBA964 | reverse complement strand
TCAAGGCCTTCCACGCGATCGCCGTCAAGGTCCCGACGCCCGACGGCCGCGACTACACCATCGACCACTCGGCCGTGATCTATGTCTACGACCGCAGCAACCGGCTGCGCTTGATCACGCAGCCCGACTTCAGCATCGACGG
>DBCG01000028.1:0-1599 GCA_002292945.1 Proteobacteria bacterium UBA964 | reverse complement strand
CTACCGCGCGTTCCACGCGCTCCCGCCGCTGACCGGACCGCAAGGCGAGCCGACCGGCGCGGTGCTCGGCGTGCTCAATATGCTCCTGAAGTCGCTGCGTGAGCATGACGGCGCGCAGTTCGTGGTCGTGTTCGATGCGCCCGGCCGTACCTTCCGCGACGACCTCTTCACCGCCTACAAGGCGCACCGGCCGCCGATGCCCGACGATCTGCGTGTACAGATCGAGCCGCTGCTCGAGGCGGTGCAGGCGCTCGGCCTGCCGTTGCTGCGCATCAGCGGTGTCGAAGCCGACGATGTCATCGGCACCCTCGCGCGCCGTGCAGCGGACGGCGACCGGCGCGTGCTCATCTCGACCGGCGACAAGGACATGGCGCAGCTGGTCGGTCCCTACATCACGCTCGTCAACACCATGTCGGACAGCACCTACGACCGCGACGGCGTCAAGGCCAAGTTCGATGTCTGGCCTGAGCAGATCATCGACTACCTCGCACTCGCCGGCGACAGCTCCGATGGCATCCCCGGCATCGACAAAGTCGGCCCGAAGACCGCCGCGAAATGGCTGAATCAATACGGCTCGATCGATGCGCTGATCGCGAACGCCGACCAGGTCCCCGGCAAGATCGGCGAGAACCTGCGCGCCGGCCTCGACACGCTCGCACTGTCGCGGCAGTTGGCCACCATCCGTTGCGATCTCGACCTGCCGCCTGAAGCCACCGACCTCGCACGCCGCCCGACCGACGAGACGGCGCTGCGCACGCTCTACACCCGCTTCGGGTTCAAGAACCTGCTGCGCGGTTTAGGCGTGCCGGATAGCCCGTCCCCCACGCCCGATGGCAGCGCGCTCGTCGCCGACCCGGCGCTGCTCGCCGCACCGCGCGGGTACGAAGTCGTGCTCGATGAGGCTGCGCTCGGACGCTGGTTGGAGACGCTCGCGCAGAGCACGCTCTTCGCCTTCGACACCGAGACCACTTCGCTCGATTACCTGCAGGCGCGCATCGTCGGCGTGTCTTTCTGCGTCGAGCCGGGCCGTGCGGCCTATGTGCCGCTCGGACACGACTATGTGGGCGCGCCTGAGCAGCTCGACCGCGACGCCGTGCTGGCGCGGCTGAAGCCGCTGCTCGAAGCGGAGCGCCCGGCCAAGGTCGGCCATCACCTCAAATACGATGCGCATGTGCTCGCCAACCACGGCATCGCGCTCGGCGGCATGGCCTACGACACCATGCTCGAGTCCTATGTCTGGAACAGCGTCGCCACGCGTCACGACATGGACTCCGCTGCGGAGCGTTATCTCGGCCTCAAGACCATCACCTACGAGGAGGTCGCCGGGAAAGGCGCGAAGCAGATCCCGTTCAGCCAGGTCTCGATCGAGACCGCGAGCACCTACGCCGCCGAGGACGCCGATGTCACGCTGCGGCTGCACCGCACGCTCTGGCCCGCGATCGAGCGCGAACCGCTGCTGCGGCGGCTCTACGAAGATTTCGAGCAGCCGCTGGTGCCGGTGCTGCAACGCATGGAGCGACGCGGCGTGCTCATCGATCGCGAGATGCTGCGCCGCCAGGGCGTCGAGCTCGCCAAGCGCGCCGAGGAACTCAAGGCCGC
>DBCG01000110.1:14487-23233 GCA_002292945.1 Proteobacteria bacterium UBA964 | reverse complement strand
CGCGCCTCGAAGAACTGGAAGCCGATACCGTGTACGCCACGCAGCACATCGAGCACATGACGCAGCCCGGAGATCCGGCCGGTCGGCAGGTCGGTCTGCGTGACATCGCCCGTGACCACGGCGCGTGAACCGAACCCCATACGGGTCAGGAACATCTTCATCTGCTCGACGGTGGTGTTCTGCGCTTCATCGAGGATGATGAACGAATCGTTCAGCGAGCGGCCACGCATGAACGCGAGCGGCGCCACCTCGATGATGTTGCGCTCGATGAGCTTGGCGACACGCTCAAAACCCATCATCTCGTAGAGCGCGTCGTACATGGGACGAAGATAGGGATCGACCTTCTGCGTGAGATCGCCGGGCAGGAACCCCAGGCGCTCGCCCGCCTCGACTGCGGGTCGTACCAGCACGATGCGCCGGACCCGGTCGGACTGCAGCGCTTCCACGGCGCAAGCGACGGCGAGATAGGTCTTTCCGGTGCCTGCTGGGCCGATCCCGAAGGTGAGGTCTTGGCGACGGATGCGGCGCATGTACTCACGCTGGTTGGCACCCCTCGGCCGCAGCGTCCCGCGCAGCGTGCGGATGGACGGTTCGTCATCCTGCTCGTCCGCTTCGGGCGCGGCGTCCACACCGCGATCCGCGTGGTCACGCAACGCGAGATGGACCGCTTCGGGCGTGATGTCCTCGGTGTGTGCCAGCACCGCGAGATCGCACAGCAACGACTCGGCCGACGCCGCGCCCGCACCGAGCGCCACGAAGGCATTGCCGCGACGGCGCAGCTCGACGCCGAGCCGCTCTTCGATGAGGCGCAGGTTGGAATCGAGCGGACCACAGAGATCGGCCAGCGTCGTGTTGTCGGCTGTGACGAGTTCGAATTCGCGGCGCTGCGGCGGCTCGGCAGATCGTTCAGGCATGGGCCACCTCGGCTGCAAGGATCCGGCCGCGCAGCGAACGCGAACGGGCCTCGGTGATCTCGACATCGACGAAACGGCCGACCAACGCGGAGGGACCCGGGAAATTGACCCAGCGGTTGTCCTCGGTACGCCCCGCGAGTTCGGTGACATCGCGACGCGAGGGCTTGGCGACCAGGACCCGCTGACGGCTACCCACCATCGCGAGACTGCGGGCGCGCGCCTGCTCATCGAGCAGCGCCTGCAGTCGTACCAGCCGCGCCTGCTTCTCCTCGGGGGGGACTTCGTCGGGCAACGAGGCGGCGGGTGTCCCGGGTCGACGGCTGTAGAGGAAGCTGAAGGATTGGTCGATGTCCAGATCGCGCACCAGACGCAGCGTCGCCTCGAAGTCACGCTCGGTCTCGCCGGGAAAGCCGACGATGAAATCGGAGGACACGGCGATCCCGGGCCGCACGGCGCGCAGCCGACGGATGCGATCCTTGAATTCAAGCGCCGTGTAGCCCCGCTTCATGAGCGACAAAATGCGATCGGAACCCGACTGCACCGGCAGATGCAGGTGTCCCGCAAGCTTCGGCACGCTGGCATACGCCTCGATGAGGCTCTCGTCGAACTCCAGAGGATGCGAGGTGGTGAAGCGGATGCGTCCGACGCCCGGCAGGGCTGCCACATGATGAACGAGCGTGGCGAGGTCGGCCTCGAAGCCGTCATCCATCGGACCACGATACGCGTTGACGTTCTGGCCGAGCAGCGTGACCTCGCGTACGCCCTGCGCGACGAGCGAACGCACTTCGTCCATCACGGACTCGAACGGGCGACTGATCTCCTCACCACGCGTGTATGGGACGACGCAGAAACTGCAGTACTTGCTGCAACCTTCCATGATGGAGACGAACGCCGATGCACCCTCGGCGCGTGGCGCGGGCAGGTGATCGAATTTCTCGATCTCGGGGAAGCTGATGTCGACGACAGCGCGCCCGTGGCTGCGCAGCTCGACGAGCATCTCCGGCAAACGATGCAAGGTCTGCGGGCCGAACACCAGGTCGACCTGGGGGGCGCGCGCCGTGATGGCTTCGCCTTCCTGGCTCGCGACGCAACCTCCGACCCCGATGACCACATCCGGCCGGCGCGCCTTGATCGCGCGCCATTCGCCGAGCAGCGAGAACACCTTCTCCTGCGCCTTCTCGCGCACCGAACAGGTGTTCATGAGCAGGACATCGGCCTGCTCCGGATCGTCCGTAGGCTCGAGACCCTCTGCCGAGGCGAGCACGTCGCCCATGCGGGCGGAGTCGTACTCGTTCATCTGGCAGCCGAAGGACTTGATGAAATAGCGGCCTGGCATGCGCTCAGAACGGGATGTCGTCGTCGAAGCTTTCCTTGTCGTCGCCACGCGGGCCCTCGTAGCCGCCCGCATCGCCACCACGCCCGCCGCCGGACGAGGCGCGGGCCTCGCCGCGGCCTTCGCCCCGGCCTTCACTGCGGCCCTCGCCGCCCATGCCACCGCGGCTGCCGAGCATCTGCATCTCGTTGGCGACGATCTCGGTGGTGTAACGGTCGTTGCCGGACTTGTCCTGCCACTTTCGGGTACGCAGACGACCTTCGATGTAGACCTGCGAACCCTTGCGCAGGTACTCGCCGGAGATCTCGGCCAAGCGGCCGAACATCGCGACGCTGTGCCATTCGGTCTGCTCCTTCATCTCGCCGGTCGTCTTGTCCTTCCAGGACTCGGAGGTGGCGATACGAAGATTGCAGACCGTCATGCCGGAGGGCATGGCTTTGGTTTCCGGATCCTGGCCAAGATTGCCGACGAGGATGACTTTGTTGATGCCGCGCGCCATGGGTAAGTCCTGTGTTCGGGGTGGTGCCGACGGCCCTGCGCCGGCGTCGGGCGGCGGGCCAATGCATGAACCGCCGCATGGGGAGATTCTAGTCGCCCCCCGGCCCGACTGCACCGCCAATATCCGGGCAAATCATGCCGATTCGGGCGCTGGCCGTGCGGGCAAGGTAGACTGACCGGCTGTTCCCCCTGGACGTCGCCCCACCCCCCGCACCATGCAACCGATCCGGATCCGGGGCGCGCGCACCCACAACCTGCGCAACCTAGACCTCGACATCCCCCGCGACCGCTTGGTCGTGGTGACGGGGCTGTCAGGTTCGGGCAAGTCCTCGCTCGCCTTCGATACCCTCTATGCCGAGGGCCAACGCCGTTACGTCGAGTCGCTGTCGGCCTATGCCCGGCAATTCCTCTCCGTGATGGACAAACCCGATGTGGACCACATCGAGGGGCTCTCGCCCGCCATCGCCATCGAGCAGAAGGCGGCGTCCCACAACCCGCGCTCCACCGTCGGCACCGTCACCGAGATCCACGACTACCTGCGTCTGCTGTACGCGCGGGCGGGAGTACCACACTGCCCCGACCACGGTCTGCCGCTCGAAGCGCAGACCGTGAGCCAGATGGTGGACCAGGTGCTGCAGATGGCCGAGGGTACCGCCGTGCTGCTGCTTGCACCCCTGGTGCAGGATCGCAAGGGCAGCCACGAGACCACCCTGCGCGATCTGCAATCGCAAGGCTTCGTGCGCGCCCGCATCGACGGCCAGGTGCATGAACTCGATGCCGCACCGGAGCTCGATGCACGGCGCAAGCACAGCATCGATGCGGTTATCGACCGCCTGCGGCTGCGTCCCGACGCCGCGCAACGCCTCGCCGAGTCCTTCGAGACCGCGCTGCGGCTCTCGGGCGGCACGGCGCGGGTGGTGACGCTCGAGGAGCAGGATGCGGGCGGCGCGGGACTGCTGTTCTCCAATCGCCACGCCTGCACGGTCTGCGGCCACGCCGTGCCGACACTCGAACCGAAGATGTTTTCCTTCAACAGCCCCGCTGGCGCCTGCCCGACCTGCGACGGCCTGGGTGAGCAGCCTTTCTTCGACCCCGCACGGCTCGTCGCTTTCCCGCACCTGTCGCTCGCCGGCGGCGCGGTGCGCGGCTGGGACCGCCACAACCCTCATTACCTGCAAGTCATCGGCACGCTGGCCACCCACTACGGATTCGACATCGAGGAGCCGTGGCAAGAGCTGCCGGAAAAGGTGCGAGAGGTGCTGCTCTATGGCAGCGGCGATGAGCTCATCACCTTCACCTACGCCGCAGCGCGCGGCAGCAGCACCGAACGGCAGCATCCTTTCGAGGGCATGCTGCGCAACATCGAGCGTCGCTGGAACGAAACCGAATCGCCGACGGTACGCGAGGAGCTCGCCCGCTACCGGGGCCTGCGCCCCTGCCCCGACTGCGGCGGAAGTCGGCTCAACCGCGATGCGCGCCATGTCAGGGTCGGCGGGCGGACCCTGCCCGAGATCACCCGGCTCGCGGTGAGCGAGGCGGCGGCGCTGCACACGGCGCTACAGCTGCCCGGTTGGCGGGGCGAGGTCGCCAACAAGGTGGTCCACGAGATCTCCGAACGGCTGCGGTTTCTGGTCGATGTCGGACTCGAGTACCTGACCCTGGACCGTGCGGCCGACAGTCTCTCCGGCGGGGAAGCGCAGCGTATCCGGCTCGCAAGCCAGGTCGGTTCGGGCCTCACCGGCGTCATGTACATCCTCGACGAACCTTCCATCGGCCTGCATCAGCGCGACAACGGCCGGCTGTTGGCGACGCTGCGCCGCTTGCGCGACCTCGGCAACACGGTGATCGTCGTCGAGCACGACGAGGAAGCGATCCTTGCCGCTGACCATGTGATCGATCTCGGGCCCGGCGCGGGCGCGCACGGTGGTGCGGTGGTCGCGGCCGGCACACCGGCGCAGATCAAGGCGGACCCGCATTCCCTGACCGGGCGCTACCTGGCCGGTACGGAGCGCATCGAGGTACCCGCGGTCCGCACACCGCCGCAACCGGGGCGTGAACTGCGAGTGATCGGCGCGACCGGCAACAATCTCAGGGATGTCACTGTCGCCTTCCCGCTCGGTCTCTTCACCTGTGTCACCGGGGTCTCCGGTTCGGGAAAGAGCACGCTCGTCAACGATACGCTGCTGCGTCGCGCGCTCGCACAACTGGGCGGCGGGCCGTCCGATGCAGCGCCCTGTCGAGGACTCGAGGGTCTCGGTCATATCGACCGCGTGATCGAGATCGACCAGGACCCGCTCGGTCGAACGCCGCGCTCGAACCCTGCCACCTACACCGGACTGTTCGCGGGTCTGCGCGAACTGTTCTCGCAGGTGCCCGAGGCGCGCAGCCGCGGCTACGATGTGGGGCGCTTCAGTTTCAATGTGAAAGGCGGGCGCTGCGAGGCCTGCCAAGGCGATGGCGTGATGCGCATCGAGATGCACTTCTTGCCCGATGTATACGTGCCCTGCGACACCTGTGGCGGTCGGCGCTACAACCGCGAGACGCTGGAGATCCGCTATCGTGGCCGCAACATCCACGAAGTGCTCGAGATGACCGTGGAGGATGCATCACCGTTCTTCCGCAACATCCCTTCCGTGCATCCGAAGCTGCAGACGCTGCTGGATGTCGGACTCGGTTACCTGAAACTCGGACAGAACGCGACCACCCTCTCCGGCGGCGAAGCACAGCGCGTCAAGCTCGCGCGCGAACTCTCCAAGCGCGCTACCGGGCGTACGCTGTATGTGCTCGACGAACCCACCACAGGACTGCATTTCCACGATGTGGCGCAGTTGCTCCGGGTGCTGCAGCGGTTGCGTGACGAGGGCAACACAGTGGTGGTGATCGAGCACAACCTCGATGTGATCAAGGCGGCGGACTGGATCATCGACCTTGGCCCGGAGGGCGGCTCGGGTGGGGGCGAGTTGGTCGCGACCGGCACACCTGAGGCGGTGGCGCGTGTGCCGACCTCGCACACCGGACGCTATCTTGCGCCGCTGCTCCGTCCGTCCGGAGTCGCGCCGACCGCACCGAAGTCCGGCGCCCGACCGGCACGAGCGAAGAAACGCTGACGCACTTCGCCATCGACGAGCGTCTCTTGATGGCGACCTGAGGTATAGCTGCGCACCGTCCCGCGCCAGAACCTCACGGCAGATGGGTGGCGTTGCAGAGCCGCGGTATGCCATTCGCCGCCGAACCGGTCGAACAACAACATCGCTGCCGCCCGCCCCACCCCGCGGCTGCGCTGATCGGGTTCGACGTAGTATTCGGCCACGGTGCGCGACGATCCCGAGTCGCGTCGCACCAATGCAAAACCCGCCGGCTGCCCATCGCGCAGCAACAGGATCACATCGATCTCCCTCGCGGCGAGCCAATGCCGCGCCTCGACGAGCGCCGACACGCCCAACGCATGCGATGCACGATCGCCGTGGTCGGCGACCGCCATCACGGCATCACCACCGAATTCGCACAGCCAACGTGCATAAGCGGCGATGAACCATTGCCGGTCCTCGATGCGTTCGCGAGCATCCCGCAAACTCACTGCCATCGATCGGCTCTCCGCAGGCCGCACAAAAAAAACGGGCCCGGGAGGTGTCTCCACCAGCCCGGGCCCGTCGCAGGGCCTGACGGCCCTTTCAAGAAGCAGTTCTCTTCAGAGAATTACTTCTTGGCCTCTTCGACAGCGGTCGTCGCGGCAGCGGCGGCATCCGTCGCAGCAGCGGCGGCATCCGTCGCGGCAGCGGCGGTGTCCGTCGCAGCAGCGGCGGTCGCGTCGACAGCGGCGCCAGCGGCGTCGGTCGCAACGGCAGCAGCGTCGGTCGCAGCGGCAGCGGCGTCGGTCGCAGCGGCAGCAGCGTCGGTGGCGGCAGCGTCAACGGCCGTGGCAGCCTCTTCCTTCTTCGCGCAAGCGGTCAGGGCGAGGGCCGCGAGAACGGCGGCGAGAGCGAGCTTCGTCTTCATTGTGAAATTTCCCCAAAATAAAGTGGACCAGTGGAAATCAAACAACCTAGCTAGTTTGTCTGGCGACTCGAGTCGCGCGCGAATCCTACAGGTTTTCGCTAGGATTTGGAACGGATATACCTGCCGAAACCGCTGTCAGTCTGCCGCAACATCGTCGGGGGGGCGGGCAACCGGCCGGCCGGCCGAACGGATAGCCTAGAATGTCACCCTAACTCAACACTGCGGCGGTCATCCGCCGCCCTCCTCCCCAAGCAGGCCCCCCATGCCGAGCGCAGACACCCCAGCCCGCCTCTTCAACGCCCACCTCGCCACCGTCGGTGAACGGACCGCGGCAGCCTTGGAAGCCTGCAACTTCGACGGGCTCATCCTGCATGCCGGGGAGGCCATCGAGATCTTCCTCGACGACCACAATTACCCCTTCAAGGCCCATGCACCCTTCAGATGGTGGGCACCGCTGCTGGATGCTCCAGGGTCGATGGTGGTCGTCCGGCCAGGGCGCCCGCCGCGGCTGTTGTTCCGGGTGGAGACCGACTTCTGGTACCAACCGGCGGTGTTGCCCGAGCGCGGTTGGCCGGAGTCGTTCGAGGTGGTCACCGTGCACAGCGCTGAGCAGGTCCGTGCCGCCCTGCCGGCGGACCTCAGCCGTTTCGCCTGGATCGGCGATCCGGCGCCCTCGCTCAGCACCCTCGCGCCCGATGCGATCAACCCAGCGGAGCTGATGCACCGGCTGGACCACGCCAGGGGACGCAAGACCGCCTACGAGATCGCTTGCCTGCGCGAGGCGAACCGCATCGGCGCGCGCGGCCATCGCGCCGCCGAGACCTGTTTCCGCAGCGGCGGGAGCGAGTACGAGATCCACCAAGCGTTCGCCACGGCCTGCGGCCAACGCGAGCATGAACTCCCCTACAACGCCATCGTCGCGCTCAACGAAGCCGCCGCCGTGCTGCACTATCAGGTGCTGCGCCGTGACCGCCCCGCCACGCCCCGTTCGTTGTTGCTGGATGCCGGGGCGAGCTACGCCGGCTACGGCAGCGATATCACCCGCACCTTTTCGCACTCGGATGCCGACTTCGCGGCCTTGGTGAACGAGATGGATGCGCTGCAACGCGGTCTTTGCGCCATGGCAGCCCCCGGGGTCGACTGGCGTGACATCCATCTGTCGGCGGTCGAACGGATCGCGGCGCTGCTGCGCGAAGCGGGTGTGATCCGTTGCGGCGTGCAGGAGTCGCTCGACAACGGTGTCGCCCGCCTGTTCTTCCCGCATGGCATCGGCCACATGCTCGGCCTGCAGGTGCACGATGTGGGCGGCTTCATGGAGGACGAAAGCGGCAGGACCTCGCTTGCGCGCCCGATGAAGGACCCCGCACTGCGCCTGACCCGTCGCTTGGAGCCGGGGTTCGTGGTCACGATGGAGCCCGGCCTCTACTTCATCGAGGCCCGCCTGGCCCCGGCACGCTCCGGCCCGCTCGCAGCGCATATCGACTGGGCGCGCGTGGCCGCACTGCAACCCTTCGGCGGCGTCCGGATCGAAGATAACCTCGCCATCACCGCCGAGGGTTGCGACAACCTCACCCGTGAGGCGTTCAGCCTTTCCTGAGCGCGTCGCGGATCTCCTCGAGGAGCACTTCGCTGCGCGGCGGCGGCGGCGCTTCCGCCGGCGCAGGCTCGCGCTTCAGGCGGTTGATGGCCTTGATGGCCACGAACAGCGCGAGCGCGATGAGCAGGAAATCGAAGATCGTCTGCAGGAAAGCGCCCCACTTGAGCACGACATCGGCGCCGTCTGCGCCGGCACCGAGCGATGTACCGAGCTCGTTGAACGAGACCCCGCCCACGGCCTTGCCGAGCACCGGCATCACGACATCGCCGACCAGTGACGACACGATCTTGCCGAATGCACCGCCGATCACGACGCCGACCGCGAGGTCGATCACGTTGCCGCGCATGGCGAACTCACGGAATTCCTTTGCGATACTCATGCCTGAATCCTCCCCTGTCATGGTCGAGG
>DBCG01000110.1:0-14470 GCA_002292945.1 Proteobacteria bacterium UBA964 | reverse complement strand
CGAGGGCCAAAGCGGCCCGCCTCGACCGGAAGCGTAGCCGGTGGACCGGCCCGCAGCAGTCGTACCAAGGCACTATGGATGTAAGGATGTAAGGATGTGGGGATGGGGGGATGGGGGCTCGACGGGCGGCCCCTAGGACGNNGCGGCCCTGGGACGCGCGGCCCTGGGACGCGCGGCCCCTGGAAAGCAGAAGGCCGGCGTCCCTTGCGGATACGCCGGCCCTAACCTGATCAACGGTGCCCAGCCCCCTGCGGGGGCCGTGTTCAGCCGATGGCCGCTGCAGCCTTTCGGGCCCGCGGCTTGACGCCCTTCGGCGTGTTGCTGCCCGTAGCGGATTTCGCCGTCTTGGCCTTCTTGGCCTTCTTGGCCTTGCCCTTGCCGGTAGCGCCCTCGCTGACCGCGTCCTCGGCCGCCGGCGCCGCGCGATCGACGAGCTGCATCAGGGCCATCTCGGCGGAGTCGCCCGGTCGCGGCATCATGTGCAGGATGCGGGTGTAACCGCCCGCACGGGCCTTGAACCGCGGGCCCAGGTCGTTGAAGAGCTTCTCCACCACCACCATGTCGCGCAGGCGGGCGAACGCCAACCGCCGACGGGCTTCGGTGTCCGTCTTGCCGAGCGTGATCAGCGGCTCGACCACACGGCGCAATTCCTTGGCCTTGGCCAGGGTGGTACGGATGGTTTCGTGATGCAGCAACGCGACGCTCAGATTCCGCAGCAGCGCGCGGCGGTGCGGAGCGTTACGCGACAACTGTCGCCCGATGAGTCTATGACGCATATCGAACCTCGATGAATCAGCATGGCAGCGCGGCCTCGACAGCCGCGCCCGCCCGTTACATGAGCCCGGCGCGCTCGTCGTCGTGGCGCAGGCCGGCCGGCGGCCAACCATCCAGACGCATACCGAGCATGAGCCCGTGGCTCTGCAGGACTTCCTTGATCTCCGTGAGCGACTTCTTGCCCAAGTTGGGCGTACGCAGCAGCTCGACTTCGGTGCGCTGCACGAGATCACCGATGTAGTGGATGTTCTCGGCCTTCAGGCAGTTCGCGCTGCGGACCGTGAGCTCGAGCTCATCGACCGGGCGCAGCAGGATCGGATCGAACTGCGCGGACTCGGACTTGCCGCTGGCATCTTCTTCGCCCTGCAGGTCGACGAACACCGACAGCTGGTCCTTCAGGATGCTGCCAGCGCGTCGGATCGCCTCTTCCGAGTCGATCGTGCCGTTGGTCTCGATGTCGATGATGAGCTTGTCGAGATCGGTGCGCTGCTCGACACGGGCGGCTTCGACCGCGTAGGTCACGCGACGGACCGGGCTGAACGAGGCATCGAGCTGCAGGCGACCGATCGGACGCGTCGCTTCCTCGAACACCGCTCTCTGCGAGGCCGGGCGATAGCCGCGTCCGCGCTCGACCCGAAGGACCATGGTGAGCTCGCCGGCCTTGGTGAGGTTGGCGATCACGAGATCGGGGTTGACCACCTCGATGTCATGGTCGGTCTGGATGTCGCCCGCGGTCACCGGCCCCGGCCCCTTCTTGGAGAGACGCAGCTCGGCGGAGTCGCGCGAATGCATGCGGATCGCGACCTGCTTGAGGTTGAGGAGGATGTCGACCACGTCCTCCTGGACGCCCTCGATGGAGGTGTACTCGTGCAGCACGCCCTCGATCTCCGCTTCCGTGATGGCCGCTCCGGGCATCGAGGAAAGCAGCACACGGCGCAGCGCGTTGCCGAGCGTATGGCCGAAGCCACGCTCGAACGGCTCTATGACGACCCGAGCCTGACGCGGGGCGAGCGGACTCACCTTGACCACGCGGGGCTTGAGGAATTCGTTGACGGATCCTTGCATGTTCGGTCCCTCTGCTCTGGCGAACCAGGCGATTACTTCGAGTACAACTCGACGACCAGATTCTCGTTGATGTCGGGCAGGATCTCATCCCGCGCCGGCACCTGCTTGAAGACGCCTTTCATCTCCTTGTCGTCCACCTGCACCCACTCGGGCAGTCCGACCTGCGAGGCGATCTGCATCGCGCTCTGGATGCGCAGCTGCTTGCGCGCCTTCTCGCGGATCTGGACGATGTCGCCCGGGCGCAGCTGACAGGACGCGATGGTGACGACATTGCCGTTGACCTGCACGCCCTTGTGGCTGACGAGCTGGCGGGCCTCTGAACGCGTGGCCGCGAAACCCATGCGGTACACCACGTTGTCGAGGCGGCATTCGAGCAGCTTCAGAAGGTTCTCACCGGTCGAGCCGGTTCGACGGGCCGCCTCGGTGTAGTAGTTCGCGAACTGCCGCTCGAGCACACCGTACATGCGGCGCAGCTTCTGCTTCTCGCGCAGCTGGCTACCGTACTCGGACAGACGGCTCTTGCGCTCGCTTTTGACGCCGCCGGGCGGCACCTGAAGCTTGCACTTCGATTCGAGCGGCTTGACACCGCTCTTCAGGAAAAGGTCGGTGCCCTCGCGGCGCGCGAGCTTGCACTTGGGTCCAATATAACGGGCCATTCGATATGCCTCTGGAGGGGTTCGGTTCGCGGCGTCAGACGCGGCGCTTCTTGGGCGGCCGACAGCCGTTGTGAGGGATCGGCGTGACGTCCGCGATGCTGGTGATCTTCAGACCGCAGTTGTTGAGCGCACGCACCGCCGACTCGCGACCCGGGCCAGGCCCTGCGACCCGGACTTCGACGTTGCGCAGCCCGTGCTCCTGCGCGGCATTGCCGGCCTTCTCGGCGGCCACCTGCGCAGCGAACGGTGTCGACTTGCGTGAGCCACGGAAGCCACAACCACCCGAGGTCGCCCACGAGAGCGTGTTGCCCTGGCGGTCGGTGATCGTGATGATCGTGTTGTTGAACGACGCATGCACGTGCGCGATGCCGTCCAGCACGTTCTTGCGCGCCTTCTTCGGCTTCTTGGCGCCGCCGGCGCCCTGCTGCTTGTTGTCTGCCATATCTTGCCTGCTGCCTTATGCCTTGCCCGGGGGCGCGTTGAGCTTGACCGCCTGCTTGCGCGGACCCTTTCGCGTGCGCGCGTTGGTGCGCGTGCGCTGGCCACGGACCGGCAAACCCTTGCGGTGGCGTAGGCCACGGTAGGTTCCGAGGTCCATGAGCCGCTTGATGTTCATCGACACCTCACGACGCAGATCGCCCTCCACGAGGCCCTTGGCGAGCTGCGCACGCAGCGCGTTCACCTCGGACTCGGTGAGATCCTTGACCTTGGTGGTCGGGTCGACCCCCGCCGCCTCGCAGACCGCGCGCGAGCGGGTGCGCCCGACGCCGTAGATGTGCGTGAGCCCGATGACCACATGCTTGTTCATCGGGATGTTTATGCCGGCGATACGTGCCATGTTTCCTTGCCCCGAAGCCGCCGAAAAGCGCGGCATTCTAATGGAAAAACCTTGATTCTCAACCCTGCCGCTGCTTGTGCCGCGGTTCCTTGCAGATCACGTAGACGACGCCACGGCGCCGCACGATCTTGCAGTCCTTGCAGATTTTCTTGACGGACGGACGAACTTTCATTTCGGTTACCTTTCACTCACTGCGGAGCGCCAGAACGGCCATAACCCATGAGGTTGGCCTGCTTCAGCAGCCCCGGATACTGGTGGGACATCAGGTGGGCTTGCATCTGCGCCAGGAAATCCATGGCGACGACCACCACGATCAGCAGCGAGGTGCCGCCGAACACGAGCAGCAGATCGCCGCCGCCGAGGCGGGTCTGCGAGATCAGGAGTTCCGGCAGCAAGCAGACGCCGGCGACGTAGATCGCGCCCCACAGGGTCAGCCGCGTCAGCACTTTGTCGATGTACTCGCCGGTCTGCTGGCCAGGACGGATCCCGGGGATGAACGCGCCGGACTTCTTGAGGTTGTCGGAGGTCTCGCGCGCATTGAACACGAGCGCGGTGTAGAAGAAGCAGAAGAACACGATCAGCGCGCCGTAAAGCACGAGGTGCAGCGGCTGCCCGTAGCCGAGCGTGGCGGCGAAGGTCTGCAACGCTTCGGCGACAGGCCCCTCGCCGGTGCCGAAGAACTGCGCGATGGTCGCGGGCACGAGCAGCAAGCTCGAGGCGAAGATCGCCGGGATGACACCGGCCATGTTGAGCTTGAAGGGCAGGTGGCTCGTCTGCCCGGCCATGACACGCCGGCCCACCTGTCGCTTCGCGTAGTGCACCGCGATGCGGCGCTGCGCACGCTCCACATACACGACGATCGCGGTCACGCCGAGCACGAGCACCAAGAGCACGATGGCCTGTATGCCCGACATCTCACCGGTGTTGACGGCCTCGATGGTGCGACCGACGGCACCCGGGAGTCCGGCGATGATGCCCGCGAGGATGAGCATGGAGATGCCGTTGCCGATGCCACGCTCGGTCACCTGCTCCCCGAGCCACATCAGGAACATGGTTCCGGTGGTCATGGTGATGGTGGCGATGAAGAGGAACGCCCAACCGGGCTGATTGACCATGCCGCCGTTCTGCAGCGCGGTGGCCGCGCCCAACGACTGGAACACGGCAAGGAACACCGTGCCATAGCGCGTGATCTGGGTGAGCTTGCGCCGGCCGGCCTCGCCTTCCTTGCGGTACTCCTCCCAGGGCGGATACACCATCGAGACCATCTGCACGATGATCGAGGCGGAGATGTAGGGCATGACGCCCATCGCGAAGATCGACAGGCGCTCGAGCGCGCCGCCCGAGAACATGTTGGCCATGCCGAGCAAGGTGCCCGCGTTGTCTTCGAAGAACCGCGCCATCTCGGCCGGGTCGATGCCCGGCACCGGGATGAAGGTTCCGATGCGATAGACGATCAGGGCGCCGAGCAGGAACAGCAGCCGCGTGCGCACCTCGCCGAAGCGGGTGGCGTCCGCGAGAGTCGCTGCTGCATTGCCTGCCGTGTTCGCCAATGAAGTGACCTCAGGCCTCGATCCGGCCGCCGGCGGCCTCGATGGCTGCCTTGGCGCCCTTGGTGGCGCCGATGCCCTTGAGGGTCACCGCCCGGGTGATGTTCCCCGAGAGGACGACCTTCGCGACTTCGGCGTGCATCGGGACCACATTGGCGGCCTTGAGCGCGGCGAGGTCGATGACATCGGCCTTCACCTTCGCGAGTTCATCGAGGCGGACCTCGGCGCGGGTGGCCTTCATCGCCGAGCGGAATCCGACCTTCGGCATCCGACGCTGCAGCGGCATCTGACCGCCTTCGAAACCGACCTTGTGGTAGCCGCCCTTGCGCGCGCGCTGGCCCTTGACGCCCCGGCCGCAGGTCTTGCCCTGGCCAGCGGAGGCACCGCGTCCGACGCGCAGCCGCGGGCGCTTGGAACCCGGGGCCGGCTTGATGGTATTGATGCGCATGTCCGTTGACTCCTTCAGGCTTCAGCGACGGCGAGCAGGTGCCGCGCCGTGCGGATGAGGCCGCGGTTCTCTGGCGTGTCGGCCACGGTCACCGTCTGGTGGCGGCGGCGCAGGCCGAGCCCACGCACCGACTGGGCGATGTTGGCGATCTGCCCGTGGATGCTCTTCTTCAAAGTGATCTTGATCTGCTTGGAAGCCATGGCATCAACCCATGATCTCTTGGAGGGTCTTGCCGCGCTTCGCGGCGATGTCCTCGGGCGAGCGGACCGCAGCGAGCGCGTTGACGGTCGCGCGCACGACGTTGATGGCATTACGCGAACCGTAGCTCTTGGCGAGCACGTTGCGTACGCCGGCGCATTCGAGCACCGCGCGCATGCCACCGCCGGCGATGACACCCGTACCATCGGATGCCGGCTGCATCAGGACGCGGGTCGCGCCGTGGCTGCCTTTCACCGAGTAGTGCAGGGTCTCGTTGCGCAGCGCGACGTTGACCATGTTCTTGCGGGCCGCTGCCATCGCCTTCGAGATGGCCACCGGCACCTCGCGCGCCTTGCCGAAGCCGAAGCCGACTCGGCCGGCGCCGTCGCCGACCACGGTCAGGGCGGTGAAGCCGAACTGGCGTCCACCCTTGACGGTCTTCGAGGTGCGGTTCACCGCGACCAGCTTCTCGAGGAAGTCGTCGGTCGCTTGGGATCTTTCGGGTCGTGCCATTGGAGATACCCTACCTTAGAACTCTAGACCAGCTTCACGCGCGGCTTCCGCCAACGCCTTGATGCGGCCGTGGTACATGAAACCGGCGCGGTCGAACGCCACTTTGTCGATGCCGGCAGCCTTGGCCCGCTCGGCGATGGCACGGCCGACGGCCTTGGCGGCCTCGACATTGCCGGTGCCCTTGAGGCCCTCGATCACCGCATCCTGCACGGTGGACGCGGTCGCGAGGACCTGCGCGCCACCCGCATCGAACACCTGGGCATAGATGTGACGGGGCGTGCGGTGCACGGTCAGCCGCGGTGTTCCCAGCTCGCGGATGCGGGCCCGGGTGCGCACGGCGCGTCGTTGACGACGGTCTTTCTTTGAAATCTGCATCGTTCGATCCTCAGCCGTACCGGCCGGTCACTTCTTCTTGCCTTCCTTGAGCGCGATCTTTTCGCCGGCGTAACGCACGCCCTTGCCCTTGTAGGGCTCGGGCGGACGCAGTCCGCGGATCTTTGCGGCCACCTGGCCGATGCTCTGCTTGTCGCTGCCCTTGAGCAGTATCTCGGTCTGGCTCGGCGCCTCGACCGTGATCCCCTCAGGCATGTCCATCGCGATGGAGTGCGAGAACCCGAGCGTGAGGTTCAGGGTCTTGCCCTGCACCGCCGCACGGTAGCCGACGCCCACGAGCTCGAGCTTGCGCTCGTAACCCTTGCTCACGCCGGTCACGACGTTGGCGAGATGCGCGCGCACCGCTCCGGCCTGCATGCGGTTGCTGGCGTCGTATCGCAGTTCGAGCTGCTTCTCGGCCTGCACGACCTTCACGCCCCCGGTGAGCGCCACGTTCAGGCTGCCCTTGGCGCCCTTCACGGTGACGAGTTCGTCGGTGATGGTGGCCGTCACGCCCTGGGGCAGCGGAACGGGTTGCTTGGCTACACGGCTCATTCTGGTTCTCCGGTCGGCTGCGTCAGGCCACGATGCACAGGACTTCGCCGCCCTGGCCGATCGCCCGCGCCTGCTTGTCGGTCATCACGCCCTTCGGGGTCGAGACGATCACGGTGCCCATGCCGCTCTGCACCTTCGGAAGTTCGTCCTTGCCGCGGTAGATGCGCAGACCGGGCCGCGACACACGCTCGAGGCGGTCGATGACCGGGCGGCCTTCGTAATACTTGAGGGCGATGGTGAGGGTGCTCTTGGCCCCGTCCGCGGCGACGCGGAAGTCGGCGACATAGCCCTCGTCCTTCAGGACCTTGACGACCGCCTGCTTCAGACGCGACGAACCGAGGCTCACCTCGCTCTTGCGAGCGAGCTGCGCGTTGCGGATGCGGGTCAACAGGTCGGCGATGGGATCGGTCATGCTCATGTGGCGTGCGCTCCTACCAGCTCGCCTTGGACACGCCGGGGAGCTCGCCCCGGTTCACGGCCTCGCGGATCTTCACGCGTGCCAGGCCGAACTTGCGGTATACGCCGCGCGGCCGGCCGGTGATGGCGCAGCGACGACGCCCACGGCTCGGGCTCGCGTCACGCGGCAACTTCTGCAGCGACGCGACCGCGGCAGCGCGTTCTTCCGCCGAGGACTTCGGGCTGCTGATCGCCGTCTTCAGGGCGGCGCGCTTGGCAGCGTACTTCTTCGCGGTCGCGGTGCGACGCTTCTCGCGTTCGACCATGCTGGTCTTGGCCATGTTCTTGTATGCCCTGTTACTTGCGGAAGGGGAAACTGAAGGCTTCGAGCAGAGCCCGTCCCGCCTTGTCGTCCTTCGCCGTGGTGGTGATGGTGATATCCATGCCCCGGAGCTGGTCGATCTGGTCGTACTGGATCTCCGGGAAGATGATCTGTTCCTTGACGCCCATGTTGTAGTTGCCGCGGCCATCGAAGGACCTGGCCGAGACACCGCGGAAGTCACGGATACGGGGCATCGCGACCGAGATCAAGCGGTCGAGGAACTCGTACATGCGGGGGCCGCGCAGCGTCACCTTGCAGCCGATCGCGAGGCCTTCGCGCAGCTTGAAGGAGGCGATGGACTTGCGCGACTGGCACATCACGGGCTTCTGGCCGGTGATCTTCGCAAGATCGCCTGCCGCCGCCTCGACGACCTTCTTGTCTGCGACCGCCTCGCCGACGCCCATGTTGACCGTGATCTTGGTGATCTTCGGCACTTCCATCGCGTTGGTGATGCCGAGGTCCTTGCGCAGTTGCGGGACGACGGTGTCGCGGTAGTACTGTTGTAGCCTTGCCATGTGCAGGTACCCGTGTCGCGACGCCTCAGGCGTCGACGACTTCTCCGTTGGACTTGAAGAAACGCACGCGCTTGCCGTCCGCCAGCGCCTTGATGCCGACACGGTCGGCCTTCTGCGTGGCGGGGTTGAACAGCGCGACCTTCGAGGCGTGCAGCGGGGCTTCCTTCTCGATGATGCCGCCGGCCTTGTTCTGTTGCGGATTGCCGCGCGTGTGGCGCTTCACCCGGTTGATGTTCTCCACGATCAGCTTGCCGTCGTCGAGCACGGACACGACCGCACCCTTGCGACCCTTGTCGCGGCCTGAAATGACGATGACGTTGTCACCTTTGCGGATCTTCCTCATGGCGCGCCTCAGAGCACTTCCGGTGCCAGCGAGATGATCTTCATGAATTGGGCGGTACGCAGCTCACGGGTCACAGGCCCGAAGATGCGCGTACCGATCGGTTCGAGCTTGCTCGACAACAGCACCGCAGCGTTGCCGTCGAACTTGATGAGCGAGCCGTCCGGCCGGCGCACGCCGCGGCGCGTGCGCACCACGACGGCGTCGTACACCTCGCCCTTCTTGACCTTGCCACGCGGGATGGCGTCCTTGATGCTGACCTTGATGACATCGCCGACGGCGGCGTAGCGACGGCGCGTTCCGCCCATCACCTTGATGCACATCAGGGTCTTGGCACCGCTGTTGTCGGCCGCGGCGAGCATGCTCTGCAACTGGATCACGATGCACGCTCCAGCACCGACACCAGGCGCCAGCTCTTGCGTCGCGAAAGCGGGCGGCACTCGGCGATGGTCACGGTGTCGCCGGTCCGCGACTCGTTGGATTCATCGTGCGCCAGCAGCTTGGTGGTACGGCGGATGAACTTGCCGTATCGCGGATGCTTGACGAGGCGCTGGACCTCGACGGCGATGGTCTTGTCCATCTTGTTGCTGACCACGCGCCCGGTGAGGGTGCGCTGGGTTGAATTGTCGGTCGTTTCGGTCATGGCTTACTTCCCCGGCTCCTTCGCGGCCTTCTCGGCGAGCACCGTCTTCAAGCGAGCGATGTCCTTGCGCACGCGACCGAAGTCGTGCGGCTTGACGGCTTGCCCGGTGGCGCGCTGCATCCGCAGCGAGAACTGCTCGCGGCGTGCCTTGAGCAGGTCCTGGTTGAGATCGCGCGAGTTCTTGCCGCGCAGTTCCTTGGCGTTCATGTCAGCGCACCTGCCGCTTCACGAAAGATGTAGTGACCGAAAGCTTGGCGCCGGCCAACCGGAACGCCTCGCGTGCGGTCTTCTCGTCGACCCCTTCCATCTCGAAGAGGATCTTTCCGGGCTTCACCTTGGCGATCCAGTACTCCACGTTGCCCTTGCCCGCGCCCATGCGGACTTCGAGGGGCTTCTTGGAGACCGGCACATCGGGGAAGACGCGGATCCAGATCTGGCCACCGCGCTTCACGGCACGGGCCATGGCACGACGGGCAGCTTCGATCTCGCGCGCAGTCATGCGCGCGCGCTCGGTGGCCTTGAGGCCGAACTCTCCGAACGCGACGGAGTTGCCGCGCTGCGCAAGCCCGGCGTTGTCGCCCTTGAACTGCTTGCGGTACTTGGTTCGCTTGGGTTGCATCATGGCTGCGGTGCTCCTCAGACCGCCGGCGCCGCAGCGGGCGGCGTCGAGACAGCAGCATCAGCCGCGGCGATCTCGGCTTCCGGGGCGTCCTTCGACATGTCTTCCTTCTCGAAGACCTCACCCTTGAAGATCCAGACCTTGACGCCGATCACGCCGTAGGTCGTACGCGCCTCGCCGAGGGCGTAGTCGATGTCGGCACGGAAGGTGTGCAGCGGGACGCGGCCTTCACGGGAACTCTCGGTGCGGGCGATCTCGGAACCGTTCAGGCGACCCGAGAGGCGCACCTTCACGCCGAGCGCGCCGCTGCGCATCGTGCTCATCACGGCGCGCTTCATCGCGCGACGGAACATCACGCGCTTCTCGATCTGCTGCGCGATACCGTCGGCGACGAGCTTCGCATCGAGCTCGGGCTTGCGGATCTCCGAGATGTTGATGCGGATGTCGGAGACCGGGCGGCCGAGCATCTTCGCCGTCTCTTGGCGCAGCTTGTCGATGTCCTCGCCCTTCTTGCCGATGACGATACCAGGACGCGCCGTCTGGATCGTGATGCTGACCTTGTTGGCGGCACGCTCGATCTGGATCGTGGACACCGAGGCCTCAGCCAGCTTCTTCCGCAGGAACTCGCGGACGCGGAAGTCCGTGTGGACATGCAGCGGGAACTGACGCTTCGAGGCGTACCACTTCGAGGTCCACTCGCGGGTGATGCCGAGGCGGATGCCGATCGGATTGACTTTCTGGCCCATGGATCAGTCCTTCCTGCCGTCGCTGACCACGACGGTGATGTGGCTGTTGCGCTTCACGATGCGGGCACCGCGGCCTTTGGCGCGAGCGGCGAAGCGCTTCAGCACCGGTGCGGTGTCGACCATGATCCGATAGACCTTGAGCTCGTCGATATCGGCGCCGTTGTTGTTCTCGGCGTTGGCGATGGCCGACTGCAGCACCTTGAGGACGATCTCGGCGCCCTTCTTAGGCATGAAACGCAGCGTCGCGAGCGCATTGCCCACGGGCTTTCCGCGCACCTGATCGGCGACGAGGCGGCACTTCTGCGGCGAGATGCGCGCGTGCTTGAGTTTGGCGGTGACTTCCATCTGCATCTCTCCCCGGCTCAGGCCGAGACCTTCTTGTCGCCGGAGTGCGACTTGAAGGTGCGGGTGGGGGAGAACTCGCCGAGCTTGTGCCCGACCATGTTCTCGGTGACGAGCACCGGGATGTGCTGCTTGCCGTTGTGCACGGCGATGGTGAGACCCACCATCTCAGGCAGCACCATGGAGCGGCGCGACCAGGTCTTGATGGGCTTGCGATCGTTCTTGGCGACGGCGACCGCGACCTTCTTTTCGAGGTGCAGGTCGACGAACGGGCCTTTTTTGAGTGAACGCGGCACGGTGTGCTCCTAAATCCTGGATCCGCTCAGCGGATCTTGTTCTGGCGGCGCTGCACGATCATGTGGGTCGTGCGCTTGTTGGTGCGGGTCTTCTTGCCCTTGGTGTTCCAGCCCCAAGGCGAGACCGGATGCGGATTGCCTTGGCCGGACTTGCCCTCACCACCACCGTGCGGGTGGTCGACGGGGTTCATCGCGAGTCCGCGCACCGTCGGGCGGATGCCGAGCCAACGCTTCGCACCGGCCTTGCCGTAGCTGCGCAGGTTGTGCTCGCCGTTGCTCATCTCGCCGATGGTGGCGCGGCAGTCGATGTGGACCTTGCGGGTCTCACCGGACTTCAGACGGATGTACGCGTGGATGCCTTCGCGGGCGGTGTACTGCACGGAATTGCCGGCGCTGCGCGCCAACTGCCCGCCCTTGCCGGGCTTCAGTTCGACGTTGTGCACGGTGGAGCCGACCGGGACATGGCGCAGCTGCATCGCGTTGCCGGGCTTGATCGGCGAGTCGGCACCCGAGCGGATCTCATCGCCCGGCACCACGCCCTTGGGCGCGAGGATGTAGCGACGCTCGCCATCGGCGTACTTGATGAGGGCGATGTGCGCGGTGCGGTTCGGGTCGTGCTCGATACGCTCGACGGTACCCTTGATGCCGTCCTTGTCGCGCTTGAAGTCGATGATGCGGTACTTCTGGTGCGCACCGCCGCCCTTGTGACGGGTGGTGATGCGACCGTAGCTGTTGCGCCCACCGGTCTTGCTCTGGCTGGTGGTGAGCGGCTCGTACGGCCCGCCCTTCCACAGGTGCGACTTGTCGACCTTGACGACGAACCGGGTGCCCGGCGACGTCGGTTTCATCTTGACGAGTGCCATCAGCCCTTCCTCGATTCGTAGTCGATGGTCTGGCCCGGCGCGAGGCTCACGTAGGCCTTTTTCCAATCCTGGGTGCGGCCCGGCGTCTTGCCGAAGCGGCGGGTCTTGCCCGATTCGTTCACCACGTTTACCGCGGCGACCTTGACCTCGAACATCAGTTCGACGGCGGCCTTGATGTCAGGCTTCGTCGCATCACGCCGCACGCGGAACGCGTACTGGTTCGCGTTCTGCATGGCGAGCGCGGTCTTTTCGGTGATGTGCGGGGCCACCAGCACGCTCATCAAGCGCTCGGGGCTGAGGGTGGAGACGACGGCGCTCATTGCAGGCGCTCCTCGATGAGTTTGACGGCGCCGACGGTCATCAGCACCTTGTCGTAGCTGACGAGCGCGAGCGGATTCAACGCGGTGACGGGCAGCACTTCGACATGCGGCAGGTTGCGCGCTGCGAGGAACAGCTTCTCGTCGATGGCCTCGACGACGATCAGCACATGGCTGAGCGCCATGGACTTCAGCTGCGCCGCCAGCAGGCGGGTCTTCGGGGCTTCGAGGTCGATGCCCTGCGTGACGATGAGCCGGTCCTGACGCACGAGCTCCGAGAGCATCGAGCGCAGCGCGCCGCGGTACATCTTGCGGTTGACCTTCTGGGCGAAATCACGCGGCTTGGCGGCGAACGCGCGGCCACCGCCCACCCAGATCGGGCTGCGGCTCGAACCCGCACGCGCCTGACCGGTGCCTTTCTGGCTGTGCGGCTTCTTGCCGCCACCACGGACCTCGGCCTTGGTCAACTGGGCCTTGGTACCGGCGCGACCGGCATTGCGGTAGGCGGTGACGACCTGATGGACCAACGCTTCGTTGTACTCGTGGCCGAAAGCGGCCTCGGAAAGTTGCAGCTCGTTGGAGCCGCCTGCGATCTTGATCTTCATGACCTGTTAGCTCCGGGTCACTTCTTGCCAGGCTTGGCCGCGGCGGCCGCCTTGGTCGGGATGATCTTGTTGCGCTTGGCGAGACGCGCCGCCTTCAGCGAGGGACGGATGACGACCTGGCCACCCTCCGAACCCGGCACCGCACCGCGAACCAGCACGAGGTTGCGCTCGGCATCCACCTCGACGACCTTCAGGTTCTCGGTGGTGCGGCGCACGACGCCCATGTGGCCCGACATGCGCTTGCCCTGGAACACGCGGCCCGGCGTCTGACGCTGACCGATCGAGCCCGGCGTACGGTGCGAGACCGACACACCGTGCGAGGCGTTGTGGCCGGCGAAGTTATGCCGCTTCATGGTGCCGGCGAAACCCTTACCGATGGTGGTCCCGGTGACATCGACCACCTGGCCGGCCTTGAAGATATCGGCCTTGATCTCAGCGCCGACGGCGAGGTCATCGCCTTCCTTGTCGGCGAGGCGGAACTCGAGCAGCGCCTTGCCCGGCGCAGTGCCTGCCTTGGCGAAATGGCCGGAGAGCGCCTTACCGACCAACTGAGGGCGGCGCGCGCCATAGGTGACCTGGATCGCGCGGTAACCGTCCTTGGCGGCGGTCTTGACCTGCGTGACACGGTTCGGGAGGACCTCGATGACGGTCACCGGAACGGATTCCCCCGCCTCGGTGAACACCCGGGTCATGCCGCACTTGCGGCCAACAAGACCGATAGTCATGTGCCAATCACTCCTGCGCACACTGCGATTGGTGTGCGCAAAAAAATACCATTCCCGGTCGCCCGGGAGCGGAGGTAGACAACCTGAAGTGGCCGACGGCGGGATGCCGTGGGCTGCTTCGAGTGGTCTTGACGGCCTGCCTTGGGGGCTTGCCGCCAACCTCGCCCGAATCCGCCGAATCCGGCGGCCCGCCCCCGGAAACAACCCCGGGGTCAAATAAGGGGCGCGAATTCTAAGCGGGCCTCGAGCAGGATGCAAGCGCCATCGCCCACCCCCTCAAGGCCCCCGGCCCTTGAGGCCCCGCGCCCGGGGCCACAACGACCGTCGATCGTCAGTTCAGCTTGATCTGCACATCCACCCCGGCCGGCAGCTCGAGACGCATCAACGCGTCCACGGTCTTGTCGGTCGGGTTGAGGATGTCCATCAGCCGCTTGTGGGTGCGCAGCTCGAACTGGTCGCGCGCGTCCTTGTCACCGTGCGGGCTGACCAGCAGCGTGTAACGCTCCATCTTGGTCGGCAGCGGCACCGGCCCCTTCACGGTGGCACCGGTGCGCTTCGCCGTCTCGACGATCTCGCGCGCGGAAGTGTCGATCAGGCGGTGGTCGAAAGCCTTGAGCCTGATGCGGATGTTCTGGTTGGCCATTTTCTTTGGTTATCCTGGAAGTGAATGGGATCCGGAAGGGCGCCGCGCGCCTTACTTCAGGATCTTCGCGAC
>DBCG01000123.1:5716-8534 GCA_002292945.1 Proteobacteria bacterium UBA964 | reverse complement strand
GGTCAACAGCAGCCGCATCAAGAGCAGTACCTTGCGGCTCGGGGCGTCGACCACGGTCGATCCGCGTTCTGCGTTGATCGACATGCGTTCGGTTCCCGGAGGAACGACCCAGAGGTCGAGCCGCTGCGCGGCGGCGGAGCGTTCGTTGACCACGAAGAAGTTATCGGAATTCGCGCCGTAGAGGGCTACCGACCAGTATCGCGGATGGTCGACCTCGGCCGTGACGCGCATCGGGCCCTTCGAGAGGTCGAGGGTGCAGGTGGCGTAGAGCAGATCCGGGCTCGGCATCACGATGCGACGCTGGGTGTGGTCGGTGGGCGGCGGGAGGTAAACACCGGTCGCCGCCTGCGGCGCGCCCTGCGCGCGGGCCTGCGCGGCGGTCTCGTTGGTGATACGCGCCATCGCCTCTCGCATGATGAGGCGAGGCAGCGCCCACACGGTGAGCAGATGCGTCAGCACCGTCACCATGAGCCCTACGGCGAGCCAGCGCTGCCAAGGCTTCACGGGCACTCCCCCTGCCGTTGGATCGACGGCACGGCGAGCGCGCCCGGGTCCGCCTGCACCTCGGGGCTTGGGTTGTAGAGGCGTAGCGTGAGGATGAGACCGCGGTCACCCGGCGTCGGCAACCATTTGGTGGCACCGCTGACGGGCGTCTCTGGGCCCGTGACTGCGCTGAAGCGGCCCACGGTGTTCAGGGTCGGGTTTTCGCCGCTGACGCTGTAGCGCTGTTCGGCGTCCGGGAACAGGAAGATGTCGTCGGCGTAGGCCGTGACGCTCCACCAGCGCGCTGCCGGGATGCTGCCGCTGATGAGATACCGGCAGTTTGAACGCAGCAGCCGGCCGGCGTCGTCCTGCTGCGCGATGTAGTAAAGCGTCTCGCGGCGGTCGAGCGCGAGCAGCGCCTTGAGGGCGATGCGTGCGCGGGTGTACATCGAGGCGTCGCGGCTACCGGCCTCGAGGTTCACCAGCCACGGCCCGATGCGCGTCCCCGCCGGGTCGGTCCGCGTGAGCCAGAGCCAAGCACTACCGACGCCGAGGAGGGCGCCTGCGGTCACGGTTGCGACCCAGGCAACGACGACGCGACGCTTCGAGGTCACTCGAACCCTGCCGCGCGACGGATGAACTCGGCGCAGCGTGCCGGTTGCGTGACCGGCAGCATATGACCGCCCGAGACGAGTTCTAGGCGGACATGCGGTACGCGTGCGGCAAAGCCCTCGCCCTGGGGTCGGTAGTCGAGCACCCGGTCCTCGCGGCCATACAAGACCGCGATGGGCAGGGGCGCGGCGGGCTCGCGTGCGAGTTCGTCGTAGCGGTTTTCAAGCGTCAGAAGGCTGCGGGGGACGGCCGCGTAGTCCTCGGCGGCGGAGAGGAACTGCTGGGGTCGCAGCGACAACAGGCCGCCCCCTCGGCGGGCGTAATCGCCCGGGGCATCCTCCGGGCCGAACACGATCCGCATCAGGGCTTCCCGGCGCGAGACGAAGGCCGGGATCGCGACGGTCCGGGCGATCAGGCTGCGCAGGAGGTGGGGGACCTGCAGGCTGCGGAAGACCTCGGGTGGGTCGCTCGGCATCGTCGTCAACGGCGCCAGCAGCGCGAGCCCCGTGACGCGCGTGGGGTGCCGCAGCGCCACGGCGAGCGACAAGGCTCCGCCCAAAGAATGGCCGACGAGCAGCGCCCGATCGAAGCCGAGGTGGTCCATCAGCGCCGCGATCGCATCGGCCTGCTCCTCGAGCGTCGTCGCCCGGTCCCGTTCGCGCGTCGAGTAGCCGGACCCGGGACGATCGACCGCCACCACCCGGGTGTCCTGTGCAAGCGCGTCGACCAAAGAATAGCGGAAGTGGTGCAGTTGCCCGGCGAGCCCGTGCAACATCAGGATCGGTGGGCGTCCGTCATGCAGTTCCCCGGCTTCGACCACATGCAAGCGCGCGCCGGGGACCTCGATGAACCGGCCTGCGGGCGGGAGGGCGGCCTCGGCGCGACGCGCGAGCCGCGTGGTGAGCGCCGCCGCTCCGAGCAGCCCGAGTGCGCAGAGCGTCGCGAGGACGGCGAGGGCGGTCACGCCTCAGTCTCCCAGCAGGCCGCGCATCAGGCGGTAGTAGCCGATGGGCATCAGGCGCTCGAGGAACGCGCCGACCTTGGCGTCGTTGCCGACGAGGATGCGCGGTTTGCGGCGCTCCACGCCGCTCAGGATGGTCTCGGCGGCCCTCTCGGGCGGCAGGCTCAGGAGCTTGGCGGCGCGCTGCAGGTCGGTCTTCCATGTCGTCGTGTCGACGCCGTGACCGATCCGGGCATCTTTCGCGATGCGGGTCGCGACCCCGCCGGGGCACACCACGCTGACGCCGACGGTCGACCCCTCAAGTTCGTGCCGCAGCGCATCGCTGAACCCGCGCACGGCGAATTTGCTGGCGCAGTAGGCGGTCTGGCCGGCGGGGCTGACGAGACTGAAGAGGCTCGCGATGTTGACGAGCTGCGCCTGCGGCCGCTGCTTGAGCGTCGGCAGGAAGGCGCGCGTCATGCGCACGAGGCCGTGGAAGTTGATCGACAGCAGCCATTCGAAGTCCTGCTCGCTCACTTCGTCGAAACGTCCGATGAGCCCGACGCCCGCATTGTTGAAGAGCAGGTCCACCGTCGGATGCGCGGCGGCGACGACCTCGGGGAAGGCGGCGACCTGGTCGCGATCGGCGACATCGAGTGCGTGGCAGGAGAGGCGTAGGCCGCGCGGTGCGAGTTCGGCGGCGAGCGGTTCCAGCGTCGCCGGTCGGATGTCGGCGAGCGCGAGGTGGCAGCCGCGGGCGGCGAGTCCGACCGCAAGCGCGCG
>DBCG01000123.1:467-5604 GCA_002292945.1 Proteobacteria bacterium UBA964 | reverse complement strand
AGGGCGGGGTCTTCGAGTCGGCTGTATCGGGTCACGATGAGATCCCTCAGGTAGTTCTGGTGTACGCGCCACGGGAAGCGGTCGCCTTGGGTCGGCAGCGCATCGAGGGCGCGCTGCACATAGCCAGAGGAAAAATCGAGCAGCGGCCGCTCGGCGACGGTCGGGTCGCGCTCGGCGACGACATAGTCCGCCTTCTTTTTGGCGAGGCGTTTGACGAGGCGCACGACATATTGGGCGATGAGATCGGCCCGCAGCGTCCACGAGGCGTTGGTGTAGCCGATGGTGAGCACGAGGTTCGGCAGGCCGCTCAACATCGCGCCACGGTGGACCATGGTGTCGCGCAGGGCCGCGGGCACACCGTCGACCGTCACCGCAGCGCCGCCCAAGGCCACGACCTTGAGACCGGTCGCGGTGACGACGATGTCCGCGGGCAGCGTGGCGCCCGAGGTCAGGCGGATCCCCTCGGGCAGGAAACGCTCGATGGTGTCGGTGACGATCGAGGCCGATCCGCGCGAGATGGCCTTGAAGAGGTCTCCGTCCGGCACGACGCAGACGCGCTGGTCCCACGGTCCGTAGGTGGGTTTGAAATGTCGGGAGACATCGTAGCCGGGCGGCAGCTCGGCCTTCGCCATCGCGATGATCTGCCCCGCGACCACCTGCGGCTTCCAGCGCGAGAGTGCGAAAGAGCCGACGGCATACAGGATGTTTTTCCAACGCACCAACGGGAAGAGCAGCGGCGCGGGCAGCAGCGACGACAGCGCGCGCGCGATGCGATCCTCGGCAGGCTGCGAGACGATGTAGGTCGGCGAGCGCTGCAGTTGGGTGACATGTGCGGCGGTCTTGGCGAGCTCGGGGACCAGCGTCACGGCGGTCGCCCCGCTGCCGATGACCACGATGCGCTTGCCGGAATGATCGAGATCCCGGGGCCAACGCTGCGGGTGCACGAAGCGACCGCGGAAATCGGCCTCGCCCGGGAACTCGGGTCGGTAGCCTTCGGCGTAGTGGTAGTACCCGGTGCAGAGGTGCACGAAGCGCGCACGCATCGTCTGCGCGGGGCCCGCCGCCGCGCCGCGCTCGTCGCCTGGCTGCGTCTCGTGGACGGTGACCGTCCACAGCGCCTCGGCGCTCGACCAAGCGAGGTGTGTGACACGCCGGTTGAAGCGGATCAGCGGCAGCACGCCGAGTTCGACGGCGGTCGCGCGCACGTATTCCCGGATGGAGGTGCCGTCCACCATCGAGACGAGCCCGCGCCACGGACGGATGCGGTAGCCGAAGGTGAACATGTCGGAGTCCGAGCGCACGCCGGGGTAGCGGAAGAGATCCCAAGTGCCGCCCAAGTCGGCACGGGACTCGAGCACGGCGATGCGCTGGCCCGGCAATCGTTTGAGGAACTCCGCTGCGGCACCGACACCGGCGAGGCCAGCGCCGACGACGAGCAGGTCCAAAGGCAGCTCAGCCTGCGCCGGTGCTGTCTGCGGCGGCGGCGTCCCCGGGGGTCTCGGGGGCATGGGTTCGTCAGGCATGGGCGTACTTTACCGCGCTTCGGTCCAGTGGAGTCCAGACGATGCAGGCCGCGCCGGCGGTGTATCCTTGGCGCCCGAAAAATCGCCCCTTTTGGGGCCGCAACAGGGACCAATCGATGCGTTCGATGCTGTTCGTGCCCGGGGACCGCCCGGATCGCTTCGTCAAAGCCGAGGCCAGCGGTGCCGATGCCGTCATCCTGGATCTCGAAGATGCCGTCGCGCCTGAACGACGCCCGCTCGCGCGCGAGTCCATCGCCGCGCATCTCGCCGCCCGTCCGGCGGGCGCGCGCAGCCTGCCGCTCTGGGTGCGCATCAACCCGATCCAGACCGCGGATGCGCTCGCCGATCTCGTCGCGGTGCTGCCGGGACGCCCCGACGGCGTGGTCCTGCCCAAGGCGCGCCACGGCGATGACCTGCACCGGCTCGATCATTGGCTGGAGGCTTTGGAGTCGCAGCACGGCCTCGAGCTCGGGCGCACGCGTGTGATCCCCATGGTGACCGAGACCGCCCGCGCGCTGCTGAGCATGAGCTCGTTCGTTTGTCTGCCTGCGCGCGTCGCGGCGCTCACCTGGGGTGCGGAAGATCTCGCCACCGAACTCGGTGCATTCGGTAACCGCGATGCAGCGGGCGAGTACGAGCTGCCCTATGCCTTGGCGAGTTCGCTCACGCTCTATGCCGCCTCCGCGGGCAGCGTGCCGGCGATCGACACCGTCGACACCGAGATCCGCGATGTCGAGGCGGTGGAGCGCCGCGCACGCGCGTCACGCCGCGCCGGATTCGTCGGCAAGCTCGCGATCCATCCCGCGCAGGTGGCCGCGTTGAACGCCGCGTTCACACCCTCGGCGGCCGAAGTCGCGCAGGCCGAGCAGGTCTGTGCCGCCTTCGCGGCCCACCCGGGTGTCGGCGCTTTCCGCTTGGACGGTCGGCTGGTCGACCGTCCTCATCTTTTGCAGGCCGAGCGCGTGCTCGCCGCAGCGCAAGCCGCCGGCCGGCGCTGAGCCGCTACAGATCATCGAGGAGTCGAAGCCATGGAGATCATCGTCCGTTCACCCATCGACGGCAGCGAGCTCGGTCGTGCGCCGGTCACACCGCTCGCCGACATGCCCGCGGTCATCGCGCGCTCGCACGCGGCCTTCCTCGCCTGGCGCGCGGTGCCCGCACCGCGCCGCGGTGAACTGATCCGCCTGTTCGGCGAGGAACTGCGCGCGGAGAAGGCCTCGCTTGCAGCGCTCGTCACGGCCGAGGCCGGCAAGATCGCGACCGAGGGTTTGGGTGAGGTGCAGGAGATGATCGACATCTGCGACTTCGCGGTCGGTCTGTCGCGGCAGTTGTACGGCCTCACGATCGCCTCGGAGCGCCCGGGGCACCGCATGATGGAGACCTGGCATCCCATGGGGCCTTGCGCGGTGATCTCGGCGTTCAATTTCCCGGTCGCGGTCTGGGCGTGGAACGCGACCCTTGCGCTCGTCTGCGGCGACCCGGTCATCTGGAAGCCCTCGGAGAAGACCCCGCTCACCGCGCTCGCCTCCATGAAGATCTTCGAGCGCGCCCTCGCGCGCTTCGGCAGCGACGCGCCGCCGGCGCTCGTGCAGTGCGTGATCGGCGGCGCAGAGCTCGGTGATGCGCTCGCCACCTCGCGTGAGGTGCCCATCGTGTCCGCCACCGGTTCCACGCGCATGGGTGCGATCGTCGGCCCGAAGGTCGCGGCGCGCTTCGGTCGCAGCATCCTCGAACTCGGCGGCAACAACGCCATGATCGTCTCGCCGTCCGCCGATCTCGACATGGCGGTGCGTGCGATCGTGTTCTCTGCGGTCGGCACGGCCGGCCAGCGCTGCACGACGCTGCGGCGTCTGTTGGTGCACCGCTCGATCCGCGATGATCTGGTCGCGCGTGTGCGCAAGGCCTACGCGACGCTGCCCATCGGCGATCCCCGAGCGTCCGGCACGCTGGTCGGTCCGCTGATCGACGCCGGCTCACGCGATCGTATGCTCGCCGCGCTCGAGCGCGCACGTGCCGAAGGAGGTGCGGTGCACGGCGGACGACCGGTCACCACGGGCGTGCCCGCGGGCGGCGTCTATGTCGAACCGGCCATCGTCGAGATGCCGGCGCAGACCGCCGGCATGCGCGAGGAGACCTTCGCGCCGATCCTGTATGTGCTCGCCTGGGACACGCTCGAGGAGGCGATCGCGCTGCAGAACGACGTCCCGCAGGGTCTGTCGTCCAGCATCTTCACCACCGATCTGCGCGAGGCGGAGACCTTCCTGTCGGCGGTCGGGTCTGACTGCGGTATCGCCAACGTCAACATGGGTCCCTCGGGCGCGGAGATCGGCGGTGCCTTCGGCGGCGAGAAGGAGACCGGCGGCGGCCGCGAAAGCGGATCGGACTCCTGGCGGGCCTACATGCGGCGCCAGACCAATTCCATCAACTACTCGCGTAGCCTGCCGTTGGCGCAGGGCGTGAACTTCGACATCTGAACTCGGGGAGCAGTGCGCATGACGATCTCAAAAGTGGCGGTGCTCGGTCTTGGTAAGGTCGGACATCTGGCTGCGGAACTTCTCAATGGATCGGGTTTCGAGGTCACCGCCTTCGATAACCGCGCCGGGGTCGTCGCGCCCTTCGCCGTGCGGCCGCTCGAGGTCGCCGATCCGGCCGCGCTGCGCGCCGCGCTCGACGGACAGGACGCCGTGCTCTCCTGTCTGCCGTACGCGCTCAACAAGGGCGTCTCGAGCGTCGCCCATGCGCTCGGTCTGCATTATTTCGACCTCACAGAGGATGTGCCGACCACGCAGCACATCCGTGGGCTCGCCGCCGACGTGCGCGCTCTGATGGCCCCGCAGTGCGGTCTCGCGCCGGGCTTCATCGGCATCGTCGGTGCGCATCTCGCCTCGCAGTTCGACAGCGTGCGCTCCATCCGGCTGCGCGTCGGGGCGCTGCCGCAGAACCCGACGGGGCTGCTCGGTTACGCCTTCAACTGGTCCGCCGAAGGCGTCGTCAACGAATATCTCAACGATTGTGAGGTCATCGAGGAGGGCGTGCACAAGACGGTCTCTGCGATGGAGTGGATCGAGACGATCTACATCGATGGCGTGAAGCTCGAGGCGTTCACGACCTCCGGCGGGCTCGGCACCATGTGCGAGACCTACAAGGGGCGTGTGGCGAACCTCGATTACAAGACCATGCGCTATCCGGGCCATGTGGACCTCATGAACTTCTTCTTCCATGAGCTTTTGATGCGCGAGCGTCGGGATCTCGCCGGCCAGATCCTGGCCAACGCCAAGCCGCCGGTCGATGCGGACGTGGTCTATGTCCATGCCGCTGCGGAAGGGCAGACGACGGGCCAGCTCAAGCGCAAAGAGTTCGTGCGCGCCTACTACCCGCGTGTGATCGGTGGGCAGTCACGCACCGCCATCGCTTGGACGACATCGGCGTCGGTGGTCGCGGTCATCGAGATGGTGCGTGAAGGCGTGCTGCCGCAGCAGGGCTTCCTGAAGCAGGAGGACATCCCGCTCGAGGCTTTCCTCGCCACGCGTACGGGTGCGCTCTACCGCGAATCAGGCCGCTGACTGCGCCGCGGCGGCGATCGTGGCGCCGCTCGCACCCGGCAGGTAGAGATA
>DBCG01000123.1:220-452 GCA_002292945.1 Proteobacteria bacterium UBA964 | reverse complement strand
GAGATACTGGCCGCCGAGCCAAGCCGCGAGCTTCTGCGCGCTGCCTTGGCTCAGGTAGCTGCGCTGCGTGTCGATGACGAGGGCTTTCAGGCCTGAGGCGGCCGCGAGCAGCGCCAGCTGCCGCAGTTCGTCCTCGACTCCCGCCCGGTCCGCCTTGAGGCCGACGTTCGCGCGGGCATCGGTCAGCAGTACGAGCACCACATTTTGCAGGCCGCGGCGGCGCGCTTGTTGC
>DBCG01000123.1:0-209 GCA_002292945.1 Proteobacteria bacterium UBA964 | reverse complement strand
CGACCTCCAGCGCCGCGACCAGCGTGGCGGCGAGCGGCGTGCCACCACCGGTCGGGATCTGGTCGACGGCGCGCCGCAGCAGCTCCACGCTGCCGGTCGGCGGCAGCAGCAGTTCGGCGCCCTGGCCGCGGAAGCTCATCAGCGCGACGCGGTCGCGGTTCACATAGGCCTTCTCGAGCAGTGCGTGCACCGCGCCCTTGGCTTGGCGC
>DBCG01000042.1:9406-9872 GCA_002292945.1 Proteobacteria bacterium UBA964 | reverse complement strand
GCCGCTGCAGTTCGTCGCCGGCAACGTCGTGCGCGCGATCATCGACGACTCGGGCGAGTTCCGAATCCGGAACATCGATGTCCGCAACGGCACGATCAACAACGCCTCGATCGGCGCGACCACCGCGAACACCGGCCGCTTCACGACGCTGGCCGCCACCGGCAACGCCACGGTCGCGGGCACGCTCGGCGTGACGGGTGCCACCACCCTCGGCAATGCGCTGTCGGTCGCGGGCGCCTCGACCCTCACCGGTCTGGTCACCGCCAACGGTGGTGTCACCACGACCAACCTCAACGCGTCGGGCACCGGAACCTTCGGCGGCCTGCTGACCGCGAGCAACGGCGTGTCGACCACGACGCTCACCACCTCGAGCGACGCCACCGTCGGCGGCGTGTTGCGCGCGACCGGTGGCCTCGAGAACACCGCGATCGGCGCGACCACCGCGAACACCGGTCGCTTCACGACG
>DBCG01000042.1:231-9371 GCA_002292945.1 Proteobacteria bacterium UBA964 | reverse complement strand
TTTCGGCGTGACGGGTGCCACGACCCTCGGCAACGCGCTATCGGTCGACGGCGCCTCGACCCTGACCGGCCTGCTCACCGCCAACGGTGGTGTGACCACGACCAACCTCAGTGCCTCGGGCACCGGCACCTTCGGCGGCTTGCTGACCGCGAACAACGGCGTGTCGACCACGACGCTCACCACCTCGGGCGACGGCACCGTCGGCGGCGTGCTGCGCGCGACGGGCGGCATCGAGAACACGGCGATCGGCGCCATCACGGCGAACACCGGTCGCTTCACGACGCTGGCCGCCACCGGCAACGCCACGGTCGCGGGCACTTTCGGCGTGACGGGTGCCACGACTCTCGGCAATGCGCTGTCGGTCGACGGCGCCTCGACCCTGACCGGCCTGCTCTCCGCCAACGGTGGTGTCACCACGACCAACCTCAGTGCCTCGGGCACCGGCACCTTCGGCGGCTTGCTGACCGCGAACAATGGCGTGTCGACCACGACGCTCACCACCTCGGGCGACGCCACCGTCGGCGGCGTGCTGCGCGCGACGGGCGGCATCGAGAACACGGCGATCGGCGCCATCACGGCGAACACCGGGCGTTTCACCACTCTGGTGGCGACCAGCACGACGACGCTGACGGGCTTGCTCACGGCCAACGGCGGAGTGGGCACCACGACGATCACGACCTCAGGTGCCGGCATCATCGGTGGTGCGCTGCGCGTCGACGGTGCCACGGAGTTGGTGGGCGCGTTGACGGTCAATGGCGCGGCCACCCTCGTGAACCAGCTTGACGCGAACGGCGGGATCCGGACGCCGACTTTGGAGGTGACCGGCGGTAACAGCGTCGGCGGTCTGCTCGAAGCGAACGGCGGCATCACGACCACCACGCTCGCGGCCTCCGGCACGGTGACGCTGCAGCCCACCGCGCTCGCCTCGATCACTTCGGCGCTTCAGTTCACGGATCTTGCCGGCGACAACTTCGTCGGCTTCCGCGCACCGAACACGCTCCTCGGCAATCGCATCTGGACGCTGCCTGGCGCCGACGGCGACAGCGGCAATGTGCTCTCCACGGACGGTGGCGGTAACCTCGTCTGGGTCAACCCCGTCACCGCAGGCGCGGCTTGGACCCTCACGGGTAACAGTGCGACCAGCAGCGGCGGGGCGCTTGGCAGTGCGCCAAGCGCGGGCAGCAACTTCATCGGCGCCACGAACAATGTCGACCTGCGGCTCGTGACCAATAACCGCGTCCGCGCGATCATCACCTCGGGCGGCCAGTTCCAGACCAACGATGTCGCGATCGGCGGCGGTACGATCACCAACGCGACCATCAACAACACCTCGATCGGCGCGACCACCGCCAACACCGGCCGCTTCACGACCCTCGAAGCGACCGGCGATGCCACGGTCGCGGGTGTGTCGACCCTCACTGGTCTGCTCACCGCCAACGGTGGTGTGACCACGACCGACCTCAACGCATCGGGTAACGGCACGGTCGGCGGCACGCTGAGCGTGACGGGCGTGACCCTCCTCAACAGCGCGGTGACGGCGAACGACGGACTGACCGTCGTCGATGGTCTCGTCACCGACACCCTCACCGCCACCACGGCCGCCATCTCGGGCGGCACGCTGACCGGCATGACGATCGGCGGCGGCAGTTTCTCGGGCGGCACGATCGACAACGCGATCATCGGTGGCACCACGCCGGTCGCCGGCACCTTCACGGCGCTCACGGGTACGCAACTCGCCGCCAATACTTCCTTGAGCACGCCGCTCGTGACCGCCGCGGATGCACTGCGGCTCGCCGCGCTCACCTCGTCGGTGATCATCAGCACCGGTGGTACCGAGCAGCTTCGCGTCGATGGGCTCGGCAATGTGGGTATCGGCACCAACAATCCGCAGCGTCGGTTGGATGTCGCCGGGACCTTCCGCGCCTCGGGCGCGAGCGAGATCGGCGGCACGCTCGCGGTGACCGGCGTGACCACGCTCACCGGCGCCCTCAACGCCAACGGCGGTATCACCACCGACGCGCTGACGGCCACGTCGATCTCCACGAATTCGCTCTCCACTGGTACCTTCAATGCCAGCGGCTTGGTCGACCTCGACGGCAGCTTCCGCGCCCGCGGCGCCAGCACCTTCGACGGTGCGGTCACGCTCGCGGGCGGCGCCATCAACGGCATCCCATACCTCAACGCGTCCAGGGTGCTGACCACCGGTTCCGAGCTGACCTTCGACGGCACCAACCTCGCCACCACGGGCACCGCCTCGGCGCTCAAGTTCATCCCGACGGGTGGCACGGCGACCGGCAACGGCATGTACCTGCCGGCCGCGGACACCTTGGCGTTCAGCACCAACGGTGTGGAGCGTCTGCGTATCGGCAACGACGGTCGCGTCGAGATCGGCAACCAGCTGCAGATCAACGCGACGGCGAGCGCCATCGGTCTCGTCGTGCGCGGCGCGGTCGGTCAGACGAGTAACCTGCTCGAGTTGCAGAACGACGCCGGCACGGCGCTGCTGCAGGTCACCCGCGACGGCGACATGGGTCTCGGCAAGGCGCCGGGCGCGGGCTTCAAACTCGATGTCGAGGGCGACATCCGCGGCACGCGCGTCTTCGCGCAGGGTGTGGAGCTCACCTCCGACGCCCGCTTCAAGACCAATCTCCAGGCCATCACGGATGCGCTCTCGATCGTGCGCAAGCTGCAGGGCGTGTCCTACGACTGGAACCGCGAGGCCTTCCCGGACCGGGGCTTCTCGCCTCGCCCGCAGATCGGCGTGATCGCGCAGGAGGTCGAGAAGGTCCTACCGGAGCTCGTCTCCACCGACGCGCAGGGCTTCAAGTCGGTCAACTACACGGGTTTCATCCCGGTGCTGATCGAGGGCCTGAAGCAGCAGGACACGCGCCTCGATGCGCAGGACGCGCGCCTCGTCGTCGCCGAGCAGACCCTTGCGATGGTCGAGGAGCGCCTGTTCCAAGCCGAGGCACAGATCATCCAGATCGATGAGCGACTCGGTAAGACGGAGACCTTCGTCGCACGCTTCGAGCTCACCCGTGAGCCGGACACCATGGTCGTGCTGACCCCGACCTTCAAGGTCCAGAACCTCACCGCCGATCGGGCGTACATCGAAGAGCTGCGGGCAGCGCGCATCGAGGCGGACAAGGCCCGATTCAAGGAATTGGACGCGGATGATGCGGTGATCGACAGCGTCGATGCGGCGCGGTTGCGCGGACGCGTCGTCAACACCGGCGGCAAGGAACTGTTCGTCTCCTACGGCTCGGTGGCACCGCTGTTCGATGCGGCTGCCGGCGGTCACTACCTCGTGACGGTGTCGGCCGAGGATGGCAGTTATGCCACCGCGCAGGTCATCAGCGCCGGCGGCACGCTGCGCGTGGTGCCGACGGCGTCGCAGGGCATCGATGTGGTCGCAAACGGCAATTCGGTCGGCCTGGTCGCACCGTCCAAGAAGGTCAAAGCCAGTTGGACCCGCACCGGTTAAATGATCGCATCCGCGTAGCGCTGGTCGATGACCAGTCGATCGTGCTGGAAGGGTTGAGGACGCTCCTCGACACGATGCCGACGCTTTGGGTGGACTACGCCACCACACAACCCACCGAGCTGATCTCCGAGATGCGGCGCAATCCGGTGGATGTGGTGGTCTCGGATATCCGCATGCCGGGCCTCAACGGCTTTGATGTGGTCCGGCGGCTCGGCGGTTGGATCTGCCCGATCCCGGTCATCCTGCTCACGACCTTCGACGAGGCGAACCTGCTCGATGAAGCCTTGGCGGCTGGTGCGCGAGGCTTCCTGCTTAAGGGGGCGACGCCCGAGGATCTGCTCGCCGCCATCGAGGCGGTGGCGGTCGGGGGCCAGTGGTTCAGCCCGGTGGTCACCCACACCATGCGTCGTGCGACGCGGGCCAGCGAGCGTCAAGGCGATGCCGTGGCGTTCGACACCTCCCTGACCGAGCGCGAGAAGGGCGTGCTGCGCCTCGCCGCCACCGGCCTCACCAACAAAGAGATCGCGCAGGCGCTCGGTCTCGTGGAGGGCACGGTCAAGAACTACATGAGCGACCTGATGACCAAGCTCGAGTCGCGCGACCGCACCCAAGCGGTGATCCGCGCCATCGCCGCGGGGCTCCTGTAGCCGTCAGGCGTTCGGCGAGGCCTCATCGGGCAGGGTGATCTCGAGTTCGCAGCCGGTGCCACCCGTCGCGGCATGGTCGATCAGGCGATACTCCCCGTTCAATTCTTTGACACGCGCTGCGAGCTGGCTGCGTCCGAAGCCGGCAGGCTTGCCGCGCAGGCCGCGACCGTTGTCGATGATGCGCATCACGAAGCGGTCGGCGATCCGCCGCAGGCTGAGCTGGATCCGGTTCGCCCCGCCGTGACGCAGGGCGTTCGAGGTGCCTTCCTGTCCGGCGCGCAGCAGCAGCCGCGCGACCTCGCCGCTCTGGACGCGCAGCCCTTCCTCGAGCTCGACGGTGATCATGCCGTCGGGCAGGAGGCTCGCGAGCTTGGTGAGCGACTCGCCGAGCGCGAGGCCCTCGGCGCCGCTGATCTGACGGACGATCACCCGGGTGTCGGAGAGCAGATCGTCGGCGATCTGCGCCGCACGGTCGACGAAATCCCGCAGCTCGGCGTTGTCCTTGACCCGCTGCTGCATGATCTGCAGGTTGATCTTGAGCGCCGTCAGCTTGTGGCCGGTGACATCATGCAGGTCGCGCGCGATGCGCAGCCGTTCGCGGTCGCGCACGGTCTCGGCGACGAACGACTGCATCGACACAAGTTCGGCGTTGCTGCGCGCGAGTTCGCCGCGTGCGCGGTCGACCTCGACGCGCGAGGCGATGATGCTCACCGCATAGCCTTGGAATGCGATCAGGACCAGCGTCGGCAGCAGCGCGCCCGGCCAGGGCATGTTGATGAGGCTCACGCCCCAGAACGCGAGGCTCGAGATGACGATCAGCAGCGTCGCCACCCAATCGCGGAACAGCGTCGCGAACTGCGTCGCGACCACGATCAACAGCGCGGGCACCGTATAGACGAGACCGGGGTAGTTCCTGAAGCGGTCGAAGGCGATCACGACGATGGCGATCTGCAGCAGGATCAGCAGGATGCGCTCGATCGAATTGGCGCCGTACTCGATCATGAGCACCGTGGCGCCGAATACGGCGGCGAAGGAGACCAATGCCCCGACCCCGCCCCATTCGAGCGCTGTCCAATCCTCGAGTCGCCACGGCAACTGCAGGGCGGCCACGGCGAGGATCGTGAAGATCAGCACCGCCGCCTGCAGGTTCAACTGCTTGCGGGTGGCGGCGGGGACATTCTGGGTTTCGAGGTCGAAGAGCATACGACCCGCAGATTACAGCCTTGCGTGACCGCGTGGCGTCGCTCAGCGGCTGGTTGCGTTGGCTCGGCGATCGGCTGGGACAGCCGTGGGGCGTTGGGTCTGGATGCGCGGCGGCTGCCAAGGCTGGAAATCAGCGGCGTCCATCTGCATGTCTTTGATGTCGGTGTCTTCGATCTCGGTGATCTTGCGGGCGGTGACACAGGCTTCGAGGACGGCGGTCGCTTCGTCGAAGGTCAGCGGGGAGATCACGCGCCAACGGTTGTGCTCGCAGAGGGCGAGGGCGCCCTCATGCTCGCAGTAGAGCGCGAGCCCAGCGTCCGTCTGCAGGTGCTTCTCGGCGCTGCCGAGGCACTCATCGCAGGGCGTGGTCGGGAAGGCGCTGAAAGGGCGGGACATGGGGCTTAGTCTGCTCCTGCCAGGCGGTGCGGTAGAGATGCCGAAAGTCATGTCCGGGCGGCTTTTTTTCCAAGTTCGGCCCAGGCTCGATGGCCAACGAGTTGTTGCTTTCCTGCATAAGCCCATGCTCAGCCGGCAGGTCGGAATCGGTTGAGTTTCGGGGCTAAGACCGGTTATTCTCGTCAAAGTTTGATCCCTGTCCGCATTGAAGGAGTTGTACATGCGCAACAATATCGTTGCCGTTTTCGTGGCCGCCGCACTGTCCCAGGCCGCTGTCGCCCAAGAGGCCGCCAAGCCCGCCGCTGAGGAACTCGAGCAGGTCGTGATCACCGGCACCCGCGTCGCCAACCGTTCGGCGCTCGATACCGCGGTGCCCGTCGATGTGGTCCCCGCCTCGGCCCTCCAGAATCTCGGCGTCACCGAGCTCAACCAAGCGTTGTCGGTCTCGTTGCCGTCCTTCAACTTCCCGCGCCCCGGTCTCGCCGACGGTACGGACACCGTGCGCCCGGCCACGCTGCGCGGCCTCGGCCCCGACCAGACGCTGGTGCTCATCAACGGCAAGCGCCGTCACAGCGCCGCGCTCGTCAACGTCAACGGTACCGTCGGTCGCGGCTCCGCTGCGGTCGACCTCAACACCATCCCGAACACCGCCGTGCGCGCCATCGAAGTGCTGCGCGACGGCGCCTCGGCGCAGTACGGTTCGGACGCCATCGCCGGCGTCATCAACCTTCGCCTGCGCGAAGACAGCACGGGCGGCGAACTCGGCGTGAGCTACGGCTGGCGCGATTCGACCTACAAGACCTTGACCGGTGCGCCGCCGTCCAATCCGACGGCGACCTGGTCTGCGCCCTCCGAGCTGCGCCGCAAGCGCAGCGATGGCGAGACCCTCACGGTCTCCGGTTGGAAGGGCTTCTCGCTGGGCGATAGCGGCTTCATCACCGTCGCCGCAGAATATAAGGACCAGGAGCGTACCGAGCGCGGCGGCTGGGATGCCCGTGCGCAATACGCCCGCCTCGCCAACGGCGCCTACGACCCGCGTGAGATCACCTTCAACCGCTTCAGCCAGTGGTACGGCGAGCCGGAGATGAAGCAGACCACGCTGTTCGTGAACGCCGGCATCGACATCAACGATAACGCCGAGTTCTACGCCTGGGCGAGCTACCAGGACCGTTCGGCCTTGTCGGCCGGCTTCCAGCGTCTCGCCAACGATCCCTCGGGCCGCAACATCCCCTCGATCTACCCCGACGGCTTCCTGCCGAAGATCGCGCCGGATGTCACGGACTATGCGGCGACCTTCGGCACGCGTTGGACGCTCGGCAGCTGGGACATGGACGCCTCGCTCGGCTACGGCCTCAACGAGATGGAGTTCACCATCGTCGACACCCTGAACCGCTCGCTCGGCCCCACCAGCAAGACCGTGTTCGATGCGGGCGGCTACGACTACGACCAGCTCGTGTTCAACCTCTCGGGCGTGCGCGGCGTCGAGGTCTCGGGCCTTGCCTCGCCGCTCAACATCGCGGTCGGCGTCGAGGCGCGTCGCGAGTCCTACAGCATCACCGCCGGTGAGCCGGACTCCTACCGAAACGGCGGCGTGCGTCTGCCGCTCGGCAGCCCGGGCTGCACCAGCCCGACCGCCGCCGACACTGCGGCGGGTGGTTGCCCGACCCCCTCGGGCGCCCAGGTCTTCCCGGGCTTCCGTCCGGCGAACGTGGTCGACGAGAGCCGCAACGCGGTCGGTGCGTACATCGATCTCGAAGCGAACCTCACCGAGAAGCTGCTGGCTTCGGCGGCGCTGCGCGTCGAGGACTACTCGGACTTCGGCAGCAACGTCTCCGGCAAGCTCTCGGGTCGCTACGACTTCGCGGACGGCTTCGCGCTGCGCGGTTCGTACTCGACCGGCTTCCGCGCCCCGGCGCTGCAGCAGCAGTACTTCGCGACCACCTCGACGAACTTCATCAACGGCGTGCCGTTCGACATCACCACCTTCCCGGCGACGGATCCGGTGGCTGCTGCGCTCGGCGCGAAGCCGCTCGACTCCGAAGACGCCACCAACCTCTCGGTCGGTGCCGTGTTCCAGTTCGATCGCGCCTCGTTGACGGTCGATGCCTACCGCATCGAACTCGACAACCGCATCGTGCTCTCGGAGAACCTCACCTCGGCGGCGGTGCGTAATTACCTCACCTCGCAGGGCTTCATCGGCATCGGTGGCGGCCGCTTCTTCATCAACGGTGTAGACACCGTGACGAAGGGCGTCGACGTGGTGTTCAACTACCCCGTCGTCACCGACAGCGCGGGTCGCTTCGACATCACCGCCACCGCCAACTTCAACGAGACCACGGTCACCAAGCTGCCGGCGACCTCGCAGTTGTCGGCGCTCAACCCGGCGCCGATCCTGTTCGATCGCGGCAACCGCCTGACCTTCGAAGAGGGCACGCCGAAGGACAAGTACGCGCTGTCGGTGAACTGGTCGCTCGCGAACTGGGGTCTCACCGCCCGCGCCACGCGCTACGGCGAGGTCCTCTCGCCGCAGAATGCGCCGACGGTCTCCGCGCCCGACTTCCTGATGACGCCCAAGACGCTGGTGGACCTCGAAGGTCGCTACGAGTTCGGCGACCATCTGAAGTTCGCGGTCGGCGCCGACAACGTGTTCGACAAGTACCCGGATCCGCTGCCGCCGGGCCTCAACTCGACGGGTGCGACCTCGTTCTCGAACCTCGCGCCCTTCGGTCGGTCGGGTCGCTTCATCTACGGACGCGTGACCTTCGCGTTCTGATCCGGTGAAGTCCACGCCGGTGGCCCCGGAGGTCGTGCTGCTGCACGGCTTCACGGGGCCCACCGAAGGCATCGTCGCGGCGGTCGAGTTCATCTCGGCCGCCGCGTCGTTTCGGCACCTCAAAACCCCCGGCGGACGGCCCATGTCCGCTGCCATGACCAACTGTGGCGCGCTCGGCTGGGTGAGCGACGCGCGCGGTTACCGCTACGAATCCTGCGATCCTTTGACCGGGCGCCCCTGGCCCGCGATGCCCGCGCTGCTGCGCGATCTCGCACAGCGCGCGGCGGCTGCAGCCGGCTGGCCCGGCTTCGACCCCGACGCCTGCCTCGTCAACCGGTATATCNNCCGGCGCGCGGATGGGCGCACACCGCGACGCCGACGAGCGCGACTTCACGCAACCCATCGTCTCCGTGACGCTCGGCGCCGCCGCGATGTTCTTCTGGTACGGCGCGCGCCGCGCCGGCACGCCGCTGAAAGTGCGGCTGGAGCCGGGGGATGTGCTCGTCTGGGGCGGCGCTGCGCGCCGCGGCTACCACGGCGTGGGTCCGCCGCTCGTCTCAACCGACCCCGCGCAGGCAGATCTTTGGGGTGATGGGGGCGATGGGCTGGTCGCAAGCGCCGCGGGCGCGCTGGCCGG
>DBCG01000042.1:0-123 GCA_002292945.1 Proteobacteria bacterium UBA964 | reverse complement strand
GTCGCGCATCCAGTGCTCGCCGAGCACATGGCGGGCGATCTCGACCACGATGTAGTCGGCGTCCGTCGCGGTCTCGTCCCCGTAGCGCTTGAGGCCCTGTAGGCAGGACGGACAGGAGGTCAG
>DBCG01000115.1:2795-3929 GCA_002292945.1 Proteobacteria bacterium UBA964 | reverse complement strand
ACGGTGCGCCTTTTGGCGACTACTGCGTTATCTGAATGAGTCCGGCTCAGCGCAGGAAAAGATGCCCCCAGGAAAAGGCCGAAAACGAAACGCGAGAGCATTAGCTTTGACCGCTTCATGCAGTGCACCGATCGCCCGTTATCCGCGTAACAACCCTTGTCCCGAATCGCTCAGAAAAACACCCCGAGGCCACCAAACACGCCTCGCTGTGCACCGGGGTAGGATCATGCCAAAGAAAAAACCAATCGCTCCGACCGAATGTCAATCGTCGGCGCCACGTTTTCTCGGCCACCCAAATGCAGCGACGGGGCTGCAAAGGTTCAGGGCGTTAACCGACGGGCCTCCACAAAAAAGGTCCGTCACTTGCGCACCGCGAACATTTCGTCACCGTTCCTTTTTTAGTGACGTTCCACCCGTCGTTCCGTCTTTCTGGCCATCGTCAGAATCGACTTTCTCCCCCTGCCTCCCATGCCAAAATACATACTCCAAGTTAACGGCCAGTCCCGCTCGGTGGACGTGGCCGCCGACACCCCGCTACTTTGGGTGTTGCGCGATCATCTCGAACTCGTCGGCACGAAATTTGGTTGCGGCATCGGCCAGTGCGGCGCCTGCACCATTCACGTCAACGGCGTTCCGTCCCGGTCCTGCATGATGCCCGTCTCAACGGTCGGTCGCATGAAGATCACCACGATCGAGGGCCTCGCCGCCGACGCGAAGAAACTCCATCCGGTCCAGCAGGCCTGGTGCGAACTCGACGTCGCCCAATGCGGCTACTGCCAATCCGGCCAGATCATGTCCGCTGCGGCCTTGGTCGCGGGGAACCCCGCGCCCACCGATGCGGATATCGATGCGGCGATGGACGGGAACCTCTGCCGCTGCGGCACCTACCCGCGCATCCGCGCGGCGGTGAAGCGCGCCGCGGAGATCGCCCGTACCGCCAAAGCGCCCGCCGTCGTCGCGGTACCGAAGGGCTGAGCCGTTACGGGCCGGGTGGCGCAGCGTTCGCGCCGCTCAGATAATCGAGCGCGACACGCGCGAACGCACGCTGCCCCATCGGCAGCGCCGACTCGTCCACAAAGAAGAGCGGCGAGTGGTTGGAGGCCGCCGACAGCAGGTTCTGCTCGCGCGGCGTGA
>DBCG01000115.1:0-2693 GCA_002292945.1 Proteobacteria bacterium UBA964 | reverse complement strand
GGCACCGGTCGTACATTGGTCGCTCCGGCGACACTGCGCAGCGAAGGCAGCACACGCTCCGTCAACGCCGGATCGTTGCGCACCACCGGGTTGGAGCCCGGATCGAGCGCGAAGGTCGCGGTCGCTCCGCTCGCCTCGGCGGTGTGCGTCACCAAGCGCTCGATGTTCTTCAGGATCGTCGCACGCTGCTGCGGATCGAAGGTGCGGATGGTGCCGACCATCTCGACCTCGTCGGGCACGATGTTGTGGCGGATGCCGCCCTTGATCGCACCGACCGTGACGACCGCCGGGTTCGCCGTGATGTCGGTCTGGCGGCTGACCACGGTCTGCATCGCGTTGACGATCTGTGATGAGACGACGATGGGGTCGATGCCGCCCCAGGGGCGCGCGCCGTGGGTCTGTCGACCCTTGACGACGATGCGGTAGGAGTCCGAGCCGGCCATCAGCGGGCCGCCGCGGTAGCCGATCATGCCGGTGGGCATGTTGGCGAAGACATGCAGCCCGAACACCGTCTCGGGCTTGTGCCGCTCGAGCACGCCTTCCTTGATCATCAACGAGGCACCCCCCTCCTCGCCCGCCGGGGCACCCTCCTCGGCAGGCTGGAACAGGAACACCACCGTCCCCGGAAGCTCGGCACGCACCGCTGCGAACGACTCGGCGATGCCCATGAGCATGGCCGTGTGCGTGTCATGGCCGCAGGCGTGCATCACACCGACGGTCTCGTTGCGGTAGGTGGCGGTGGCACGCGAGCGGAACGGCAGATCGACCTGCTCGGTGACGGGCAGTGCGTCCATGTCCGCGCGCAGCGCGATGGTCGGACCGGGCTTGCCGCCCTTGAGCACACCCACCACACCGGTCTTGGCGACGCCGGTCTGCACCTCGAGGCCGAGGCGCTGCAGGTGATCGGCCACGATCTTCGAGGTGCGGAACTCGCGGTTGGAGAGTTCGGGGTTCTGGTGAAGATCGCGCCGCCAACCGATCATCCGCGGCTGGCCCGCTGAGAGCACCGCATCCACCTTGGCATTCAGCGCCTCATCCGCCAAGAGTGCCGGGGACGAGACGGCGACGAAGAGCGTGAGTGAAGCCGCCACGGCGAGTGCGGGGCGACGCGAGCAGCAGATGGACATGGGCACCTCGGACACAGCTTTGATGGATGCTGGCCCACGATACACCGGATCAGGCGAGCCGCAAGACCTCGTAGATCGAGACGCGGCCGCGGCGCTCGCCCACCGCGAGGAACCGGCCGTCCGGCGACCAACGCAGGCACGAGGGTTCGGCCTCCGTGAGATGCGCATCGAGCGCCCCCGGCGTCTTGCCCGGCAGCCATAGAGACAGGCGCCAGTCGCGACCGATGCTGGCGAGCAGATTACCGTTCGGCTGGAACGCGAGCGCGTCGATGCGATCGGTGTGGCCGGCAAGCTGGAGCGGCCGCGAGCCCTCGGGGCCTCGACCGCCGAAATCCCACAACACCAGTTGATCACCCGCCGCAGTGGCGAGCCAGCGTGAGTCGCCGCTGAAGGCGATGCAGTCGACCTTGCCGGGATAGCCGCGCATCTGCGAGTCGCGGCCGGTGTTCAGATACCAGAAATGCACCGATCCGTCCTGGGTACCACAGGCGAGCACCTTGCCGTTGTCGCTGTAGGCCAATGCCACACACGGCGCCTCCCAAGCGTACTTTCGAAGCTCGAAACGCGGCGGTTCGATGCGATGCACGATGACACCGCCGTTGACGGCAGCAGCGAGATCACGCCCTGGCCGGTCCCAGCCGATCGCCGCGATGCCCGCCTCCAACGGCGGCAACGCGTGTGCGAGCTCCAGCGTCGATGTCCAAAGATTGAGCTGGCGTCCCGACGCCGTGGCGAGGCAGCGTCCGTCGGGCGCCCATGCGATCGATGTGAGACCGAGCGCACGCGGCCGCTGCAGCGCGAGCTGCTGACCGGCCACACCGTCGTGCAGCATGAGCGCTCCATCCTGGCCGCAGGAGACGAAGTTCTCGCCACGCGGCTGCCACGCCACCGACAGCGCGCCGAGCAGGTGTTCGCCGACCTCGCGGGCCTGTAGTGCGCGACTGGCTGCTCCGGTCGACGATCCGACTGGCCGTGTGACGAGGAACACCTTGCCCTCGCCGCCCGCTACCGCCAGCCGTCCGCCATCGGGAGCCCAGGAGAGATCGGCCACGAAATCATCGAGCACCACCGCGCCGCGGGTCTCGAGCATCGCAGAGGGTCGCTTCATCGGCGGAACGCCCCGCGCAGGCTCACGCGACGCAGGACTCGAAGCCGGCCTCGATCTCCTGCCGATCGAGATTTCGGCCGATGAAGACCAAAGTATTGATGCGGGGTGCGCCGACCGGCCATGGCCGCTCGAGCTGACCGTCGAACATCATGTGGACGCCGTGGAAGACATACCGACGGTCCTCGCCGGAGAGCGCGATGACGCCCTTCATGCGGAAGATGTCTTCGCCGCGGCTCTTGAGGAGATAGGAGATCCAGTCGTTGAACTTGCCGGGATCGACGGCCCGCGGGTCGCTGAGACCGATCGAGTGGATCTCGTCGTCGTGATGATGGGACGCGAAGGCACGCTGGACCGACGGCGCATGGCCGGCGAAGGCAAGACCCGCCTCGGCGGGGCCATGCTCGCAGAACACTGCCACCATCCCGGGCTGCGCCAACTCGAGCACCGCGCCGCCGCCC
>DBCG01000086.1 GCA_002292945.1 Proteobacteria bacterium UBA964 | reverse complement strand
ACGGGGTTGGCGTTGGTGACGATCACACGCACCGCAGAGCCGATCGCGAGGCGCCGACGCGTGCGCTGCCCCACCCAGGCTTGGCCGCCGCGCTCCTGCACGTAATCGTCGTCGCGCAACGCCTCGAGCCGCAGCAGCCCGTCGATGTTGATGCCACGGAGCTGCACGAAACAGCCGTACTCGACCACGGTGGTGATCAGTCCCTCGAAGCTCTGGCCGAGCCGCTCCCGCAGATAGCTGCACTTGAGGAAAGTGTCGACGCTGCGATCGGCCTCGTCCGCCCTCTTCTCCAGCTTCGAGAGCTCCGCACCCGACACCGCGAGTTCGGTCTCGCCATGGCGCCGGCCGCTCGCGTCACCCGCATCGAGCACCGCCTTGAGCGCGCGATGCACCACGAGATCGGGATAACGACGGATCGGCGAGGTGAAGTGGGCGTACTCACCGAGCGCGAGGCCGAAGTGCCCGATGTTGAGCGGATCGTAGACCGCCTGCGGCATCGCCCTCACGACCAGCGACTCGATGAAGGGCCGGTCCTCCGACTTGCCGAGGCGCTCGGTGATGCGGCGCAGGTCGCGCGGCTTCACTTCCTCAGGCAGTTCGGCCTCGATACCGAGCGAGGCGAGCGCCGAGAGCAAGCTATCGAGACGCTTCTCCTCGGGCGTGCCATGGACCCGGTAGAGACCGCCCGCCTGACCTTGCTTGAGGGCGCGGGCCGCCGCGACATTGGCGAGGATCATGCACTCCTCGATGAGTTTGTGCGCCTCGTTGCGGCTGTACTGACCGATGGCTCGGACCCGCTCGTTGCCGTCGAATTCATAGTTGGGTTCGCTGCTCTCGAAATCGAGCGCACCGCGCCGATGGCGCGCCTTGAGCAAGGAACGATAGAGATCCACCAGCGGCAGCAGCGCCGGCAACAGCGGCCCGAGCGCCTGCTGAGCATCCGGCCGACCCTCGAACAGCGCCGCGTAGGCTTGGTCGTAGGTCAGACGCCGATGGCTACGCATCACGGCCGGATAGAAACGGAAGTCCTGCAACAGACCCGCCTTGCTGACGCGCATGTCGGCGGCGAAGCACAGCCGATCGACCTCGGGCTCGAGCGAGCACAGATGGTCCGACAACGCGGTCGGCAGCATCGGCAGCACGCGCCGCGGGAAGTAGACCGAGGTGCCGCGTTCACGCGCCGCGACATCGAGCGGCGTACCGAGGCGGACATAATGGCTGACATCGGCGATCGCGACGATCAAGCGGAAACCCTGCGCCGTCGGTTCGGCGTAGACCGCGTCGTCGAAGTCGCGCGCATCGGCGCCGTCGATGGTGACGAGCGGCAAGGTCCGCAGGTCGACACGGCGGGCTGCCTCACGCGGGTCGACACGCTCGCCGTATCGCTCGGCCTCGACCAACGCATCACCCGGGAAATCCACAGGCAAAGAATGGCGCGCGATCGCGCTCTCGCAGGCCATCTCGAGCGGCCGTTCGGGATCCAATCGACGGGTGATCTCGGCGGTGGCGCCCTGATGACCGTCCGGATAACGGGTGATCCGCGCGATCACCCAGTCCCCGGCGCGGGCTTCCCCCGCCTTGCCGGGCGGGATCAGGCAACGGAGGCTGAGACGCCGATCGACCGAATGGACGAACAGCGTGCGACCGATCGCCTCGACCGTGCCGAGGAAGGCGGTGACACCGCGCGAGAGCACGGCCTCGACCTCTCCGGAGAGCCGCCCGGTGGCGTCCTCCCGGACCCGGACCCGCACCCGGTCACCCGCCGTGAGTCCCGACATCTGCGGAGGCGGCAGGAACACGCTCTGCTCCTGGCCCTCGACCTTGACGAAGCCGAAGCCGGACCGATGGGGACTGACCAACCCCTCCATGCTGCCCGCTGCGGTACGACCGCCGTTGGCGGAACGCTGCGGCCCCCCGTGGCGTGAGGTACGGGACGCATTGCGATGGGCGGGGACCGGAGGTGCCTTGGCGTGCGCACGACCGGTGGAGGACTTGCCCTTGCGGGCGCGGCGTTTGGTCATCCCTGCATCGTCCCAGAGGGGAGACCCTGCGCACAAGGCGGATCCGCCGCTTCGGAGCGGGCCGTCGTTGACAGTCCGGGCGGTGCTGCGTACATTCTCGCGCCCCCCCTGCCCGGGTGGCGGAATTGGTAGACGCACTAGTTTCAGGTACTAGCGGGTAACACCGTGGAGGTTCGAGTCCTCTCCCGGGCACCACTCCCCCTCCACCGACCCCCCCACGCTGGGGTCGGTCGGGGACCCGGCATCCGCGCAGCGCGGAACTCTGGCATCCTCCGGCAGATGCCAAGACACCAGATCTCTATCGCTTTGCTTGGGCTGCTTCTGGCCGCCCTCGCCCCCAGAGCCGCCTTGGCGCAAGGCCAAGACTCCACCGCCGGCGAACGGAACCTGCGGATCATGGCCGAGCTGCTGCCCGGCATTTACGACAACGCCAACCAGGCCTACTTCGACGGTCGCCGCAAGCTGCCCGCCGAGGACCGCCACGCACGCATGTCGACCACCATCACCCGCGTCGAAGCCCCCGCCTTCGGACCCTACGCGTTTCTTTGGGTGAACCGCACGGATACCCCGCAGGGTAGCGTGACCTCTTCACGCATCGCCACGCTCGCCGCAGGCCCCGGCTCCGACGAGGTGACCCTGCGGCACTACCTGCGCATGTCGGGCGAGATCCGGCCGGACGAACTCGCGGCGCTGAAGCCTGGCGACCTCCGCCGCACGGAGGGTTGCGATTATCACTTCGAACGCCGCGCCGACCACTTCCGAGGTCTACAACGTCCGAAGGCCTGCCGCTTCGATTGGGAAGGCCAGGCGGTGTACACGGACAACGAGATCTCGCTGTCGCGCGACGATCTCTTCATCCACGACCACAAATACCGGATGTCTGATGGCAAGCGGATCACCGGTGTCGCCTCGGGCGATCCGTACTGGCTCGAACGCGCGCGCATCTTCCATTGCTATGCGGATGTACCGGGCGTCGGCGGTGGCATCGATGTCCCGTTCGAGCGTTTCGACCGCTTCACACTGCACGACAAGGGCGCAGTGCACTGGTTCCGCTCGACGGCCCACCCGGAGCGCGGACTCGAGTCGCGCGAGATCGGCCTGATGCTGCGTGCCGTCACCTGGCATGTGCTCAACGAATCGAACGACAACTTCAACCGTGACTCGCTGGTGCTGTCGGTGATGGAGAAACTGACGGATGGCAGCGTCAAGGAGCACGGCTACGCGTTCACCGACCCGAAGGCCGACCGCATCGCCATCAACCTCAAGTGGATGCTCGGCAACTGCGCGTTGACGCCCCGCGACCAGGCCCGACCGGAGATGTGAGACGCGCGGCGCGGGTGACGGACCCTCAGCCGCGCGCGACATCCTCCACGGTGAACCGCAGACCGGCGTGCGCCTCGAGCCGCTGCACCAGGCGCTCACCGAGCGCCGTGGCGGGCGTATAGAGCCCACCGGGCAGCGCGTCCTTCGGCAGATCGAAGGCCAGACAGGCCGCCGCTTCACCCAGCATCTTGGCGGTGGAACCATAGCCCGGGTCGCGATCGCCGGTGACCTTGCCACGCAGCGCGCGGCCATCCGCAGTCGTGCCATGCAGGCGGAGGTCAAAGAAACCGCTCGCCTGTGCCGCAGGGCTCGGCCCCTCGCCCGGCTTGGGCAGGACGAAGCGCTCGAGCAGGCCGCGGATGGGCCCGAGCGCTGCGCCGACCATGAACGCGCCAAGACCGAGCGCCGTGCCGCTCGCCGTCAGTCGCCCGCGCAGGCCGCGACCGGTGAGCACCCCCTCGTCGTAGCGGAACCCGCGGCCGTAGGGATAACCGCCCACGGCGTTGGAGCGGTGGACGATGCGGGTGTTGATCCCCGCCATCACGAACGGCGCCGACCAGCTGCCGAAGGCCTCGTCGTACACCGCGCCCGACACGTTCGGCTGCCGGGTGGCGAGCGGCTCGGCACCGACACACAAAGAATAAGGGTTCGCGAGTTCGGTGCGCAGCGCGGGGTCCTTGCGGACTTCTTTGATGACATTGAGCAGGCTCGCCACGGTGCCGCCCGAGGCGCCGCCCCGCATCTTCTTGACCCGCAGGCGCACGCGCTCGAGCGGCTGACCGTAGCGCTGCACGGACTCCCGCTGCAGCACCTGGACGCCGAGATCGGACGGGATCGAATCGAAACCGCAGCAGTTCACGATGCGCGCACCGCTCGCGCGGGCTGCGGCCTCATGACGCAGGATCATGCGCCGGATCCACTGCACCTCGCCGGTGAGGTCGCAGTAGTCGGTGCCGGTCGCGGCGCAGGCGGCGACCAGCGGCTCGCCGTGCAGCGCATAGGGTCCCACGGTCGAGACCACGACGCGGGTGGTTGCGCACAGCTTGCGCAGACCCTCTGCATCGGCGGCATCGACCACGATCGTGGGGAGCGAGGGCGCACCGAACTCCGTCTTCAGGGCCTCGAGACGGGAGGCCGAGCGGCCGGCGATCGCCCAGCGCAGGCCACCGTCCGCCGCACCGTGGCGATCGAGCAGGTAGCGGACGAGGATGCGGCCGACGAAGCTCGTGGCGCCGAAGACGATGATGTCGTACATGGTCCCCTCCCGGGGCTGGATCAGAAATTGTTGAGCGCGGTCACCTTGCCGTCGGCGCCGAACCAGACCCAGCCGCTGCCGAGCATGGCGCCTTGGTCGCGAACGAACATGTAGCGCGGGGTGCTCTCGAGGATAGCGCCGACGAACTTCGGCGTGAACACGCCATCATAGAGCGCGAGCAGGTCCTTGGGCCCCGTCAGCCGACGGACCTTGCCATCGAGGGTCACAGCGGTCGGGTAGCGGACCTGCGCCGCGACGGTGGCCCGATCGCCCGCCTTCACGGCGCGCCAGAAACGCGCTGCGCCGCGGTGCACGACCTCGTCGTCGCGAACGCCGATGGCGCCGTAGCGGTGCCTGAGGCTGCCCGCGGTCGCGCCCTCGGTGCCGAGATAGACCGACAGGCGCTCGGAGGAGCCGACCTTGCCCCAGCTGCCGACGATCACCTCGCAGGCGAGCTCGCTGTCGCCGTAGCGACCCTTCGGGTCACGGGTCACGAACTCGCCCTCGAAGCGCGCCGTGACGCGGCCAGCCGCATCGAGCTCATCGAGCACGACGGTCTTGCCGCCGTCGATGCGACCACGCAGGCGGATGTCGCGCAGCTGGCTCCGGTAGGTGTAGACGCCCTCGAGCGTGTCACCGGAGAAGACGAGCGTCATGCGGATCGGATACTTCTCGGCGATCGCGCCGTCGAAGTTCCAGAGATAGCCGGGCTCGTTGCGCTCGCACGCTGCCGAGGCGGTGGGCGAGACGCTCGCGCCGAGGATGACCGCGGCGAGCAAAGAGAGCGCTCGCAGGGAAAAGAGGACCCTGCTTCGCTGGCTCATCCGAAGGGATGTCGGCGGATGATGGTCTGGTCGCGGTCGGGACCGGTCGAGATGACATCGATCGGCACGCCGACGAGTTCTTCGATGCGAGCGAGGTACGCCCGCGCCTCCGGCGGCAGGTCCGCCTCGCGGGTCACACCGAGCGTCACGCCCTTCCAACCCGGGATCTCCTCGTAGACCGGTTCGACATCGGCGAAAGCGTCGACGAAGAGCGGTGGCTCAGAGGAGACCTCCCCTGCCGCTCGGTACCCGACGCAGATCCGGATCGAGTCGAGCCCGTCGAGCACATCGAGCTTGGTCATGCAAAGACCTGACACGCTCGAATGGATCACCGACCGCCGCAGCGCGACGGCATCGAGCCATCCGCAACGACGACGGCGACCGGTCACCGCTCCGAACTCTTTGCCGACCCGCTGCAGATACTCGCCGGTCTCATCGAAGAGCTCGGTCGGGAACGGCCCGGCGCCGACCCGCGTCGTGTAGGCCTTGACGATGCCGAGCACGTAATCGAAGTTGCAGGGCCCGATCCCGGTGCCGGTGCCGGCGTACCCGGCGGTCGTATTCGAGGAGGTGACGAAGGGATAGGTGCCGAGGTCGACATCGAGCATCGCGCCCTGTGCGCCCTCGAACATCACATTGGCGCCTTGCACACGCAGACGCTGCAGCTCGAGGGTGACATCGACCACCAAGGGGCGGATGCGCTCCGCGGCGGCGAGGTGTGCATCGAGGGTCTGCTGGAAGTCGACCGTCGGCAGCCGGAAATAGTGCTGCAGGACGAAGTTGTGGAAGTCGAGGATCTCGCCGAGTTTGGTCGCGAAACGGGCGGGCTGGAACAGGTCGGCGACGCGCAATGCACGCCGCGAAACTTTGTCCTCATAGGCCGGACCGATCCCGCGACCGGTGGTGCCGATGGCATCCGCGCCGCGGGCCTGCTCACGGGCACGGTCGAGCGCGATGTGTGAGGGCAGGATCAGCGGACAGTTCGGCGCGATGCGCAGCCGATCGAACACCGGCACGCCACGCGCCACCAGCATGTCGGCCTCGGTGAACAGCGCCTCGAGCGAGAGCACCACGCCGTTTCCGATGTAGCAGGCGACCTGCGGACGCAGCACCCCCGACGGGATGAGCGACAGCACGGTCTTCTCGCCACCGACGATGAGCGTATGACCGGCGTTGTGGCCGCCCTGGAACCGGGCGACCGCGGACGCGCGCTCGGTCAGCAGATCGACGATCTTGCCTTTGCCCTCGTCACCCCATTGGGTGCCGATGATGACGACGAAACGGCCTTGAGCCACGGGACGCTACGCTTTCAGTCGTGTCAGCGGGTCGAGCCGCCGCCCGGACCGCGCAAGTAGCGGAAGAATTCGCTGTCAGGCGAGACCACCATCAGATCCCCTTCCTTGCCGAGCGAGTTCTTGTAGGCCTGGAGGCTGCGGTAGAACGCGTAGAACTCGGGGTTGCGACCGTACGCCGCGGAATAAAGCGCTGCGGCCTTCGCATCGCCCTCACCACGCATCTTGAGGGAATCACGGGCCGCCACCGCGAGCAGCTCGGTGCGCTTGCGGTCGGCCTCGGCGCGGATCCGCAACGCCTCTTTTTCGCCCTCGCCGCGCAACTGGCGCGCGAGCCGACCGAAGCTCTGCTGCATGCTGGCATAGACGCGGGACTCGACGTCCGGCGGCAGACCGATCTTCTGCACCCGCGCATCGACCAGTTCGAGACCGAGACCCTCGGCGCTTTTGCTGGCGCGCTCGAACATGTCGCCGGTGAACGCCGTGCGTTCCGCGGAGACGATCTGCTGCAGCGTGCGCTGCGCGACCGCGTTCTTGATGCCGTCCTTGACGATATCGGAGAGACGCTGGCCGGCGGCGCCGGTGTCGGTGCCGAAAGCCTGCGAATACCGACCGGCATCCTTGATGCGCCACTTCACGTAGTAGTCGACGATCAGGCCGCGGTTCTCGCTGGTGAGGAAGGTCTCTCCCTCGAAGCTCTGCGAGACGATGCGCTTCTCGAACTTGCGCACGGTGTCGATGGGCCACTTGAAGTGCAGGCCGGGGCCATAGCCGGTGGCGACGATCTCACGGAACTGCGTACGGATCGCGACCTCGTTCTCGGAGACCGTGAAGACGCAGAAGCTGAGGGCGACACCGATCGCCATGACGATGCCGACGAGGCGTTGAAGGGTCTGGGTCATGTCAGCGCTCCGTCCGGGTGCGGGGATCGGCGGCAGGCGCAGGCTCCGCGGCCTCGCCCCCCGCAGCGCCGGCTCGCGGCGCGGTGACCGCGACCTCGTCGTTGCGGCTGCGCTCCACCAATTTGTCGAGCGGGAGGTAGAGCATCTGATTGCCGCCCTTGGTGTCGACGACCACCTTGCGGGAGCGCGACATCACCCCCTCGACGGACTCGAGGTAGAGACGCTCACGGGTCACACGCGGCGATTTCTCGTACTCGCTGACGATCTGGCTGAAGCGCGACGCCTCACCTTCCGCCACCGACACGACCTGTGCGCGATAACCCTCGGCCTCTTGCAATTGACGCAAGGCGGCGCCCTCGGCGACCGGCAGGATGCCGCTCGCATAAGCCTCGGCTTCCTTGACGAGGCGCTCTTTGTCGGCGAGCGCCTTGTTGGCGTCCCGCTGCGATTCCTGCACGTCAGCCGGCACTTGGATATCGGTCAGGTTGACGCTGGTGATGACCATGCCCGCACCGTACTGATCGAGCGTGCGCTGGATGAGTTCCTTGGTGCGGGTGGTGACCTGCTCGCGGTTGGACACGAAGATGGTGTCGAGGGTGTTGCGTCCGACGACCTCGCGGATCGCCATCTCGCCGACATCCCGCAGGGTCTGGTCGGGGTCTTTGACCTGGAACAGATACTTCACGGGGTCTCGCAGCTGGTACTGAACGGCGAGCGACATGTCGATGAGGTTGATGTCCTGTGTCAGCACCTTCGCGGTGTAGTTGACGCTGCTGACTTTCTGCGTGTTGACCTTGGTGAGCTGCTCGATGGGCCACAGGTGGAAGCCGAGGCCGGGGTCACGCACCGACACGAACTTGCCGAAGCGCTGGATGACACCGCGCTCGGCTTGGTCGATGGTGAAGAAGCTCTGCCACGCCCAGAAGAGCGCCGCCACGCCGAACACGACGAGCAGCTGTTGACGGTTGTCGCCCGCCGGCTCTTCGCCTCCGGTCGTTCCCGACCCGCCGCTGCCGCGCAGGATCTGCTCGAGCTTGCGCTGGAAGTTGCGGAAGGCGTCGTCACCCTCCTTGGCGGGGCGCTTTCCCCAGGAGTTGTTCGGGCTGCCGCCAGGTTCGTTCCATGCCATGAGAGTTCAAGCCATCGAGGGGGAAGTTGATTGTAGGTAGCGCTCGGCAGTGGCACAAGGTTGCTGTGCGTCGAAGACCTCGACACCCGACCTTGCCGCAAGTTCCAAAACCTCGTGGTCAGGCAGTTGTACCAGCCACTCGAGGCCGCCATCGGGCAGCACCGTCTCGCTGCGGACGACCCCGGCGGCATACAGCCGGGCCCGCAACGCCCCCGCCTCGCGCGCCGGCACCCGCAATCCCCGCAGCCGCGCATGGCGCGACAGGCGCTCGGCGATCGCACCCAGCAGCCCCTCGAGACCTTGGCCGCGGGCCGCCGAGACCCAGACCGAGGACGGTTGACCTTCGCCGTCACGCTCGACACGCGGCACGTCATCCAAGCGGTCGATCTTGTTGTACACCCGGATCTGGGGCAGATCGCCGGCACCCACCTCAGTGAGCACGGCGTTGACCTGATCGATACGCTCCTCGCGCCGCGGATCGCTGGCGTCGATCACATGAAGCAGCAAAGTGGCCTCGCGCGCCTCGGTGAGGGTCGAACGGAACGCCGCGACAAGTTCGTGCGGCAGCTCACGGATGAACCCGACGGTGTCGGCGAGGACGATGGGACTGCCGCCCGGCAGATCCACGCGCCGCACCAAAGGATCGAGGGTCGCGAACAGCTGGTCGGCGATGTAGGCCTCCGCGCCGGTGAGGGCTCGGAACAGGGTCGACTTGCCGGCGTTGGTGTAGCCGACGAGCGCCACTGAGGGGATCGGGATCTCGACACGGCGCTGGCGGCCGGTCTCGCGCTGCTGCTGCAGCTTTTCGAGGCGCTTCGAGAGCACTTTGACGCGTCCGCCAAGCAGGCGACGATCGGTCTCGAGCTGGGTCTCGCCAGGACCGCGCAAGCCGATGCCGCCCTTCTGTCGCTCGAGATGGGTCCAGCCGCGCACG
>DBCG01000098.1:6525-7279 GCA_002292945.1 Proteobacteria bacterium UBA964 | reverse complement strand
CGACTGGGCGTCCATCCTTGGCCGCAGGTCCCCGCGCGGCTGCTCGGGCCGTTGGGTTTGGCGTGGTGGGACCGACCGCTCGAGAGCGGCGCGGTGGTCCGCATCGCGCCTGACCTGCTCCGACGCAGCGGTGCACGCCTTGCCGCGTCCGCGCAGGGTGCGCGTCCGCGACCCCCTCAGGAGGTCGCGCGCGAGATCCATCGTTGGCGTGACTGGCAGCCCGGTGATCCCTTGTCGCGCATCGATTGGAAGGTCACGGCGCGTTCTGGCGTCCTCACCACGCGCGAACTGCGCGATGACCAACACCTCGAGATGCTGCTGGTGGTCGACGCCGGGTGCGATTCGGCAGCGGGCGACGATGCGCTCGATGCGCTCGGTACCCGCGTCAATCTCGCGGCGCGCCTTGCGGAGTCGGCGCTCGCGCGAGGCGATCGCGTCGGGTTGTTGGCGTTCTCCGACCGTGTGCTGCGTGCGGCTCCGCCGACGGGTGGTGCTGCGGCCCTGCCGCGGATCCGTGCGCAGTTGGCAGCATTGGTCTCCGACCCGCAGCCCGGCGATGCGCAAGTGGCGGCGCGCGCTGCGCTGCGCGCGCTGCGTCGGCCGGCAGGGGTCGTGCTCTGGTTCGGTGATCCCGCGCCGGAGGTGCTGCGCGCTGTCGCGGCGCGCCACTCGGTGGTGGTGGTGGCGCCCCGCGAGCCGCTCGTCGAAGCCCTGGTCGATGCGTCGCCCGGGACACCGCGCCGATTCTGGACGG
>DBCG01000098.1:3780-6506 GCA_002292945.1 Proteobacteria bacterium UBA964 | reverse complement strand
CGCCGCGGAGCGGTATCTCGCCGCGGCGCGCGGACGCGCCGATGGCCTGCGGCGGATCGGCGTCGTGGTGGTCAGCGAGACGCCGGCGCGCCTCGAAGCAGCTGTTTGGGCTGCGGTGACCCGCGGATCCCGCGCCAATCGACGAGTGCGCTGATCGCGATCGCGAGAGCCACCGCCCCCACTGCAGCCTTGACGGCGAAGGGCAGGCTGCTCGTCGAGACATAGCCTTCGATCAGGCCGCAGAACATCAAGACGATCGCGATGGCCGGGAGCAGCGCCGCCGTGCGGCGCACCGCGGCCGCGAAGGCCTCGCTGCGCGTCGCCTCGCCGGGATGCGCCAAGGCTTCGCCGACGATCGCCCCCGCGCCGCCGGCGGCGCACAAGCAGAAGATCTCCGCCGGGCCGTGGGCCGCCACGAAATCGAGCAACGGCTGGCCAAGCCCGTTCGCCACACACAGCGCCGACAGCGCCCCGAACATCATGCCGTTCACGCCGATCGCGTAGATCGTCCCGAGCGCGAACAGGAAGCCGAGCAGCCAAGCGGCGAGCGCGACCACCGCGTTGTTGAAGAAGATGGCGCCCGAGATGACCGAGGATGGCGCCACGCCGAGCAGGCCGTCCGTCCAGAGTTCGCCCTGTTGTACCGTCTGCAGGATCTCCGGCGAGGCGAAGAGCCGGATCGATTCCGGTTCGACCGTCACCAACCCCCAACCGGCGAGCGCCGCCAGCAGGAAGCCGAGCAGTGTCACAGCCAGGAACGGCCGTAGCTCGTGGGTGGCGGCGGGCAGGGTCTCTTCGGCGTACTTGCGCAACATCTCTCGCAGCGTGGGCGTCTCGTGAGCGAGACCGTGGTGCAGTGCGGCATGCCGTTTCTCGAGCGTCTCGGTGGCGGCTGCGCCCGGAGCGTCGCGGCGTGCCATCGCCAACCTTCGCGCGGCGCTGCGGTGTTCGGTGATGAACGCTGCGGCGGCGTCGAACCCGCTGCCGGCCTCCACCTTCATCTCCGACTTGCCATCGTCGTAGACCAGCAGTGTGCCGGCCGCGAGATCGCCCAATCTTTGGCCGTTCCTGTTGAACATCGCCATGAGCAGGCCGACACCGTAGAAGATCGGCGCGCTGTCGATGAGACGGAAAAGGTTGCGCAACAACAGCGCCCCCGGATTGGGTACACCGCCTTCCAGCGTCGCGATGCGCAGACCGACAAACCGCTTGCCGGGACTGATCCCGCGCAGAAGGGTCTCGACGATGGTGTGGTAGAGGATGAACATCACCACCACCGGGATCTCGATCGCGTAGGTCCACCAGAGATCCGGTTCCCTCGGTCGACGCAGGCTCACCTCCGCGGCGTTGGCCGAGGAGTGCAGCACTGCGCCGGTCGCATACCAGGCGAAGGCGATCGCGATGCGGATGTTGAAGTCCACCGTGAACGCGTAGGCGCGCGCGCCTACGCCGGCGATGCGCAGACGCGCCGGGACGCCGGTCGGGCTCGGGCTGCGGATCTCCGGGGCGTCCGTCACGCATCCTCACCGAGCAGTTCGGACTGATGTTCCTGCTGCAGCGGTTCGATGAGCGCTTCAAGCCTGCCGTTCAGCGTCTCCTCGAGTTGGTAGAGCGTCAGTTCGATGCGGTGGTCGGTCACCCGACCTTGCGGGAAATTGTAGGTCCGGATGCGCTCCGATCGGTCGCCGCTGCCGACCTGGAGCCGTCGTGCGCGAGCCTCGGCGGCATCGCGTTTCTCTTGTTCCGAGGCGCGTAGGCGCGCCTTGAGCAACGCCATCGCACGGCTGCGGTTCTTGTGCTGCGATCGTTCGTCCTGACATTCGACCACGATGCCGCTCGGCAGGTGGGTGATGCGGATCGCCGAGTCGGTCTTGTTGACATGCTGTCCGCCAGCGCCTGAGGCCCTGAACGTGTCGACGCGCAGGTCGGCAGGGTTCAGGTCGATGTCTTCGAGCTCGTCGAGTTCCGGCAGGATCGCGACCGTCACGGCGGAGGTGTGGATGCGGCCCTGGGATTCGGTCGCGGGCACGCGCTGCACGCGGTGTGTGCCCGACTCGAACTTCAACCGCGAGAAGGCGGCTGCACCGACCACCCGACAGATGACCTCCTTGTAGCCGCCGTGTTCTCCCGGGCTCTCGCTGAGCGTCTCGATCCGCCAGCCTTGCCGCTCGGCGTAGCGCGCGTACATGCGCAGCAGGTCACCGGCGAAGATCGCGGCCTCGTCGCCCCCGGTGCCGGCACGGATCTCCAGATAGACGTTGCGGGTGTCACGCGGATCGGCGGGGACCAGCATGCGACGCAGTTCGCGCTCCTCCGCTTGGAGCGCTGCGACCAGACGCTCGGCCTCCTCGGTGCCGAGCTCGCGCATGTCGGCGTCCGCATCCGAAGCGAGCGCCCGGGCCGCCTCGAGCTCCTGCTCGTGGCCGAGGAAAGTCCGCCAAAGCTCGGCCAACGGGGTCAGGCGCGAGTACTCGACGGAGGAATCCCGGAACTGCGTCGACCCTCCGTCTAGCGATGGGTCGGCGAGGGCGCGCCCGAGTTCTTCCCAGCGCTCCCACTGCACCTCAAGGCGGCGGCGGATCGAACTTTTCATGCGGGTAAGAACGATTGGCGGGGCATGGTGGCGCGATTGTGTGTGCCGGGTCCCAGCCTGACAAGCGTGTCCGCACCGGTCGATGGCGGTTCCGTTATATAGTGGTCACACGATGTCTTTTCCGCACCCATCG
>DBCG01000098.1:2098-3710 GCA_002292945.1 Proteobacteria bacterium UBA964 | reverse complement strand
CTCTTGCCCAGCAGGCTCCCGACCCGCAGGTCGCCGCGCCGAGTGGTGGACCAGCGGTGGTGGCTCCGTCAGCGACCCGCCCCGCGAGCGCGGGTGAGCGCGGTCTCGCCGAGGGCGATTGCCGAGCCGCCTCCGAGGGGTTCCTCGAAGACGCACGGGCTTCGCGGGATCCGGCCATCGCCTACCGCGCCACCGAGATCGGTCAAGCTTGCCAACACCTGCCGGCGGCCTGGGCCTCCGCGCAGCGCCTCCTCGCGTTGGACCCGGAGAATGTCGAAGCCTTGCGGCTCGTCGGCAACGTCGCGCTGGCGAGCGCGCGATACGCCGATGCGCGGCGGATGTTCTTCGGCCTGCTCGCGAAGCCGGATGTGGAGCCGGATCGTGCGCTGCGGGAAATCCTGCCGCCGCTGGCTGAAGGCGATCTGGCCCCGGCCGCATGGCAAGTCTTCAAAGATCTCCCCGGGCGCGATGCGCTGTCGGCGCCGGTGCTCTCCTCGATGGCGCGCATGGCCTGCAATGCCGATGATCTCGCGCGCTGCCGGGCACTCATCGGCGAGGCCCGTGCCAAGGGTGGCGGTAACGATGCCGCGACCATCAGGCTCGCGGCTGCGGAGGCCGCAGCATCGGGTGACGCCGATCGTGCGCTCGGTGAGGCGCAATTGGTGGCGCAGGGCGATCCGCAGGACAACCGCTTCGCCGTCGTCGAGACGCTGCTGACCCTCGATCGGCGCGTCGAGGCGCGGGCCGAGATCGAGCGTATCGCCGCCGAGCCCGACCACGCTGTCGAGGCGGACCGTCGTCTCGCCTTGCTCGCATTCAACGAGGGTGACTACCTCGATGCGGAGCGGCGATTCTCGGCGCGCATCCAGCGCAACGAGGGGACGGGCGAGGGGCTTTTCTACCTGGCGATGATGGCCGAGCGCTTGGGGCGCACCGATGCCGCTTTGCCCGGCTACGAGGAATTGGTCCGCGCAGGCGCCGGGCTCGCGCCACGCAGCCGTGCAGCGCGGTTGCTGGTGGCGCGTGGCGAGGCACCCAAGGCGATGCGACTGTTCGACGACTGGCTGCGCAGCGGTCGCGGAGACTTCATCGACACCGAGCTCGCGCGCGCCCGGGCGCTGTCGGAGGGTGGCATGCGCGCCGAGGCCTTGCAGGGCATCGATCTGGCGCTCAAGCGTCACCCCGAACATCCTGAGCTGCGCTATCAACGCGCCGTGGAGCTCGACAGCGCCGGTCGAAGCCGTGAGGCGATCAAGGAATTCGAAGCCTTGCTGAAGGAACGGCCTGATGATGCCAATGTGCTGAACGCGCTCGGTTACACCCTCGCCGATCGCAAGAAATCGCTGCGCCGCGCAGAGAACCTGGTCCGTGCGGCGCTCGAGCAACGACCCGACAATGCCGCTTTCCTCGACAGCCTGGGTTGGGTTCGCTACCGCCGTGGCGACAAGATCGGAGCATTGCCGCCGCTCGAGCGGGCCTGGCAGCTCTCGCGGGAAGGCGAGATCGCGGCGCATTGGGGCGAGGTGCTCTGGTCGATGGGCGATCAGGCCGGGGCGCGCAGCATCTGGGCGCGCGCGCTCGTCGCCGCACCGGAGTCGAAGCCGCTGCGCGC
>DBCG01000098.1:0-1944 GCA_002292945.1 Proteobacteria bacterium UBA964 | reverse complement strand
CTCACATTGCCCGCAGGCTGGGAGGCGCGCCGTGGCGCCCTGCAGGGCTGGCCGGGCTACGAACTGCGTGGACGGGTGGCGGTGGCGAGGGGGGAGGACGGTTTCTCCGGCAACCTGCGTTGGCTGCAGCGCTCGACGGTGACGCATCTCGAGCTGGACGGTCCGCTCGGCGTCGGCGGCGCACGGTACGAATTCGCCCCGGGTACCGACTCTTCGGCGCTGGAGCAGGCGCTCGGCGCACCGGTGCCGCTCGCGAGCTTGCGCTACTGGTTGCTCGGCGTGCCCGACCCCGACCCGGCCCTCGTCGCGGAGGAATCGCTGGAGCTCGGCGAGGGCCGACTCGCGACCTTGCGGCAGGCCGGTTGGGAGATCGCCTATCCGCGCTATGCCCCGGTCGCCGGGAGTCGTCTCGAACTGCCGCAGCGCATCGAGGTGCGCCGCGAGGGCTTGCGGTTGCGCGTCTGGGTGGATGCCTGGCAAGGGATGCCTCGCGAGGCGACGCCGTGAGCGGCCTCGATCCTGGCGTCGCAGACCTGAAGTGGTGGCCCGCGCCGGCGAAACTCAACCTTTGCCTGCACATCACTTCTCGCCGCGCCGACGGCTACCACGAGCTGCAGACCGTGTTCCAGCTCATCGATCTTTGCGACCTGCTGTCCTTCGAGATCGACCCCTCCGGCAGGATCACGCGGGTCGACGATGCGGCAGCTGCGCCCGGGCCGCTCGCTGCAGTCCCCCCGGCGGAGGATCTGGTGGTGCGAGCGGCGCAGGCCTTGCAAGCGGCCTCCGGCAGCCCGCTCGGTGCACGCATCCGCGTCCGCAAGCGCATCCCGATGGGCGGAGGCTTGGGTGGTGGAAGTTCCGATGCCGCCACCACGCTGCGTGCGCTCGACCGGCTGTGGGGCACCGGGCTCGGCGTCGATGAACTCGCGCGCTTGGGTCTTGCGCTCGGCGCCGATGTACCGCTGTTCGTGCGGGGGCGTTCGGCGGTGGGCGAGGGCGTCGGTGAGCGGCTGACGCCCGTCGAGCTGCCGCCGCGCTGGTTCCTCGTGCTGCATCCCGGAGTGGCCGTACCGACCCGCGAGGTCTTCCAGGCGCCGGAACTGCGGCGAGACAGCCCTGTCCTGCCCGTTTCGGCCTTGTTGGCTGGCATCGGTCACAACGATTGCGAGCCCGTGGTCCGCGCCCGCGTGCCTGAGGTCGCTGAGGCGCTCGACTGGCTCGGCCGTCATGCGTCGGCGAGGCTCACGGGCACCGGCGCCTGCCTGTTTGCCGCCTTTGCGACCCCCGCGGCCGCTGAACGGGTCGCGGGCCGCGTACCGGATCGCTGGCGCGCTTGGGTGGTCCCCGGCCTCGCCGCGGTGCCCGAGGGGGCGGTCGGGGCTTAGAACCCTGAATTGACAGGAAAATGCCCTGTCCTCACAATACCGCCCCCTTCGCCGTGGGGGTCCTCGTGACCTTCCTCGACCGACCGGGATACCGCATCGACTGCTGGGGTGTCGCCAAGTGGTAAGGCAGCGGGTTTTGATCCCGCCATTCGGAGGTTCGAATCCTTCCACCCCAGCCACTCGGGTTTTTGGAGTTCCCTTTGGATAGCCAGACACTGGCGCTCTTCACCGGCAACGCGAACCCCGCGTTGGCGCAGGACATCGCGCGGCACCTGATGGTGCCGCTGGGGCGGGCTGTCGTCGGTCGCTTCAGCGACGGCGAAGTGAACGCGGAACTGATGGAGAACGTGCGCGGCCGCGACGTCTTCATCGTGCAGCCGACCTGCCCGCCGGTGAACGACAACCTCATGGAGCTGCTGATCATGGCGGACGCCTGCCGTCGCGCCTCGGCGCGCAGCGTCACCGCCGTCGTGCCGTACATGGGCTATTCGCGGCAGGACCGCCGCCCGCGCGCCACGCGCTCGGCGATCTCGGCGAAGCTCGTCGCCAACATGATGTC
>DBCG01000029.1 GCA_002292945.1 Proteobacteria bacterium UBA964 | reverse complement strand
GGGCGAGCTCGGCGGCGAGCCAGGCCTCCTGCGTGGCGCCGAGCATCGTGCGAGACGGATCGGTGAGCGGACCGTCGCGGAATTCGGTCAGTGCGCGCTCGAGGTCCTTGCGTCCCTTGAGCGCCTCCTCCAATTCGAGCAGTTTGCTGCGGCCGCTGATGCGCGTCTCGAGCTTGAACAGCGTGGCCAAAGATCCGATCTCGTATGTGCCCCACTCGACGCCGCCCGGACCGGGGTCGGACACCGGCATCCAGTCGCGATAGGCGCGCATCGCAGCCGCTTTACGCGCCGGCCAATCGCCTTCGGTGTCAGGTTGGTGGTTCTGTGCACCGTCGACCCAGGCGTCGTTGGTGAACTCGTGGTCGTCCCAGCCCGTGACCATCGGGTACGACTGATGCAAGCGCTGCAGGTCGGGGTCGAGGCGGTAGCAGGCGTGGCGCAACCGGTAGTCGGCGAGCGCGACGATCTCGTGCGAGGGCTGCAGGAGGCGGCCGGGCAGGATGTCCCGGGTGTCGGGGTAGGTGCCGACCGGGTATTCGTAGAGATAGTCGCCGACATGCACCATGAGTTCGAGGTCGCTGCGCTCGCAGGCGTGCGCGTAGGCGTTGAACCAGCCGAAGCCGAGGTTCGAGCAGGAGAAGAGGCCGATGCCGAAACGGCTGACATCCCCCTCGGGCAAAGTGCGCGTGCGGCCGACCGGGCTGATCGTGCCATCGGGGGCGATGAAGCGATAGAAGAGCCAGCGGCCGGGTGCGAGGCCTTCGACGATGACGCGCGCCGTGTGGTCGCGCTCCGGATCGGCGAAGGCGTCGCCGCCGGCGACGATGCGCGTGAACATCGTATCGGTCGCCACCTCGACCCGCAGCCGTGCGCCGGAGTCCGATGCGTATCGCGTCCAGAGCAGCATGCTGCGCGCGCGGGGCTCACCGCTCGCGACGCCGTGCGTGAAGCCGCGGGCATGGAGGATGGAGGCGACACCCGGGATCGAGAGGGCGCCGAGGCCGAACATGGCGGCCTGGATCAGTCGACGGCGGTCGATGCGCGTGGTCATGGGGTCTCCGTGGAACGGCGGGCTGCGATGGACGGCGGGCCGGCAGGACGGCGTACGCCGCGACCGGTCCGCTGCGCAGGATACCGGAGTGCTGCACGGTAGAATGCGACGGTTCTGCGACACGCTCCGACCGGAGATAGCCCCTTGGACAGCCCCGAGACCTTCATCCTGCTCGCCAACGCGGCGATCCTGTTGTGCGCCTATTTCATCGTCTACCCGCGGTTCGCCGGCAGCGACCTGAACCGGCTGGCGCTCAACGACCTTGCGGCCAACGCGATCGCGATCGCCGTGGCGGGCTTCGCGTTTTTCGGCACGGGGCAGCGCTTCGACCTTCTGTTCCTCGAGGTGGGCTGGTTCGGCTTCGCCTTCGGGACGTTTCTATTGATGGAACTGCCGCTTTTCGTCTGGTATGCGCGCCGGTACGGGCTGAGCGGGGCGCGCGAGGACTGAACGGTCAGCGCGCGGCGGCCTCGCGGTGCAGCGGTGCGGTGTCAGGCCGCACGCCGCGCCATACCTTGAACGACTCGGCCGCCTGCTCCACCAGCATGCCGAAGCCCTGCTCGGCGCGCGCTGCGCCGTGGGCGCGCGCCCAACGCACGAAGGGCGTGTCCGGCACGCCGTAGCCGAGGTCGTACGCGACGCTCCGCGGTCCGAGCACGCCGGGCGACACGGGCGGCGTCACGCCCTGCAGGCCGAGCGAGGTCGCATGCAGGACGAGATCGAAGGGGTCGTCACCGGTCGGCGCGCCGAGCGCGTCGTAGCCGCAACCCGAGAGCCGGGTCGCCGGCGCGTTGTCGTTCGCCGCCCCCGCCTGCGCCTGGAACGCAGCGACCAGCGCCTGCGCGCGCTCGGGGGTGCGGTTGGCGATGGTGAGCGAGGCCGGCGCGGCCTCGAGCAGCGGCCCAAGGACCCCGCGGGTGGCGCCGCCGGCGCCCAGCACCAGTACATGCGCGTCCCGCACGCCGATACCGAGCCGCGCGAGATCGGCCATCAGGCCAGCGCCGTCGGTGTTGTCGCCCAGCAGCCTGCCGTCAGGCTGCATCGCCAGCGTGTTGACCGCCGCCGCGAGCCGCGCGCGGTCGGTGAGGTGGTCGGCGAGCCGTGCGGCGGCTTCCTTGTGCGGTACCGTGACATTCATGCCGCGGCCGCCCTGCGCGAAGAACCCACGCACCGCGCGCTCGAAGTCAGCAGGCGCGGCGTCGATGCGGCCGTACTCGATGGCGTGCCCGGTGGCCGCAGCGAAGTGCGCGTGGATCATGGGCGAGCGGCTGTGCGCGATCGGATGGCCGATCACGGCGTAGCGATCGGGGGTGGATGTCGGTGGGGACGGGACCATGCGCGCAGCCTAGCGCAGCGACCCGACTAGCGCAGCGACCAGCTGCCGCGATGCGTGGGATCGAGCGCCCGATGCAGGGCGGGCAGCCACTGCGCGGCCTGCGTGTCGGTCTGCCAAGGCGGGTTCAGCACGAGCATCCCGGACCCGTTCAGACCGACCCGGTTGTCGGACGGATGCAGGCAGAGTTCGGTGACGAGCGCCGGGACGGCAGGGGCGTCGGGCGGTTTCGGCAGCCGCGATCGCAGGCGCTCGAGCCACGCGTCGGTGTCACGCCGGTCCTTGATGGGGTACCACAGCGCGATCACGGCCGAGGGCAGGCGCTCGAGCACGGTGACGAGCGCTTGCTCGACGGCTCGATGGTCGGCGACGCTGTCTTCGTAGGGCGGGTCGATGAGCACCAAGGCGCGGCGCTCGATCGGGGGTAGCCAATTGGGTAGGCGGCCGTAGCTGTCGGCGCATTCGATCACGACGCGCTCCACCACGGCTCTGCGCTCGCCTGCGATCGCCGCCGGCGCGTAACGGGCGAGCGCGGCCACGGCCTCGCGAAGCGCGGCATGCTCGCTCGGTTGGGTCTCGATGAGCACCGTCCGGTCCTGAGGACGCAGCGCGAGCAGCGCGAGCAAGGGTGAACCGGGATAGGCGGCACGGTCGTGGCGTTCGCGGCGCAGCGTCTCGACGACGGCGATGTAATCGCTGATCCCGGTCGGCCAGCCCTCGGCGGGCGCTTCGACATCGAGCAGGCGCTCGATGCCCTCGTCGGCCTCGTGGCTGCGGTAGGCCTCGCTGCTCGAGAGATCGTAGAAGCCGCGGCCGGCATGGGTATCGAGCAGCAGGAAACCCTTGTCCTTGCGGCAGAGCGCGCGCAACAACGAGAGGAGCATGATGTGCTTGTGCACATCGGCGAAGTTGCCGGCGTGGAAGGCGTGGCGGTATTTCACGCCACGATTCTAGAGTGTTCTAGCCGTTCGGCGGGTCTTCGGCGGCCGACTTCTTTTTCCGGGGGGTCGCGCGCTTCTTGGCTGCGGCTTTCTTCTTCGCAGGGGCCTTCTTCTTGACGGCCGGTCCCTTGACCTCGGGTCCGGTGTCGGTGTCGCCAGCCGGTGCGGTGGCGTCCCGATTGACGGCGGTTTTTTTGGCAGCGCCCTTCTTGGCGCCGCCCTTCTTGGTAGCGGCCTTGCCGCCCCGACCGAAGCGTCCCCGGCCCGGGCGTTGCGGTGCGGCAGCGAGCAGCGCGCGACATTCTTCGAGCGTCAAGGTCTTCGGGTCGCGGTCCTTCGGGATGCGTGCGTTGCGCGCCTTGTCGGTGATGTACGGCCCATAGCGTCCGTTGAGCACCTGGATGTCATCGATGCCGAAGTCCTGGATGGTGCGGTTGGCGTCGGCCACCTTCTTGGCGGCGACCACCTCGCAGGCGCGTTCGAGGGTGATGGTGTAGGGGTCGTCCTCGACCTTCAGCGAGGCGTACTTGGCGCCGTATTTGATGTACGGGCCGAAGCGCCCGATGTTCGCCTCGAGGGGCTCGCCCTCGTCGTTGTTGCCGAGCTTGCGGGGCAGCTGGAAGAGCTGCATCGCCTCGTCGAACTTGATGGTGTTCATCTTCTGGCCCGGACGCAGACCAGCGAAGCGCGGCTTGTCGGTGTCTTCACGGGTGCCGATCTGGACGAACGGCCCGAAGCGGCCCATGCGCACCGAGACCGGCTTGCCGCTCGCAGGGTCGGTGCCGAGTTCGCGCGACTGCGCCGCCTCGTCGCGCGTGACGGTCTTCTCGACCTGTTCCACCTGGTCGATGAAGGGCTGCCAGAACTTCTTCAAGGGTTCGATCCACGACTCTTCGCCGCGCGAGACGGCGTCGAGCTCGTCTTCCATGGCGGCGGTGAAGCCGTAGTCGAAGTAGCGGCCGAAGTGGGCGCTGAGGAAATTGTTGACGATACGACCGATGTCGGTGGGGATGAAGCGCCGACCGTCCATGTCGACGTACTCGCGGTCCTTGAGCGTGGTGATGATGGAGGCGTAGGTCGAGGGTCGGCCGATGCCGTGCTCTTCTAGCGCCTTGACCAACGAGGCCTCCGAGAATCGCGGTGGCGGTTCGGTGAAGTGTTGTGAGCCGCGCAGCTTGATGAGCTGCACCGCATCGCCCTCGGTGAGCGGTGGCAGGATACGGTCGTCGTCGTCTTCCGCAGCGTCGTCGACGCCTTCGAGGTAGACGGCCATGAAGCCCGCGAACACCAGCGTCGAGCCGTTGGCGCGCAGCAGGTGACGCCTTGGGCCGTCGGGACCCGCCAGCAGGTCGATGGCGACC
>DBCG01000034.1:8864-15028 GCA_002292945.1 Proteobacteria bacterium UBA964 | reverse complement strand
CACGCGGCGTTCCGTTCCCCGCGACGCTCTCGGAGATGGAGCGGCCACCTGCCGCACGTCATAGGGCGGGGGTGAATTTTCTATCCGCTCACAGTCGCCGCGAGCAGTAATTGGTTGATGCCGTCGCAACACCGTATGCTTGCTTGCAAAACAAAACCCTATCTCTCTCACGGAGCCTGCAATGATCAGTTATGTCACTCTCGGGACGCGCGACTTACAGCAATCTGCTGATTTCTATGCCAGTTTGCTGGATGATCTGGGTGCAAAACGGCTGATCAACATGGAGCGGATCGTTTTCATCGGTAAAAGCAACAAAGAGCCGATGCTGGCGGTTTGTGTGCCTTTTGACAAAAAAGATCCGCATCCGGGTAACGGCGTGATGCTGGCGCTCGCGCCAGGCTCGAAAGAGCTTGTTGATCAGCTGTATCAAAAAGCCATCGCGCTGGGTGCCACTTGTGATGGTGCGCCGGGCCAGCGTATACCGGGTGTTTTTTACGGCGCTTACATTCGCGATTTTGACGGCAACAAAGTCTGTTTCAACCACTTCGGTTAAACGTCGCAGCTGACTGAGTGAACGGTTGCAGGGCGTTGCGCGAAGATGATGTCTCCAGGCATTGATAGATCTTGGAGCTGAGTACTTATGAGACACCTCACCGGTTTGCTTGTCGTGGTCTTGATGCAGACGCTCGCCTCTCAAGCGGCGTCAGCACAGGACGGGAAAACGGCTTTGGTGCCCTTGCCTTCGGTTGACGATTTCACGCGGGGTGAGGACGGCTTCAGCTTTGGTCTGGGGCTGGGTGTCGAGTATGAGTCCGCCTACGAAGGATCGGATGAGTTCGGCTTCGAAGCCAATCCCGCTGGTGCGGTGCAGTGGCGCAGAGGTGACGATATCTTCTATTTCGCGGGCGAGGCGCTGGGTTGGCGTGGTCTCCGTGCCGACAAGTGGTTGTTCGATGCTGCCGTGGCCTTCGACGAAGGTCGCGAAGAAAGCGATTCCGATGATGGCCGCTTGGATGGGCTGGGCGATTCAGAGGAGGGCACCGAGTTCGTGCTGCAAGTGCGCCGTGCGTTCGATGCTGATTGGCGTTATTGGCTTGATGGTCGGGTTGTCACGGGTGACAGCGGGCTTCTTGGGCTTTTCGGTATGGGGCGCCGCTTCGGTGACCGCAGCGATGGATCCGGTTCTGAGATCGGTATCGTTGCGGTCTATCACGACAGCGATCGTGCCAACAGGGATTTCGGTGTCAACGCGGCGCAGTCAATGGCCTCCGGCTTGGCCGAGACGAACTTGAGCGGTGGATTTCGCTCGGTCGGGATCAATTACACCTACCGGAGTATCATCAACGCGAATTGGCAGATTTTTGGTGAGGTGCTCTATGAGCATTTCAGCAGCGATGTCAGGCGCAGTCCGATCGCACGAGAGGACTTTGAAGCCGAGGTCGGTATCGGTTTCATCTACATGTTCTAGGTCTGTGAGTGTCGATCTGATCTGACACTTTTCTCCAGATATGCGGTGGTGTTCTAGAAAGCCTATGCGCGAAGACGATGACATATCCGTTGGGGAGTTACTCCCGCGCGCCGCCGCCGAGCCGGTTCCCGATCCCTCCGACGCCCAAGCGATCGATCTCTACAACGCGATAGTCCGCAGGACATAAACCGCTCGGAGCTAGGGCGGGTGCCACCGTCAGGGGCTCACTCCGGTGTGTTCCCGCAATGCGGGCATTCTCGATCGTTTCTCGGCATCGGATCCCCGCAATAAAAGCAGTATTTGTACGGCCTTTTTGACCCGTGCTGTCTCGAGTGATTAAGCGTCAACCATAAGATACCAGCGGTCAAAAAGATGGCGGCGGCCACGCCCACCATGGCGAGCCCGAAAATAGTAGTCATTTGTCGGGCGTCAAAGCTTGGTGCAATAGCCGAAGCGTTGTGCGGGACGAGTAAACACCTTCGGCAGAGCGCCTGACAAGTCACCCCATGCGTGGAACGACCAGATCGCGATCGTCTTCCCGGTGGCATCGGCCCCGAGGATGGACAGGATCGAGATCTGCGGTGCCCGCGACAGGTCCACCAAGTGATCGCTGTCGTTCATCTCTATGCGACGCATCTCGGTTCGAAGGCCGGATCTCTCGTCTGTGACCGAGGCCTGTCCAGCTTCGGCGTACTCGATCACGACGCTGTCAGACATCAACTTTATCTCGGTGGTGGGGACGGTCACCGAGAGGGAGCTCACCCCGACTTCGCTCCGGAAGGTACAGTTGAACGACTTTCCCTGCGCAAAAGCGAACTCTGATATTGGAAAGCAGAGAAAAATAATTGTGTATCGTAACTTAAAATGCATTGCATTTTTACTTCTATCAAAATAATAAAAATTAATTTAGTTGGTGAGTAGGTGCCCGGTCAAAAAAGAAACCGAAAGTAAGCGCCGCTATTTTTTTTGACGGGATATTTCGAGCGGATTACGCTGCGGTCGTTCCTCAGCCTAAGGAACATCAGCTCTTAGATATTCCCTGAGATTCCGGCTTGCAAAACCGAAGTTCACGGCGTGAAAAACTGAATAGAGCTCAGCTCAACAAGCTGCTCTGCGGTCGATTGCTCGACGCGCGAAGATTTTTGCAGACCCGTTTGCCTCGGGCGGGTGTGCTGATCAATCTCGAGATCTCGCTCCTCATATACCTGTATTGGCGGAACGGTACGCCGCTCCGTAAAGAAGCAGGTGCATATGATTCTCGGCTACAGCGAGGTGGGGGTCAGAAATCATCTCCGAAAGATTCGAAACATGAATTGGTGTTGCTTTAATCGGGCCGCCGATGATCGTCGGTGCTTGTACGTCGTGCCCGAGGCGCCGTTGATTGCCAGCGTCGAGGACTATCTGGACGTCGTATCGGGAGTTCGCCAGTTGTAGTCAGACGCGACGGCGTCAATCGAGGTGAACACAGAAAGAGCGATCGACGGTGTCCTTGAAAGTCGAAAGGATCATGGCTCAGATAAGTGGGTCGTCGCTGGCGATACAAAGGCTGCGAAAGCGGCGGATTTCATTGCCGATGCCTAACCAGACAGCCAGCAAATCTCAAATAGTTCGTTCGGTAATAGTCGCTATATTGATCGTGACGCTCGCGCTATTTTCCGTGATAGGCTCGATTTACATTGCGGTGGTGTCTGGCAGTCGATAGATGTAGTGCGTCGACAGAGCGGGGTCGATCGGCGATCTCGCCAGGGTCAAGCACAGCAGGGCGGACAGGACACCTGGTCTCGCACCCGTATTCGGCGATTCCGCCCGGCGATATGCCTTGATCGGGCGGATCTCGTCATCGGTGGCATGATGTCGCCATGACCGCCCGGCCACGAACCGCAGAATCACCCGATCCCTCCGACGCCCAAGCGATCGACGCGCTCTACGGGCTCGAGCCGGTGTTCGAACCGGGCGCGGCTTCCGGCGAACCCACCCGGCTCGTCACCATCGAGTGCCCGTATTGCGGCGAGTCGATCGACACGGTGATGGACCTCTCCGCAGGCTCGTTCCGCTACATCGAGGACTGTCAGATCTGCTGCCAACCGATCGATCTCGCGGGCGAGGTCGACGAGAGCGGCGAGCTGGTCGGTGTGACGGCGGAGCGGGCTTAGGGCGGTGCGTGGGGGTATGCGACACTGGTCGCTGGCCATGCTGCATACCACGCCCGACGCTACCCAGGACTCCCCATGAACAACCCGCTGAACCCCGTGCTCGACACTCTCAGCCGACCGATGGCTGTCACAGGGCGTGTGCTCCTGGGGCTTTACTTCGTGGTTCCCGGCATCTTCAAGGTGACCGGATTCGCGGGCAGCTTGGCCTACATGGAACTCCACGGCGTGCCGCTCGCCTTGCCCTTGCTGCTGCTCACCATCCTTCTGCAGGTCGGCGGCGGCCTCGCTATCATCTTCGACCGGCAGACCCGGACCGCGGCGTTCCTGCTCGCCGGGCTGACGCTGTTGATCAACCTCTTCATGCACGACTTCTGGAACGACTATCCCGGCGGCAACCCGCAGCACGAGCTGCAGAACTTCATCAAGAACCTCGGCATCTTCGCCGGATTGCTGCTGCTCGCAGCACGACGGTAAGCGCCAGGGCGGAAGTGCTCTGATGTCCGCTTCGCCTGAAGACCCGTCCATCACCGAGACCCGCGCTTGGGTCGAGCGCGTGGTCATCGGTCTTAAACTTTGTCCGTTCGCGCCGGCCCCGGCGCTCAAGGGAACGATCTGTTACGCGATGAGCGAGGCCGAGACGCCCGAGGCCTTGCTGGAAGACCTCGCGACGGAGCTGCAACGCCTCGTCGATGTTCCGCCGGAGCAGATCGAGACGACCATGCTGATCCATCCGCGGGTCCTGCAGGATTTCCACGACTTCAATGATTTTTTGGAGTTCGCGGATGAGGCGCTGCAGGCGATGGGACTTGCGGGCGAGATCCAGATCGCGAGCTTCCATCCGCAGTACCAGTTCGCCGGGACCGGATTCGACGACATCGGCAACGAGACCAACCGCTCGCCGTATCCGACCCTGCACCTGTTGCGCGAGGAGAGCGTCGCGCGGGCGGTCGATGCGTTCGGCGATACCGGTAGCATCTCGGCCTCCAATCTCGCGACGCTCGAGAAGCTGGGTCCTGCGGGTCTCGCGGCGGTGAAGCGGGGCGGTCCGGGATGACACGCGCCCCGACGATACGCCCCCCGACCAACGCGCTGAGCCCGAAGAAGCTGCTGCACACCAAGTGGACGGCTGTCGCACCCAGGAACAAGGAAAAGCACTTCCTCGTGACCCAGGTCATCGAGCCGGTTCCGCCCGGCTCGCCCGTGGTGTCGGTGGAGATCGAGGCCGTGCATTCCAAGCGCGCACGCATCATCGGCTGGCGGGAGCTCACGGATGCCGCGCATTGGCGGCGTGGGTGGGTCTGACGGCGACCGTCGCCGCCTCAGGCTGCGGCGTTGACGGTGGGCGCGGAACTGCGGATCAGGTAATCGAAGGCGCCGAGCGCCGCCTTGGCACCATCGCCCGCGGCGATGACGATCTGCTTGTAGGGCACGGTGGTGGCATCGCCCGCCGCGAACACGCCCGGCGCGTTGGTCGCGCCGTGGTGATCCACCACGATCTCGCCGAAGCGAGAGAGCTCTACGGTGCCCTTCAGGAACTCGGTGTTGGGGACGAGGCCGATCTGGACGAACACGCCGTCGAGGGTGAGCGTCTGCGCCTCGCCGGAGGCGCGGTCCTGGTAGGTGAGGCCGGTGACGGTTTTGCCATCACCCTCGATCGCGGTGGTCTGGGCGTTCAGGATGATGTGGGTGTTGGCGAGGCTCTTGAGCTTCGCGACCAGCACCGCGTCGGCCTTGAGCTGGTCGGCGAACTCGACCACGGTCACATGGCCGACCACGCCGGCGAGATCGATCGCCGCTTCCACGCCCGAGTTGCCGCCGCCGATGACGGCGACACGCTTGCCTTTGAAGAGCGGCCCATCGCAGTGCGGGCAGTAGGCGACGCCGCGGTTGCGGTACTCGGTTTCGCCGGGGACGCCGACATTGCGCCACCGGGCACCGGTCGCGAGGATGACGGCCCGCGCGCGCAATGTGCCGCCGTGGGTCATCGTCACCTCTGCTAGAGCGCCGGGCGCGGCGGGCGGCACGACCTTCTCGGCGCGCTGCAGGTCCATGATGTCGACACCGTAGTGACGCACATGCGCCTCGAGGTCGGTGGCGAAACGCGGCCCCTGCGTTTCCAGCACCGAGATGTAGTTCTCGATGCCCAGTGTGTCGTTGGTCTGGCCGCCGAAGCGTTCGGAGGCGATACCCGTGCGCAGGCCTTTGCGCGCAGCGTAGACCGCTGCGGCTGCGCCGGCGGGGCCGCCGCCGATGATCAGCATATCGAAGGGTGCCTTGGCATCGATCTTGGCGCGCTCCTTGTCGCCGTTCTGCGTGTCGAGACGGGCGACGATCTCCTCGAGGCTCATGCGACCGGAGCCGAAGAGTTCGCCGTTGAGGAACACCATCGGCACCGCCATCACCTGACGCGCCGTGACCTCGTCCTGGTAGAGCGCGCCGTCGATCACCACCGTCTCGACGGCGGGGTTGAGCACCGACATCAAGGTCAGCGCCTGCACCACATCCGGGCAGTTGTGACAGGAGAGGGACATGAACATCTCGAA
>DBCG01000034.1:5452-8777 GCA_002292945.1 Proteobacteria bacterium UBA964 | reverse complement strand
TGGCCACCGCTCCACAGCAGCGCCAACACCAGCGAGGTGAACTCGTGGCCGAGCGGCACCGCCGCGAAATGCAGCGAGGTCTGCTCACCTTCGCGGCGGACCTGGAACGAGGGTCGGCGCTCGTTCCGACCGTCCAGCCTGACCGACACCTTGTCGGTCAGGCTGGCGATCGTCCCGAGCAGGGTGCGTATCTCCTGCGCACCCTGCGACTCATCGAGTGAAGCGATGAGCTCGACGGGCCGGACCATCTTCGTCAGATAGGTCCGGAGTTGTGACTGGAGAGCGTCGTCGAGCATCAGGGTCTCTCTGGATGAGGTCCGCGCGGCGTCCGGTCAGATCTTTCCGACGAGGTCGAGCGAGGGCTTCAGGGTCTCGGCACCCGGGGTCCACTTCGCCGGGCACACCTGACCCGGATTCTTGGCGACATACTGCGCGGCCTGCACCTTGCGCAGCAGCTCCTTGGCGTCACGGCCGATGCCGTTGTCGTGGATCTCGCACAGCTTGATCACACCGTCGGGGTTGATGACGAAGGTGCCGCGCAGCGCGAGGCCTTCCTCTTCGATCATCACGCCGAAGTTGCGGGTGATGGTGCCGGTCGGGTCGCCGACGAGCGGGTACTGGACCTTGCGGATCGTATCCGAGGTGTCGTGCCAGGCCTTGTGGGTGAAGTGGGTGTCGGTTGACACGCCGTACACCTCGACACCCAGCGACTGCAGGGTGGCGTAGTGGTCGGCGAGGTCGCCGAGCTCTGTCGGGCAGACGAAGGTGAAGTCGGCGGGATAGAAGAACACCACGGACCACTTGCCCTTGAGGGTCTGGTCGGTGACTTCGACGAACTTGCCGTTGTGATAGGCGGTGGCCTTGAAAGGCTTGATGGCGGTGTTGATGAGGGACATGTGACTTCCTAGCGATGTATAGAAAAGGGGACGAGGCGCCGCGCTCCTGCGACGCCCGGCCAGATTGCCGTTCCGCCACCCATAGTTCCAATCGTCAGTTCCGATGTCGCCGATAGACGCCGTCGATGATGCTTGCGGCCCGGCGGTCAGGCAGAATCGGGGGGTGGGAATCCGACCTTCAACCCAAGCTGGGTGAGCGACCATGATGCGACTCCAAATCAACGGCAAGGAACTTACGATCGACGGCGTGGCAGACGACACGCCGCTGCTCTGGGTGCTGCGAGACGAACTCAATCTCGTCGGCACAAAATTCGGCTGCGGCATCGCGCAGTGCGGCGCCTGCACCGTCCACCTCGATGGCCAGCCTGTCCGCTCCTGTCAGATCCCGGTGAGTGCCGTCTCCGGTCTGAAGATCACCACAGTCGAGGGTCTCGCCAAGGGCGAGCAGCTTTCGACGCTGCAACAGGCCTGGATCGACCACGATGTGGCGCAGTGCGGGTACTGCCAGTCAGGTCAGCTGATGTCGGCCACCGCGCTGCTTGCAGCCACACCCGACCCGACCGACGCGCAGATCGACAGCGCCATGGCCGGCAATATCTGTCGCTGCGGCACCTACGGTCGTATCAAGAAGGCGATCAAGGCCGCTGCTCAGGCCGGTAAAGGCCAGGCCGGCAAGGAGAAGGCGTGATGGACAGCGAGCAGTTCAATCGCATGATGCTCGGCGCTGGCACGGGCACGGATGTCGACCCCGGGATGCTCCCCAATCTGAGCCGTCGCGGCTTCATCAAAGTGGCGGGCGGTGCTACGGGCGGGCTGGTGCTCGGCCTGTCCGTGGGTGTGCCGGGGGTCGGGCAGGCGCAGTCGGGTCCGCCGTCGCGGCCGTTCGCGCCCGCTGCGTTCGTGCGCGTCGCACCAGACGGCAGGATCACCCTCATCTCGAAGAACCCGGAGATCGGGCAGGGCATCAAGACGGGCTTCGGCGTGATCCTCGCCGAGGAACTCGATGCGAAGTGGTCGGATGTCACGGTCGAGCAGGCTGAGGTCAATCGCGCCGTATACGGCACGCAGATCGCCGGGGGCTCGATGTCGATCCCCCGGGCTTGGGATGAGCTGCGCTACGCGGGCGCCGGTGCGCGCGCGATGCTCGTCGCCGCCGCCGCGAAGCAGTGGGGCGTGTCCGCTTCCGACCTCACCACCTCCGAGAGCCGGGTCATCCACGCCGCAAGCGGAAGAACGGCGAGTTATGGATCGCTGGCGACGGCCGCCGCCGCGCTGCCGGTGCCGGACATCGGATCTCTCAAACTCAAGAACCGCAAAGAATACAAGCTCATCGGCAAGCGCTTCACGGGCGTCGACAACGCCGCGCTCGTCCGCGGCCAGCCGCTGTTCGCGCTCGATGTGCAGCTCCCGGGGATGAAGTACGCGAGCATCGCGAAATGCCCCTCGGTCGGCGGCAAGGCCAAGAGCTTCAATGTCGAGGAGATCAAGAAGCTGCCGGGCATCCTCGACGCGTTCATCGTCGAGGGTACGCCGCCCGTCGCGGATGTGATGAAGACGGGCGTGTTGCCCGGCGTCGCGATCATCGGCAAGAGCACTTGGGCGGTGTTCTCCGCGCGCAAGGCGCTGAAGATCGATTGGGATACCCGCACCGCCTCGAAGGACAGCTGGACGGACTTCGTGAAGCAGGCCAAGGCGCTGGCGTCGAACACGCAGGGCGAAGTGGTCGTCAAAACGAAGGGTGATGTCGACAAGGCGCTGGGCCGAGACAACACCAACACCAAGACCAAGACCGTCGACGCGTTCTACCAGTTCGGCTTCGTCTCGCATGCGCAGCTCGAGCCGCAGAACACGGTCGCGTGGTTCAAAGACGGCTCGGTCGAACTTTGGGCGCCGATGCAGCTGCCCGACCCGGCGCTGGTCGCTGCGGCCGCCGATGTCCCTGCAGACCGGGTCAAGCTCAACCAGATGCGCGTCGGTGGCGGCTTCGGTCGCCGTCTGATGAACGATTTCGTCTGCGAGGCCGCCTATCTTTCGAGGCGTGTCGAGGGCCCGGTGCAGGTCGTGTGGACCCGCGAGGACGACATGCGCCACGACGCGTACCGTGTCGGCGGTTTCATGGGATACCGCGCGGGTCTCGATGCGCAGGGCAGGCTTTCTGCGTTCGACGCGCACATGGTCTCGTTCAAGGACACCGCCTCGGGGAAGGTCTCGAAGGGCGGCGGCATCTCGCCGAACGAGTTCCCGGCGGATTATGTCGACGACTACCGTGCCTCGCAGTCGCTGATGCCGCTGTCGACGCCGACGGTCTGGTGGCGTGCGCCGGGCGCAAGCACGATGGCGTGGGTGCAGCAGTCCTTCCTGCACGAGGTCGCTGTGGCCGCCGGACGCGACCATCTCGAGTTCTTGCTTGAGCTGTTCGGTCGCAAGAC
>DBCG01000034.1:3595-5380 GCA_002292945.1 Proteobacteria bacterium UBA964 | reverse complement strand
GCGGCGGAGAAAGCGGGCTGGAAAAAGCCCTTGCCGAAGGGTCACCACCATGGAATCGCCTTCTATTTCAGCCATCTCGGGCATATCGCCGAGGTCGCCGAGGTCAGCGTCGACGCGAGCAAGAAGGTGACGGTGCACAGAGTGACCGTCGCGGCCGATGTGGGTCCGGTGATCAACCTCTCGGCCGCCGAGAACCAGTGCGAGGGCAGCGTGGTCGATGCGATCGGCACCATGGCCCTCGAGGTCACGATCGAGGACGGCGCCGCACAGCAGACGAACTTCGACCGGTATCCGCTGCCGCGTATGGCGATATCGCCGCAGGTCGATGTGCACTTCGTGCAGAGCGAGCACTCGCCGACCGGTCTTGGCGAGCCGGTGTTCCCGCCGGTGGTCCCGGCGATCTGCAACGCGATCTACGCCGCCACGGGCCACCGGATCCGCACGCTGCCGGTCACCCAAGAGGGCTTCAGGCTCGGTTGAGCGGGCCGCATGCAACGCACTGCGACGATCAAGCCTGCGACGATGAAAGCGGTGGTCACCACCGGCAACGGCGGCTACGACCGTCTCGTGTGGCGCGAGGTACCCGTTCCCGAGATCGGCCCGGGCGAGGTGCTGCTGCGCGTGCTCGCGGCGGGTGTCAACAACACCGATATCAACACCCGGCTCGGCTGGTACTCGTCTCCGGAAAAACCCGACGGCGGCTGGAACATCGCGACGCCGTTCCCGTTCATCCAGGGCACCGACTGCTGCGGTCGGGTGGTGGAAGCGGCGCAGGATGTCGATCCTGCGCTCGTCGGCCGCCGTGTGCTGGTGCGCGCCTGCATGCGTCCGCAGGGCTTCGGTTCCATGGAGACGCTCTGGATGGGCTCGGACTTCGACGGGGCCTTCGCTGAGTATGTGAAGGTGCCGGCCGCCGAAGTGTTCGCGGTGCATTGCAACTGGACGGATGCGGAGCTCGCCAGCATCCCCTGCGCCTACGCCACCGCCGAGAATATGCTGCACCGCTCGCGGGCCGCAGCCGGTGAGCATGTGCTGGTGACGGGCGCCTCGGGCGGTGTCGGGTCTGCGTTGGTGCAGCTCGCCAAGCGACGCGGCGCGCGGGTGACCGCCATCGCTGCGGCGTCGAAGACTGCACAGGTGCGCGCCCTCGGCGCCGAGCGGGTGATCGACCGCGACGACGATGCCGTCGCTCTGCTCGGCGAGGGGTCGGTCGACCTCGTGGTGGACACCGTCGCCGGACCGCGCTTCGGCGCGATGCTGAAGCTGCTGCGCCGCGGCGGCCGCTATGCCTCGTCGGGCGCGATCGGCGGGCCGCTCGTCGAGCTCGATATGCGAAGCGCGTACCTCAAGGACCTCACGCTCCTGGGCTGTACCGCCTGGGACGAGCCGGTGTTCCCGAACCTCATCGGCTACATCGAGCGCGGCGAGATCCGGCCGCTCGTCGCCGATGCTTTCCCCCTCGAGCGCATCGCCGATGCCCAGCGCGCGTTCCTCGAGAAGCGCCATGTCGGCAAATTCGTCCTGATGCCGCCCACCAACAGCTGACTGCCCAGAGAGCGAGTCCATGCGTACTGTCCTTATCGCCCTTGCAGTCATCGCCTGCGCACCGCTGATCCAGACGGCGATCGCCTCCACAACCCCGCTGCCTGCATCCGTCGCGCAGGTCGCGCGTGCGATGAAGGTCCCCGAGTCTTCGGTCAGCGTGTGGGTGCAGCGCATCGGCGATGCTCAGCCGCGGGTCGCGGTCAACGCCGACACGCCGCGCAATCCGGCCTCGGTGATGAA
>DBCG01000034.1:0-3498 GCA_002292945.1 Proteobacteria bacterium UBA964 | reverse complement strand
CACAACCGTTGCGGCCGGACGGCTCTACGGACGAACTCTGGGTGCGCGGCGGCGGCGATCCGTTCCTCGTGTTGGAGGAGCATTGGAGGATGCTGGGTGCGCTCCGCGAGCGTGGCCTGACACGCATCGAGCGCGGGCTCGTGTTCGATGTGTCCGCGTTCGACCTGCCGCCCGAGGACCCGGGTGCGTTCGACGGTCAGCCCGACCGCATCTACAACATCACCCCGCATCCGCTCTTGGTCAACTTCAACGCCGTGCGCTTGCGCATCCAGGCGCGCACGCAGGGCGGCGTCGAAGTGGCCGCGGTGCCGGCGTTGCCGAACCTGCGGATCGATAACCGTCTGCAACGCGGTGCCGGCGCCTGCGGCGGCTTCCAGAACGGTGTGGTGTTCGCGGTCCGCGATGACACGCGTCGCGACAACGCCGTGCTCGAGGGTCGCTTCCCGGCGGCCTGTCGGGAATACGAGCTGTCGCGCACCGTGCTGCAACCGGAGAGCTACGCCTGGGGGCTCTTCGATCTGCAGTGGCGGCAGCAGGGCGGAGAGCTGAAAGGCGGCTGGCGCGTCGGCGTGCTGCCGGCGGACATCGGTACGCCGTTCCATGTGCATCGATCGCGACCGCTCGGTGAGATCATCCGGTCCGTCAACAAGTCCAGCAACAATGTCATGACGCGGCATCTGGAGCTTGCGCTCGGCCGTGAGCGATACGGCAGCCCCGCGACGCCCACGAAAGGCCAACGTGCGATCCTCGATGTGCTGCGCGAGCGCGGTGTCGACACGCGGGGTATCGTGATCGGCAACAGCGCAGGTCTTTCCCGCCAGGGCCGCATCACGGCCCGCCAGTTGGCCGCCATCCTCGGGGCGGCGTGGAACAGCCCTTATATGCCCGAATACGCCTCATCGCTCGCCCTCGCCGGGCTCGACGGCACGATGCGCAACCGCTTCCGCAACTCGCCGGCGACCGGACGGATGCACATCAAGACCGGACGGCTCGACGATGTCTCGGCAGTGGCGGGCTATGTCACGGCCGCCTCCGGTCAGCGCTTCCTCGCGGTCGTGCTGGTCAATGCGCCTGACGCCCATCGCGGGTCGGGTGAAGAACTGCAGGACGCCTTGCTGCAGTGGGTCCACGACCGTCATTGACGGACCTCGCCGTCGACTTCACCATACCTCGACGGTGCCCACGCATCGTTTCCGCCTCATCAGCCTCTAGAAGGATTTGATCCCATGACAGCATCCGTTCGTCCCGGTCTTCGTGCAGGGTTGCCGATGGCGCTCGCCTCATTTCTGTTGACGATACCGGCATCCGCAGAATCCCCCGAGATCGGCGCTTGGGGTTTCGACACCGCTGGCAAAGACACGGTCGTTCGCCCGGGCGACGATTTTTTCCGCTACTCGGGCGGCGGTTGGATGCAGCGGGAAGTGTTGCCGTCCGACCGCACGCGCTGGGGCACCTTCGACAAGCTCGCCGATCGCGCGAGCCTCGATACGCGCAAGATCATCGAGGATCTGGCGGCGAACCCGGCTGCCGAGGGGACTCCGCAGCGCAAGATCGGTGACTACTACCGCGCCTTCATGGACACCGCGGCGATCGAGGCGCGCGGCCTCGCGCCCGTGCAGCCCGTGCTCGACGAGGTACGCAAGCTCGCCTCCCATGCGGATGTCGCGCGGGTGATGTACCGGCCCGATGTATCGGTCACCGCGCCGATCGTCGGTAGGGTCTCCATCGACCAGAAGAACCCCGACCGGCATGTCGTCGTCCTCTCGCACGCGGGCCTCGGCCTGCCCGAGCGGGAGTTCTACCTGCGCGATGATGCGCAGTTCCGCGAGATCCGCGACCAGTACCGTGCGCACCTCGCGCGGCTGCTGGATCTCGGCGGCATCGCGCGCGGTGCGGAGGCCGCGGGTGCCGCAGGGCGTATCCTCGCGCTCGAGACGGAGATCGCGAAGCTCCATTGGCCTGCCGCCAAGCGCCGCGAGCGCGAGTTGACCTACAACCCCCGCTCGCGCGCGCAACTCCTCGAGATGACTCAGGGCTTCCCTTTGACGGAAGCCCTCGCGTCCGCCGGGTTCGGCAAGGTGCAGGAGTTCGTCGTGCGCGAGGCCGATGCGATGGCGCCGTTGGCGGCGCTGTTCCGACAGACCCCCGTCGCCACCTGGCGCGAGTACATGGCTTACCACTACCTGCGCAGCAACGCGTCGGTGCTGCCGCAGGCCGTGGACGACGAGGTCTTCGCTTTCTACGGTAAGCAGCTCAACGGCCAGCCGGAACAGCGGCCGCGTTGGAAGCGCGGTGTCGACGCGGTCGACGATGCGCTCGGCGAAGCCGTTGGTCAGGTCTATGTCGAACGCCATTTCAGCCCCGAGTCCAAGGCGCAGATGTCCGCGCTCGTCGAGAATCTGCGCAAGGCCTACGCGCAGCGGATCCGCGCGCTGCCCTGGATGACCGACGAGACCAAGAAGGTCGCTCTCGAGAAGCTCGCGGCGTTCCGGCCGAAGATCGGCTACCCGGACCGTTGGCGCGACTACTCCGCGCTCGAGGTGTCGGCGTCCGATTCGTTCGGCAACGCCCAGCGTGCTGAGCTCTTCGAGTGGCAGCGCTCGATCGCCAAGCTCGACAAGCCGACGGACCGCGACGAGTGGGGCATGACGCCGCAGACGGTCAACGCCTACTACAGCCCGGTGTTCAACGAGATCGTGTTCCCGGCCGCCATCCTGCAGCCGCCGTTCTTCGACCCGGCGGCCGATCCGGCCGTCAACTACGGTGCCATCGGCGGCGTGATCGGCCACGAGATGGGGCATGGTTTCGACGACCAAGGGTCGAAGTCGGACGCCCGCGGCGTGCTGCGCACCTGGTGGAACGAGCGTGACGAGACGGCGTTCAAGCAACTCGGCGACCGTCTCGCCGAGCAGTATTCGCAGTTCGAGCCCTTGCCCGGACTGCGCCTCAACGGGCGGCTGTCGCTCGGCGAGAACATCGGCGATCTCGGCGGCCTGTCGGTCGCGTTCGAGGCCTATCGGCTGTCTCTCGGCGGACGGAGTGCGGCGGTCGTCGACGGCATGACGGGCGACCAGCGTTTCTTCCACGGATGGGCGCAGGTATGGCGGACGCTGTTCCGCGAGCAGCGGCTGCGCAATCAGATCATGACGGGGCCGCACAGCCCGGCCGAGTTCCGCGTCAATGGGGTCGTGCGTAACCTCGACGCGTGGTACGAGGCCTTCGGGGTGAAGCCCGGGGATAAGCTCTACCTGCCGCCCGAGAAGCGGGTGCGCATCTGGTGATGCGATCGGACTCGGCCGCGGCGGAGCGTCAGCGCGCCTCCCGCAGCGTCGCGGACAGTCTCGTGAGGATGGCACCCCGCGCACGCGCGGCAAGCGCCTTGCGGTCGGGCATCTCCGCGGGGTCGAACGGTTCGAGGAAATGCACCCGCACCCGCCAAGTCCCTTTGCGCGCGAGCAGGCGCCACGCGTTCTGCGCGCCGGTCTCCATGCCGATCCA
>DBCG01000054.1:53180-53518 GCA_002292945.1 Proteobacteria bacterium UBA964 | reverse complement strand
GTTGGCGAGCCCTTTGCGCAGAGGTGGGGCGGGTCGCGGCTGGACTGCGTGCAGCGGGCGTCCAACCCGGCGACCGCGTCGCCGGATTCCTGCCGAACATCCCCGAGGCGGTGGTCGCGATGCTCGCCACGGCCAGCATCGGCGCCGTGTGGTCGTCCTGCTCCCCCGATTTCGGGATCTCGGGCGTCCTCGACCGTTTCGGACAGATCGCTCCCAAGGTGCTTTTCACAGCCGACGGCTATGTCTATGCCGGCAAGCGCATCGACTCGTTGACGCCGATCGCGACCGCGCTCGCGGCGCTGCCCTCGATCAGCACCGTCGTAGTGGTGCCTTTCCTC
>DBCG01000054.1:52866-53145 GCA_002292945.1 Proteobacteria bacterium UBA964 | reverse complement strand
CGGGAACCGATGCGGCGCCCGATCCGCGCGCCCCTGCACTTCCGGGCGCGATCGGATGGAACAGGTTCGGTACGCCGGGCGCCCGCCCCGAGTTCGTCCGACTGCCCTTCGACCATCCGCTNNTTCATCCTGTATTCCTCGGGCACCACTGGCCTGCCCAAGTGCATCGTGCACGGTGCTGGCGGCACGCTGCTGCAGCACCTCAAGGAACACCAACTGCACACCGACCTCAAGCGAGGCGACCGCCTGTTCTTCTTCACCACCTGCGGCTGGATGATG
>DBCG01000054.1:11318-52836 GCA_002292945.1 Proteobacteria bacterium UBA964 | reverse complement strand
GGATGATGTGGAACTGGCTGGTGAGCGGCTTGGCCACGGGCGCGACCTTGCTGCTGTACGACGGTTCGCCGCTGCATCCGGCTCCCGACATCCTCTGGCGTCTTGCGGCCGATGAACAAGCGACCGCCTTCGGTACCAGCCCACGCTACCTGACGGCGCTCGCGAAGCAGGGCTACGCGCCTGCACGCGATCCGGCGCTCGGCGGCCTGGCCGCACTGCGCACCGTGCTCAGCACGGGTGCCCCGCTCGCGCCCGAGGGCTTCGATTTCGTCTACGCATCGGTCAAGCACGAGGTTCACCTCGCCTCGATCTCCGGTGGCACCGACATCATCTCCTGCTTCTGCCTCGGCGATCCCACCGCGCCGGTGTACCGCGGCGAGATCCAATGCGCCGGGTTGGGCATGGCGACCGATGTCGCGGGCCCCGACGGCCTTGCGCTGCCGCCCGGCGAACTGGGTGAACTTGTCTGCCGTCGACCTTTCCCCTCGATGCCGATCGGCTTCTGGGACGATCCCGAGGGCAAACGCTACCGGGCCGCGTACTTCGAGCGCTGGCCCGGTGTCTGGCACCATGGCGATTTCGCGTCGCGCAACGCACGCGGCGCCCTCGCGATCCACGGCCGATCGGACGCCGTGCTCAATCCGGGCGGCGTCCGCATCGGCACCGCCGAGATCTACCGCCAGGTCGAAAAAGTCCCGGAGGTCCTCGAATCGGTCTGCATCGGACAAGCTTGGCAGGGAGAGGAACGGGTGGTGCTGTTCGTGCGCTTGCGCGACGGCACGACCCTCGATGAGGCGCTGCGCAAGCGCATCAGCGACACGATCCGCAGCAGCACCTCACCGCGGCATGTACCTGCACGGATCATCGCCGTGGACGACATCCCGCGCACCTTGAGCGGCAAGACGGTGGAGCTTGCGGTGCGTGAGGTCGTCCATGGTCGTCCCGTCAGCAACACCGCGGCGCTCGCCAACCCCGCCTCGCTCGAGCTGTTCCGCGACTTGCCGGGCTTGCGCACGTGAACACCGCCGGCGCGGCGCGTGGTCTCGAACAGCGCTACGCCGAAGCCGCAGCGGCGGGCGGCTTCAGCGAGGATCCCGCGCAACGCGCCGCCCTGATGCCGCTCGAGCGGCTGCGCGGTGAACTGCTGCGCGCGGAGCGCGTCTCATTCACCGCACGGCTGCTGCGCCGATTCTCGGGGCCGGCCAACCATGGCGCGGCACCGCGCGGCGTCTATCTTTGGGGTGGCGTGGGACGGGGCAAGACCTGGCTGATGGACCTGCTGGTCGACAGCATGCCGAGCGTCCCGCAGCAGCGCATCCACTTCCATCGTTTCATGCAAAGCGTACACGCGGGGCTGCGTCGCCATCACGACCGATCGGCACCCCTCTCCGCCGTCGCGGCGGACCTCGCGGCCGAGGCACGGCTCTTGTGCCTCGACGAACTCTTCGTCTCGGACATCGCCGATGCGATGCTGCTCGGCGGTCTGTTCACGGAACTCGTGGATCGTGGGGTGACGCTCGTGTTCACCTCGAACGTGCCACCCGCCGGCCTCTACCGCGACGGCCTGCAACGCCAGCGGTTCCTGCCCGCGATCGAGTTGCTGGAGCGGCACTGCGAGATCGTCTGCGTGGATGGCGGAAGCGACTACCGGCTGCGGCAGCTCACCCGGGCGCCGATCTGGCTGCAGGGCGGCTCGGCCATGGCGGATACGCAGATGGCCGAGATCTTCGAGGACCTTGCCGATGGCGCAGGTGCGATCGGCGGCAAGATCGCGGTGGAGGGCCGCGAGATCCCGGTGCTACGCAGCTGTGACAATGTCGTGTGGTTCGATTTCGCGGCGCTTTGCGAGGGTCCGCGCAGCCAGAACGACTACGTGAGCCTGGCCCGCGAGTTCCAATCGGTGCTGTTGTCCGGCGTGCCGGTGTTCGACGGTCGCGGCAACAGCGACAACGCCGCCCGTCGCTTCATCGCGCTGGTCGATGAGTTCTACGACCGGCGTGTGAACCTCGTGGTGTCGGCGGCGGTCGCGCCGTCACAGCTCTACCGTGGCAGCAAGCTGGCCTTCGAGTTCGAGCGCACCGCGAGCCGACTGGTGGAGATGCAGAGCGAGGAGTACTTGGCGAGCGGCCACCGCGGCTGACGCCGAGCGGACCGCGATCAGTGGACGATGGGCGACCCGGGTGGCCGGCGGTCGGCCTCCCCCGTCAGAGCCGAGACATCCACGGCGTCGAAGCGCCACGGTCGCTGGCAGAACTCGCAGGTGACCGTCACGGCACCCTGCTCAGCGAGGATCGAATCGAGTTCGTCGGCACCGAGTGCACGCAACATCCCGGCCACCCGCTCGCGACTGCAGCGGCAGCGGAAACCCACGGCACGGGCGGGATGAAGCCTCAGGTCCTCACCGGCACAGGCGCGGCGCAGCAGGTCCTCGACCGGACGGGCGAGCAGTTCGTCGGTCGCAAGCCCCGCGAGCGCCGTGCGGGCGGCGTCGAGCGTGCGCGTCGCTTCGGCTTCGCGCGCGCTGCGCGCCGAGCCGGTATCTGCGGTGTCGTCACCGGCGACGGACATCCCACCGGACTGCGGCAGCCGCTGCACCAGCAGCCCCGCCGCGCGGGCATCGTCGGCACCGAGTCGCACCGTCGTCGGGAGCTGCTCGGATTGATCGAAGTACTGCTCGAGCGCGGCGGCGAGCGAGTCACCGCCGAGCGGCACGATGCCTTGGTAACGCGCACCACCCGGCGTCGATTCGACGGTCACGGCGAGCTGCCCCTGGCCCACCAAGGACGGGAAATCCAGCTCTGCGCCGGTGCCGGCGCGCTCACCACCGAAGGACGCCGCGTCGAACCGCACCACCGCGCGCACGCGCAGGTCGTGGGTGCACTGCGCGACCAACAGACGCACCGCGCCGTCCCCCTGCAGCTGCAAGGTGAGTTCGCCCTCGAACTTCAGGGTCGAGGCGAGCAGCACCGCCGCTGCTGAGGCTTCGCCGAGCAGCCGGCGTACGGACGCAGGATGATCGGCGTGCTCGCGCAGTTCGAGCCATGCCGGCCCGAGCCGCACGAACTGCCCGCGGACGGACTGATGTTCGACGGTGAAGCGCATGGCGACATCGAGGGCTGTCTCGGAGCCGCCCTCGGCGCGGTCCGTCTCAGCGGGCGCTCCCGGCGCGCCCTCTGGTACATCGTTCATCCGGCGAGCTTCGCCTTGAGAAGTTCGTTGAGCTGCGCAGGGTTCGCCTTGCCGCCGGTGGCCTTCATCACTTGGCCGACGAAGAACCCGAACAGTTTGTCCTTGCCGGAGCGGTAGTCCGCGAGCTGGCCGGGGTTCTTCGCCATCACTTCATCGATGGCCGCCTCGATGGCGCCCGTATCGGTGATCTGGCGCAAGCCCTTCTGCTCGATGACCGCGTCCGCTGAGGCGCCGCTCTCCCACATCGCCTCGAAGATCTCTTTGGCGATCTTGCCGGAGATGGTCGCATCGACGATGCGCGAGACCAGACCGGCGAGGTGAGCAGCATCCACCTTCGCCGCGCCCACCTCGAGGTTGTCGCGGTTGAGGAAGGCTGAGAAGTCGCCCATCACCCAGTTCGCGCAGAGTTTGGGATCGCTGCCGACACGCTGCAGGACATCCTCATAGAAGGCCGCGATCTCACGGCTCGCGGTGAGGACACCCGCGTCATAATCGGAGAGGCCGTGATCGCGCACGAACCGGGCCGCCTTGGCGTCCGGCAGTTCGGGCAGCGTGGCGCGCACCGCCTCGACGAAGGCGGGCTCGAGCAGCACCGGCAACAGATCGGGATCGGGGAAGTAACGGTAATCGTTGGCGGCCTCTTTGGAGCGCATCGAGCGGGTCTCGCCCTTGTCAGGGTCGTAGAGCCGCGTCTCCTGCACCACCTTTCCGCCGGATTCGAGCAGCTCGATCTGGCGCTCGACCTCGAAGTTGATGGCTTTCTCGACGAAACGGAAGGAGTTGAGGTTCTTGATCTCGGCACGGGTGCCGAACTGCGCTGCGCCCCGTCGCCGTACCGAGACGTTGGCATCGCAACGGAAAGAACCTTCCTGCATGTTGCCGTCGCAGATGCCGAGGTAGCGCACCAAGGTGTGCACCTTCTTCATGTAGGCGATGGCTTCGCGCGCGGAACGCATGTCCGGCTCGCTGACGATCTCGATGAGCGGCGTGCCGGCGCGGTTGAGATCGATGCCGGTGAGGCCCGGCAGGCCCTCGTGCAGCGACTTTCCGGCGTCCTCCTCGAGGTGGGCACGCGTGATGCCGATGCGCTTGCGCTCGCCATCGTCGAGCACGACCTCGAGCGCACCTTCAGCCACGATCGGCAGCTCGTATTGGCTGATCTGATAGCCCTTGGGCAGATCAGGGTAGAAATAGTTCTTGCGGGCGAACACCGAGCGCGGCGAGATGCGCGCACCGATGGCGAGACCGAAGCACACCGCCATGCGCACCGCCTCGCCGTTCAGCACCGGCAGCACGCCCGGGTAGCCAAGATCGACGAGGTTCGCTTGGGTGTTCGGCAGGGCGCCGTATGCGGTGGCGGAGCCAGAGAAGATCTTGGAGCGCGTGGCGAGCTGCGCGTGGATCTCGAGGCCGATGACGGTTTCCCATCCCATATCCGCGCCCGCCATATCCGTACCCGCCATATCCGTGCCCGCCATGTTCAGGCCCATGCCGACGGCGCGCGAAGGTGCCAGTCGGTCTCCTGTTGGTAGCGGTGCGCGACGTTCAACATACGCCCTTCGGAGAAATGCGGGCCGATCAGCTGCAGGCCGACGGGCAGTCCACCCGCGAAACCACAGGGCAACGACATCGCCGGCAGCCCTGCGAGGTTCGCGCCGATGGTGTAGATGTCGTTGAGGTACATGGTGATCGGATCGTCGCACTTGGCGCCGATGGCGAACGCGGTCGTGGGCGAAGTCGGCCCGAGCAGCAGGTCGCAGTCCGCGAAAGCCCGGGCGAAATCGGCGCTGATGAGCTGTCGCACGCGCTGGGCCTTGAGGTAATAGGCGTCGAAGTAGCCGGCCGACAGTACATAGGTGCCGGTCATGATGCGGCGCTTGACCTCGGCGCCGAAGCCCTCGCCGCGCGAGCGCGAGTAGAGGTCGGTGAGATTCCGCGGCGAGTCGCAGCGGTGACCGAAGCGCACGCCGTCGAAGCGGGCGAGGTTCGAGGAGCACTCGGCGGGTGCGACCACGTAGTAGGTGGGCACGGACAGCGGCAGGTTCGGGCAGCTGACCTCACGGACCTTGGCGCCGAGACGCTCGTAGACCGCGATCGCCTCGCGGATGCGCTGCTCGCAGCCGCCGTCGAGGCCCTTGTCGAAGAACTCGCGCACCACGCCGATGGTGAGGCCCTCGAGGGAGTCGCCGAGGGTCGCCATGTAGTCGGGCACGGGCGAATCGACGCTGGTCGAGTCGCGGGGATCGAAGCCCGACATCGGACCAAGCAACAGCGCCGCGTCCTCGGCGCTGACGGTGATGAGACCCGCCTGGTCGAGGCTCGAAGCGAAGGCGATCATGCCGTAGCGGCTGGCGCGACCGTAGGTCGGCTTGATACCGGTCACACCGCAGAGCGCGGCAGGCTGACGGATGGAGCCACCGGTATCGGTGGCCGTGGCAGCCGGCACGAGACGGGCTGCCACCGCGGCCGCGGAGCCGCCGGAGGAGCCGCCAGGCACCAGCGCCGGGTCCCAGGGGTTGCGCACGGGCCCGAAGAAGCTCGTCTCGTTCGACGAGCCCATCGCGAACTCGTCCATGTTCAGCTTGCCAAGCATCACCGTACCCGCCGCCTTGAGGCCGGCGACGACCGTCGCGTCATACGGGGACACGAATTCCGCGAGCATCTTCGAGCCGCAGGTGGTGCGCACGCCCTCGGTGCAGAAGATGTCCTTGTGGGCGATCGGCACGCCGGTCAGCGGGCCGGCCCGGCCGGCGGCCCGGGCGTCATCGGCGGCCTGCGCGGCGGACAGAGCGCCCTCGGCCGTGACCGTGACAAAAGCGTTGAGCTCGGGCTGGCCGGCGGCGATGCGCTCGAGGCAGGCCCGGGTGAGCTCGACGCTCGAATACTCTCCGCGGTGCAGCCCGCGGGCGAGCCCGGCTACGGTCGGCGCAGGCAGTGGCGGTAAGGCGCTCATTCGATCACCTTCGGTACGAGATACAGACCGGCTTCGGCCGCAGGCGCGTTGCGCTGGTAGAGGTCGCGACGGTCGGTTTCGGTGACCTCGTCGGCACGCAGTCGCTGGGCGAGACCGGGCAGCGGATGCGCCATCGGGCTGATGCCCTCGGTCGGCGCCCGGTCGAGTTCGCCCACGAAGGCGAAGATGCGCGACAAGGAATCGACGTAGACCGGGATCTCGGCCTCGGTGAGTTCCAGCCGGGCAAGCCGGGCGATGTTCTCGATGTCGGTGCGCGTCAGGCTCATGCGGGGACCCCGGCAAACACGGCCCGCAACCCTGGCGGGGAAAACATGGGAAAACCGGCATCAGCCGGACCCAGAATGATACACCGTCGCCTTGTGGAAGCGCGCGCGGATTGGTAAATTTCACAGCCGTTTCTCCCTCCCCCTCCGGAACCTCGGCACCCCAGATGTTCAAACGCCTGCGCGGCTATTTTTCGAGCGACCTCTCCATCGACTTGGGGACGGCGAACACCCTGATCTATGTCCGCGATCGCGGCATCGTGCTCAACGAGCCATCCGTGGTCGCTGTGCAAGAGGACTACAGCCGAGGAGGCAAGGTCATCGTCGCAGTAGGCGTCGAGGCCAAGAACATGCTTGGGCGGACGCCCGGGCACATCACCGCGGTGCGACCGATGAAAGACGGCGTGATCGCCGACTTCACCTACACCGAGAAGATGCTCCAATACTTCATCGGCAAGGTTCATGACACACGCCTGCTGAAGCCGTCGCCGCGGGTGCTGGTCTGTGTGCCGGTAGGCTCCACGCAGGTCGAACGTCGCGCCATCCGCGAATCCGCCGAAGGCGCCGGCGCACGCACCGTCGCCATCGTCAGCGAGCCGATGGCCGCCGCCGTCGGCGCTGGGCTGCCCGTCCAGGAAGCGCGCGGTTCGATGGTGCTCGACATCGGCGGCGGCACCTCCGAGGTCGCGGTCATCTCCCTGAACGGCATCGTCTACGCACAATCGGCGCGCATCGGCGGCGATCGCTTCGACGAGGCGATCACCAACTACGTGCGCCGTAACTACGGCATCCTGATCGGCGAGACCACGGCCGAGCGCATCAAGATCGAGATCGGCTCGGCCTACCCCGGCCAGACCGTGCGCGAGATCTCGGTGAAGGGCCGCAACCTCTCAGAAGGCGTGCCGCGCGCGTTCACGCTCAACAGCAACGAGATCCTCGAAGCGCTGCAGGACCCGCTGCAGGGCATCGTCGGCGCCGTCAAGCAGGCCCTCGAGCAGACTCCGCCCGAACTCGGTTCCGACGTCGCAGACCGCGGCATCGTCATCACCGGCGGCGGCGCGTTGCTGCGCGACATCGACAAGCTCATCACCGAGGAGACCGGCGTGCCCGCGGTGATCGCCGAAGATCCGCTGACCTGCGTCGCTCGCGGTGGCGGTCGTATCCTCGAACTGATGGACGAACTCGGGCCCGGCAACTTCGGGCTTGAGTAGCCTCGCCGCCAGCCGCGATCGGCCGCAGCGCGGCGCACCCGTCGGGCTGCGCTTCTTCGGCTATGCGGCGCTCGCGCTGGCGTTGATGTGGCTCGACCAGCGCGGTGGCATCCTCGATCGCGTGCGCTATGGCCTGCAGGCGGTCGTCTATCCACTGCAGATCGCGCTCAACTCCCCCGCTGCCGCCCTGAACTGGACGCGCGACATCTTCGCGCAACGCGCCTTGCTGCAGGCGGAGAACCGTGCGTTGCGCGATGCGCTGCGGGCCAGCGAGATCCGGGGCATGCGCAACGCGGCGCTCGAGCGCGAGAATGCGGAACTCCTCGGGCTACGCGAATCGGTGCGTGGCAAAGCATCACGATGGCTGCCGGCCCGCGTGATCGATCAGCAACTCGACGCCCAACGCCATCGGCTGACGGTCGATCGCGGCGGGCGTAACGGCGTGACGACCGGACAGATCGCGGTCGCGACAGGCGGGATCCTCGGCCAGAGCCTGCGCGTAGGCCCCTCGAGCACGGAGATCATCCTGCTCTCCGATCCGAGCAGTGGTGTACCGGTGCAGATCGTGCGCACCGGCGCGCGCACGCTCGCCATCGGCTCGGGCAAGCCGGGCGAGCTGTCGCTGCCCTATCTGCCGCTGCAGACCGACATCATCGCCGGCGACCTTCTGGTCAGTTCAGGCCTCGGGGGCGTGTTCCCCGCCGACTACCCGGTCGCCAAGGTGGTCGAGGTCCGTCGTGACAGCGGCTCGCCGCTCGCCGTGGTGCGAGCAAGCACCCTCGCGGCGCTCGACCGGGAACGCGTGGTGGGGTTCTTGTGGCTCGACCCGGTGCAGCCGACTGCCGAGATGCCGCCATGAACGAATCACGCACCTCGGTCCTGCTGTCGACGTTCGCCGCGTTCGTGCTGCAGGCGGTCCCACTGCCCTCGGCCCTCGAGATACTGCGGCCGCCGTTCGCGGTGCTCTTGGTCATCTTCTGGTCGCTGACGGCGCCGCGCGTCGGCGGGATCGCGCTCGGCTTCCTCACCGGACTCGCCATCGACGTCTACCAAGGTGTGGTGCTCGGACAGCATGCGCTCGCCACCGCATTGGTGGCCTACATCGCCATACGACAGCACCTGCTGGTGCGCACCAAGCCGCTCCTCGAGCAGTCTTTGTTCGTGTTGGCGCTGCTGTTGGCATGGGTCGCGGCCTGCTGGCTCATCGAAGCTTTCACCGGAAGTTCGACCGGCGACTGGACACGCTGGGTGACAGCGCTCACCGGCGCCGTGATCTGGCCGTTGTTGATGATCTGGGGCGCATCGCGTACCACCGGGACGCGTTGAGCGATGGCGGCACGGGGGCGCATCAAGGACCTGTGGCGCGAACAGCGCCTGTTCGAGCAACGCGCCATCGCAGCTATCGTGCTGATCGGCCTGCTTGCGACGGTGTTGGTGTCACGGCTGCTCTGGCTGCAGGTCAAGCGCTACGACCACTTCACCGACCTCGCACAGGGCAATCGCGTGCGCGTCGAACCGCTGCCGGCGCCGCGCGGCATGATCTACGACCGCACCGGGGCCGTGCTCGCCGAGAACCGTCCCGCCTACCAACTCGAACTCGTCCGGGAACAGGTCAAGGACCTCGAAGCCACGCTCGAGGGTCTCGTCGGCATCGGCGTGCTGGGGCCTGACGACCTCGACTTCGTGCGTCGCGCCATCCGCTCGCGCCGGGCGTTCGATAGCGTACCGATCAGGTTGCGGCTCAGCGAAGAGGACATGGCGCGCTTCGCACTGCACCGGCACCGGTTCCCGGGCGTCGACATCCGCACGCGATTGGCGCGGCACTACCCGCAAGGCGAGACGGCGGTGCACGCGGTGGGCTATGTCGGCACCCTCTCAGAATCCGATCTCCAGCGGGTCGATCGCGAGGAATACGCCGGTGTCTCCACCATCGGCAAGATCGGGGTCGAGGGGACGTTCGAGGACGCGCTGCGCGGTCGCAATGGATCGCGGCAGATCATGGTCAACGCGCAGGGACGCTCCGTGGACCGCGAGACGGTGCTGGATGAGCCGCTTCGCACGATCGCGGCGAAGCCCGGGGCCGACCTTTACCTGACGCTAGATCTCGAAGTGCAGCGGGTCGCCGAACAAGCGGTGCAGGGACAGCGTGCTGCCATCATCGCGCTCGACCCGCGCAACGGCGAGGTGATCGCGCTCGTGAGCCGTCCCGGATTCGATCCCAACAGCTTCGCGCGCGGCCTGACCCGTGCCGAGTTCGCGGCGCTCAACGAGGATCCGGACCGTCCGCTGTTCAACCGCGCGCTGCGCGGCACCTATCCGCCGGGCTCGACGATCAAGCCTGTGGTCGCACTCGCAGGTCTCGAGCACGGTCTCGTGACACCGACCACCACCCGTGCCTGCCCGGGTTGGTATTCGCTGCCGGGCAGCAGCCATCGTTTCCGAGATTGGAAGCGCAGCGGCCACGGCAGCGTCGCGCTGATCGAAGCGGTGGCGCAATCCTGTGACATCTACTTCTACGCGCTCGCCGCCCAACTCGGCGTCGAACGCCTGCACGAGTTCCTCGGGCGTTTCGGCCTCGGCGGACCGACCGGCCTCGATGTCGGCGGCGAAAAATCCGGCCTCCTGCCCTCACCGGCATGGAAGCGCAGCGCCTTCAAGCGCGCCGCGCAACAGGTCTGGTTCCCCGGCGAAACGGTGATCTTCGGCATCGGCCAGGGCTACATGACCACCACCCCCATGCAGCTCGCCCAGATGACCTCCGTGCTCGCGATGCGCGGCGCAAGCCACCGGCCACGACTGGTACGGGCCTTGCGCGACCCGGTCACCCGCGTCGAGACACCGGTACCGCCCGCCCCATTGCCCACGGTACGGTTGCGCGACCCAGCCGATTGGGATGTCGCGGTGCAGGGCATGGTGGCCGTCATGCAGGGCGGTACCGCGAGCCGTGCGGCGGCGGGCGCGGAGTACTCGATCGCCGGCAAGACCGGCACAGCGCAAGTGTTCAGCATCGCCCAGAACGCACGGTACGACGAATCGGCCATCTCTGAGCGGCTGCGCGACCACGCGTGGTTCATCGCCTTTGCACCGGTGGAGGACCCCCGGATCGCCGTCGTGGTGTTGGTCGAGAACGGCCGCAGCGGCAGCGGCACGGCGGCGCCGATCGCCCGCTCGGTGATGGATGCCTACCTGCTGCGCAAGTTCCCACCGCCCCCTGGCGAGGACGTGGACGCCGCCATCATCGAGGAAACGGGGGACGGGGAGTGACGAGACTGCGTGAAGATGTGGACAGCACGGCCCGCCGCACGCTCACGCGCAGCACGCGCATCCTCGGCGCGCTGCAGCTCGACGGACCCTTGGTGCTCGGCCTCGCACTGATCGCCGCCTATGGTCAGTTCGTCCTCTACAGCGCCTCGGGCGGTGACTGGAACGCGATCATGCGCGGCTCGATCAGGCTCTGCGTCGGTGCACTGGCGATGTTGGTCTGCGCGCAGATCAAGCCCGGTCAGATGCGCCGTCTGTCGCCCTGGCTGTATCTGGTCGGACTCGTGCTGCTCATCATCGTCGATGCCATAGGCTATATCGGCAAAGGCGCGCAACGATGGCTGGATCTCGGTCTGTTCCGCTTCCAACCCTCCGAGATCATGAAGCTCGCGGTTCCCATGGCCTGCGCTTGGTATCTGCGTGAACGCGCCCTGCCCCCGGACGGCAAGACCTTGCTTGTCCTCGCCGTGATCATACTGGTGCCGACCCTGCTGACGATCATACAACCGGACCTCGGTACCGGCCTGTTGATCCTCATGTCGGGCGCACTCGTCGTGCTGTTCGCCGGGCTGCAAACCTGGATCATCGCGCTGCTCGGCGGCGCCAGCGTCGCGGCAGCTTGGGGCGGCTGGTATCTGCTGCACGACTATCAACGACAACGCGTGCTCACCTTCCTCGATCCGCAGTCCGATCCGCTAGGCGCGGGCTACCACATCATCCAGTCCACGATCGCGATCGGTTCGGGCGGCGTCACCGGCAAGGGCTACCTGCAAGGCACGCAGGGACAGTTGGAGTTCCTGCCGGAACGCTCCACCGATTTCGTGTTCGCGGTGATCGGCGAAGAGCTCGGGCTGCTCGGTGCACTGCTGCTGCTTGCGCTCTACGCTGCCGTCGTGCTGCGTGCGCTCTATCTCGCCACGCAGATGCGGGATACTTTTGCGCGACTTCTGTCCGGCAGCTTCGCGACCATCTTCTTCGTCTATGTATTCATCAACGCGGGGATGGTGAGCGGACTGCTGCCCGTCGTCGGCGTGCCGCTGCCGCTCGTCAGCTACGGCGGGACTTCCTTGGTGACCCTGTTGGCGGGGTTCGGTATGCTCATGTCACTGCACGCCAACCGGAAGCTTGCCGCCTGATGATGCTCCGCATGAGAGACTGGGTCACCGTCCTGCCGTTGTTGCTGCTCACTGCATGCAGCATGCCGAGCAGCATCGCGCAGGCACCCCCGGCTGCGACCCCGCCGGCTGCGACTCCCCCCGCTGCGGTCGCACCCGAGCCGCCGACGCCCTTCGATCTCGGCCGCGCCGACATCGCCGGCTGGATCGACGAGATCGCCGCACGGCATTCGGTACCCGCCGAGGACTTGCGCGATCTGCTCGCGACCGGTCGGCGACAGCCGGCGATCCTCGCTGCCATCAGCCGCCCAGCCGAGAACGTGATGACCTGGTGGGAATACCGCGAGAAGCTCGTCTCCGAACAGCGCATCGCCGAAGGCACGGCGTTCTGGAAGACCCATCGCCAGAGTCTCGACGCCATCAGCGCGCGCACCGGCGTCGATTCCGCTTATCTGGTCGCGATCATCGGCGTCGAGTCCTCCTACGGACGCCGTGCCGGCACTTGGCGTGTGCTCGACGCGCTGATGACCCTCGGCTTCGACTACCCGCGACGCAGCAAATTCTTCCTCGCGGAGCTCGAGCAGTTCTTGCTGCTGGTGCGCGAGGAGCGTCTTGATCCCGCGACCGCACTCGGCTCCTACGCAGGTGCGATGGGTTCGCCGCAATTCATGCCATCGAGCTATCGCCGCTTGGCGGTCGACGGCTCGGGCGACGGCAGGCGGGACCTGTTCACGGACTGGGACGATGTGTTCTCCAGCGTCGCCAATTATTTCGTCGCGAGCGGCTGGCAACGCGGTGCGCAGGTGATCACCGAAGCCACCGCCCCGGAGGAGGTCTTCGCGGCGCTCGACCGCCGTAACCTCGACCTCAAAGACACCGCTGAGAGCCTGCGTGCACGCGGTGTCCGCTTCGATCCGGCCGTCGCTGTCGACACGCCGCTGATCCTCATCCCGGCGGAGCAGCGCGACGGACCGGGTGTGCGGGTAGGGTTCGCGAACTTCCGCGTCATCACACGCTACAACCGCAGCATCCTCTACGCCATGGCCGTGCATGACCTCGCCGACGCGCTGAGAGCTCGGACGGCAGCCGCCGCACCCTGATGCACACCGAACACAGGGCACATCGGTGCTGGCTCTGGGCACTGCCGGTGCTCGCAGTGCTCCCGGGATGTGGCCTGCTGCAACGCACACCCGCTCCCCCGTCTGCCGACACCGCAGTACCCGCGCCGCCGCGCGACCTCGATGCGATCCCGGACGCTGTACCGCGCGACGAACCCCGCAGCCGTTACGGCAACCCGGAGACCTATGAGGTCTTCGGCAAGCGATACAAGGTCATGAAGTCCGGCAAGGGCCACGTGGAGCGGGGCCTGGCCTCGTGGTATGGCCCGGGATTCCATTCCGAACGCACCTCGAGCGGTGAACCGTACGACATGTACGCGATGACCGCCGCGCACAAGACCTTGCCGATACCGGCCTATGTGCGGGTCACCAACCTCGAGAACGGCCGATCGGTCGTGGTACGCGTGAACGATCGGGGCCCGTTCGTGGGCGAGCGGATCATCGATCTCTCTTACACCGCCGCCTCGAAGCTCGACATGCTGCGCGCAGGAACGGCCAGGGTCGAGATACGCGTACTCGATGCTCGATCGAACACCTCGTCTCAATCCATCGCCCTGACGCCACCGACACAGCTTCCCACTGGCACGCCCACCGGAACAGCCACCGGCGGCCGGTTCCTGCAGGTCGGCTCCTTCGGATCGAGCGCCAACGCCTCGGCCTTGGTGGGGCGTCTCACCGCCGCGGGCATCTCCGGTGCGAGCGTCCGCGAAGCGCGGGTCGGAGATCGGCTGCTCTATCGTGTTCGGGTCGGACCGGTCGTCGACGCCGGGCAGGCAGCCCGGCTCACGGAGCAGCTTCGCGATGCCGGTGTCCCGGACGCCCGTCTCGCACCGGAGTGAGCTGACCCTCCGGCAGCCGCTACAATACGCCGTCTTGACCTCACCCCACCGGAGATCCGCTTGACGATTTCATTGAATCCCGCCACGCCCATGGCCCGCCACATCCTCACGGCGCTGGCGAGCGTGCTGTTGCTGCTCGATGTGCCGACGGCCCACGGCGCCGCGACAGCCTTGCCCGCACTGCCTGGCCCGGTTCCGGCGCGCCAGTTCATCCTCATCGACCAAGCCAATGGCCGGACGCTCGCCGCACAGGACGCCGAGGTTCGCGCGGAACCGGCCAGCATCACCAAATTGATGACCGCGATGGTGGTGTTCCGACAGATCGCAGCGGGCCGGCTGCGCCTAGATGAGCCGGTGACGATCAGCGAGCGGGCGTGGCGCGCTGAAGGCTCGCGCACTTTCGTCGAGGTCGGCAAGCAGGTGCCGGTCGAGGTGCTGCTCAAGGGCATGATCGTGCAGTCCGGTAACGATGCCGCGATCGCTCTCGCGGAGAAGGTCGCAGGCTCGGAAGCGGCTTTTGCGACGCTGATGAATGCCGAGGCCAAGCGGCTCGGCATGAAGGACTCGAACTTCGCCAACGCCACCGGCCTGCCGGATCCGGCCCTGTATTCGAGCGCACGGGACATCGCCCTGCTCTCGCGGGCACTGATCCGCGAGTTCCCGGACCACTATCGCTGGTACTCGCTGCGCGAATTCGAGTGGGGCGGCATCCGTCAACCGAACCGCAACGGCCTGCTGGCGCGCGATGCGGGGGTGGACGGGCTCAAGACCGGTCACACCTCGAGCGCCGGCTACTGCTTGGCAAGCTCCGCCGAACGCACCGGGACACGGATGATCGCGGTGGTGCTCGGCGCCGTCTCCCCGAAGGTGCGTGAGGAGGCGAGTCTGACGCTGTTGGAGCACGGCTTCCGGCACTTCCAGACCGTGCGCCTACGACGGGCCGACGAGGTCATCCTGCGGCCACGCCTCTACAAGGGCGCCAGCGAACAGTTGGCGGTGGTGCCCGCCACTGAGGTGGCGATCACCACGCAGCGCGGCCGGGCGGGCGCGCTGCGCACCGTGCCGGTGCTCGAACCGCGGTTGATCGCGCCGATCGCTGCACGGCAGCGTGTCGGCGAACTGCAGGTCCAGGAGGACGGGAAGGTCATCGCGCGGATCCCGTTGGTGGCGCAGTCGGCGGTGGCCGAGGGTGGCCTTTGGCCGAAGCTGCGCGACACTGTGTTGTTGTGGTGGCAGTGATGCCGCATCCCCGATCGCTGGTGGGAGGTCCTCATGGCTGAACCGATGCCCATCTGCCACCTCGACGGCGAGTGGCTCCCGCTGCGCGAAGCGCGGATCTCGCCGCTCGACCGCAGCTTCCTCTTCGGCGACGGCGTATACGAAGTCGTCCCGGTGTTCGCGGGGCGTCCGTTCCGGTTCACCGAACATTTCGACCGCTTGACGCGCAGCGCCGACGCCATCAGGCTGCGCGACCCGCACAGCCGCGAGGGCTGGCGGGCGTTGGTGCGTGAACTCATGACCCGCAATGGTGGCGGAGACCTCTACACCTATGTCCAGGTCTCCCGTGGCGCGGAGTACGGACGCAACCATGCGCCGTTGCCGGTCGTCCCACCCACCGTGTTCGCTTTCTGCGCGCCGCTGCCGCAGCTGTCGCCCGAAGCGCGTGCCGACGGCCTCGCCTGCATCACCGCCCTGGACACACGCTGGGCACGCTGCGACATCAAGTCCACGGCCCTCCTCGCCAACGTGCTGCTGCGACAGCTGTCGGTCGATGTGGGCGCCCACGAGACCATCCTGCTGCGCGACGGTGTACTGATGGAGGCCAGCGCCTCGACCGTGCACATCATCAGCGGCGGCCGCTTGGTCACGCCACCCGAGTCGCAGCGCATCCTCCCGGGGACCACCCGCAGTGTGGTCGAAGAGCTCGCCGACCATATCGGTCTGGCACGCGAGACCCGCGAGGTGTCCGAAGCCGAGCTGCGGGGCGCAGACGAGATCTGGCTGGCCTCGGCGACACGACGCGCCTCGCCCGTGACGCGTCTCGATGGCGCGCCGGTCGGCGCCGGCCGCCCGGGCCCGGCATGGCAACGCATCGACGCCGCGTTCTCGGAAATGGTCGCCGACCTCGCGGGAAAACCGTGGTGAACGACTTGATCGACGAGACGACGAGCCCTCTGCAGTTCCCGACCGACTACCCCATCAAGGTGGTCGGACGCTCCGAGCGCAGCCTGCGCACGCGCATCGACCTCGTGTTCGAGGCGCATGTGTCGGACCTCGATCCCGCTCGCATCAGCGAACGCGCCAGCGGCGCCGGCAACTTCACCGCGATCACCTACACCATCGTCGCGCAGAGCCGCACGCAGGTCACCGCACTGGTGGCCGAGCTCGCCGCCACCGAAGGCGTCTTGATGGTGATCTGACCGGCCGCTCAGCGGCCGATCAGCGACAGGAACTCGCGGCGCGTGTCGGCATTGGTCTTGATGCTGCCCCGCAAGGCGGAGGTGACCGTCGCAGTGCCGGTGTGGCGGACGCCTCGCGATTCCATGCACATGTGGCGACATTCGATCACCACCGCCACGCCCAGCGCCTTGAGGTTGTGATCGAGCGCATCGGCGATCTGGTTGGTGAGCCGTTCCTGGACCTGCAGCCGTCGACCGAAGATCTCGACCAACCGCGAGATCTTCGAGAGACCGAGGATGCGCTTGTCGGGCACATAACCGACATGGGCCTTGCCGAAGAACGGCGCGAGGTGGTGCTCACACAAAGAATAGACGGGGATATCGCGGACGATCACCATCTCATCGACGCTCTGTGCGCCGTCCTCGAAGGATTTGAGGATGTCCTCCGGGTTCATGCGGTAGCCGCGGGTGTATTCCTCCCAAGCCTTGAGGAAGCGGGCCGGGGTCTCGAGCAGACCTTCGCGATCGGGATCCTCGCCGATGTAGCCGAGCAATCGGCGGACGGCGGCCAGGTCTTCGGGTGTATGGGTCGGTCTATCCATGGCAATGGCTCTCCAAAGATCGGCGCAGTTCCGGGACAAGCACTCCTGCCACAGCTGCGATTCCACGCGGTCCGCCGAGCGCCGCAAACTGGGTCATCGCCAACCCTTCGAAGCCGCAGGGGTTGATCCTGCCGAACGGGCCGAGATCCATGTCGACGTTGACCGCGAGACCATGATAACTCGCCCCGCGGCGGACCCGTATACCGATGCTCGCCAATTTGGCGCCCTCGACATAGACCCCCGGGGCACCCGACCGAGTGGCCGCCACGATGCCGAAACCGGCGGCGGTGGCGATCACCGCCTGCTCGAGGGCCGTGACCAGATCGCGCACACCAAGACCCGCACGACGCAGATCGATCAGCGGATAGACCACGAGCTGCCCAGGGCCGTGGTAGGTCACCTGCCCGCCGCGATCGACCTGCACCACCGGGATGTCACCCGGCGCGAGCAGGTGCGCCGGATCCGCGTTCATGCCGAGCGTGAAAACAGGCTCGTGCTCGAGCACCCAGAGCTCATCCGGGGTATCGGCTCCGCGCTGATCGGTGAAGGCCTGCATCGCGCGCCAGGTATCGAGATACCGGGCGCGGCCGAGCTCACGGACGAGCAGGGGGAGATCCCGCATTCACCACACCGGCGTTGTTGCCCGCGAGCGCCTGCTCAGCGCGATAGCTCGATCGTACCAACGGCCCCGAGACACATTCGCGGAAACCTCGCGCCAGCGCCCACTCCCGGTAGCGATCGAACTCCTCCGGCGCCACGAAGCGCGCCACAGGCAGGTGGTTCACGGTCGGCTGCAGGTACTGACCGAGCGTCAGCAGGTCGACCTCATGCGTCCGCAGATCGTCCATCGACTCGCGCAGTTCATCTTCGGTTTCGCCAAGGCCGAGCATGATGCTCGACTTGGTGAGCACTTCCGGGCGGCGCCGCTTGGCGTGGGCCAGCACCCGCAGCGTCTGCTCGTAACCGGCGCGCGGATCGCGCACCGGATGGGTCAGTCGTCGCACGGTCTCGACGTTCTGTGCGAACACTTCGAGACCCGAGTCGACCACGGTATCGATATCCGCCGCCACGCCCTGGAAATCGGGCACCAGGGCCTCGACGGCGGTCTCGGGCATCAGCGTCTTGATCTCCCGGACTGTGGCCGCGAAATGCGCAGCGCCCCCATCGGGCAGATCGTCGCGGTTGACCGAGGTGAGCACCACATAGCGCAGGCCCATGAGCTGTACGGTGCGCGCCGCATTGCGCGGCTCTTCAGGATCGAGCCAGCCGCGCGGGTTGCCGGTGTCGACGGCGCAGAAGCGACAGGCCCGCGTGCAGACCTCGCCCATCAGCATCAGGGTCGCCGTGCCGGCGTTCCAACACTCGCCGATGTTCGGGCATTTCGCCTCTTCACAGACCGTGGCGAGGCGGTGCTCGCGCACCGTCTGACGCACGATCTCGTAGCGGGCGCCGCCGGCGAACGGCGCCTTGAGCCAACGCGGCTTGCCACCCGGCACCCGGACCGGTGCGGCGGCGGTCGCCTTGATGCCGTCTCGGATCGCATTGAAGCCCTGTGGGGTGCGATATTTCAGGCCGCTCGCAGGGCGCGGGGCCGGGTCGCGGGATTCTTCGTCCATGAGGGATAGTGTACGCGCCGCTGACGCGCCTCGTCGCTCGTCCGTCAGCCGACGGCACCACCAGCGAGGCGCTCGTCGAGCTCCCGCAGTCGCTGCGGGGTGCCGACATCACACCAAAGCCCTTGATAAAGCCGTCCCCGCAGCCGACCCGCCGCACCCGCCCGGCGCAGAAGCGGCAGCAGCGGGAACCGTCCATCGGTACAACCCTCGAAGAACTCCGGCCGATACACGCCGATACCGGAGTAGGTGTGACGCGGTGCATCACCCGGTGTGGTGAGCACGTCAAAGCCGCTTTCAGCCCGCGCTACGAGACCGAAATCGCCTTGCGGATGATGTGACGGGTTCGGCACGAGGACGAGGCTCGCGAGTGCACCGGCGTCGAGCGGTGGCGATTGGGCGAAGTCGTGGTCGGTCCAGATGTCGCCGTTGACCACGAGGAACGGCGCCGCACCGAGCAGAGGCAGGGCGCGGAAGATGCCTCCGCCGGTCTCGAGCGCCGAGTCACCCTCGTCGCTGTAGCGGATGCGCACGCCGTGGTCCGCACCGTCGCCCAGCGCCTCCCGGATGCGCTCGCCCTGCCAAGCGAGGTTGATGACCACATCGACGATACCGGCCCGCGCCAACGCGACGAGATGCCACTCGAGCAAAGACCGGCCGCCCACTTCGAGCAACGGCTTCGGGCGATCGTCGGTGAGCGGACGCATGCGCTCACCACGCCCTGCCGCGAGGATCATCGCCCTCACGGAGCCACCCGAACGGTGGCTGCGATCCGTGCCCGATCGTTGGCGGCCTCGAGCCCGGGCAAGGCCAGCCGTCGCAACCAAGCGCCGAGGTCCGACAGCTCGGGATGACGCGCGCAGGCATCGAGCGTGTATCCGAGCGTCAGCGGCAGGTCATCGAGGTAGCCGAGCTTGCCGTCGCGCCAGCAGAGCCGCGCGAAGATGCCGAGCACCTTGATGTGGCGCTGGACGCCGATGAAGTCGAACCACCGCAGGAACTCGCGGTCGCTCGAACCGGTGAGCGCGCCACCGCCGCCGGCACGCAGCGCAGCACGATGTCCGCGCAGCCACCCCTCGACCTGCGCGCGGGGCCACCGGACATAGCAGTCCTTGAGCAACGACACGAGGTCGTAGCCCACCGGACCGGCGAGCGCGTCCTGGAAGTCGATGATGCCGGGGCCTGCCGCCGGCAGCACCATGAGGTTGCGCGAATGGTAATCCCGGTGCACGAACGTCACAGGCTGCGCGAGCGCCTCCTCTCGCAGCACCTTGAATGAGGCTGCCAGCACGCCGCGGTCCTCGTCGGTGAGCACGATGCCGAGGTGCTGCACCGCGAACCACTCGGGCATGAGCTCGAGCTCACGCTGCAACACCGCATCATCGTACGGCGAGAGCTGGGCGGCCGCGGCACCTCCGCGCAGCTGCAGGGTGCACAGCGCACCGAGGGCTTCCCCATAGAGCGCATCGGCGCGGGAACGATCCTGCAACGCAGCAAGATACTGTTCAGTGCCGAGGTCCTCCAACAGCACGAGACCGCGCGCTTGGTCGACCGCGTGCACTATCGGCACATGCAAGCCGATCTCGGCGAGCAGGCCCGTGACGCGCAAGTAAGGCCCGATGTCCTCGCGCTCGGGGGGGGCATCCATGACGATGAGGCTGCGCCCGTCGGCAAGATGGGCGCGGAAATAGCGGCGGAAGCTCGCGTCTGCCGAAGCCACGGAGATCCGCTCGAGACGATGTCCGAGTTCCTCGCCCACCCAGCGGGTGAGGGTCGCCAAGCGCGGGTCGGGAGAGGTCATGAAATCCGCAGGGTACGAGAGGGGCTGACATTATAATGGTTGCACCCATGTCGCCGCCGCTCCGCCACGCGACCCTTCTTCCGGCCCTGCCCCGTGCGCTGCTGGTCATCGTGTCGTGTGCGTTGATGTCACCGTCGCCGCACGCCGAGGAGGTCACCCCGCAGCCGCGCGAGAGCCGTCCGCTGCGCTGTCCGGCACCCTCGTCGGTACGCGAAGCGCTGCTCGCAAGCACCCCCCCAGACGCCCAGCGAGCGCCAGGCGGGGCGACCCGGACGACACCGACGACAGACACCGAGCCGCGCATCGAGATCAGCAGCGATTCCGCCGCGCTCAGGTCCGACGGCGACGCGGTGCTTACCGGCGATGTGCGCGTCACCCAAGGCGAACGCGTGCTGTCCGCAGAGGACGTCACCTACGATGCGGCGAAGAACCTCTTCAAGGTCGATGGCACCGTCCGATACACCGACCCCTCCCTCGAGGTCGCCGGCCGCAGCGGCCGCTACGACCCCGCCGGGGGTGCCGCCTTCGAGGACGCGACCTTCGAGTTGCCCGAGCGACCGGCCCGCGGGGCGGCGGAACGCCTCGAGGTCGATGCAGACGGCGACATCCGGTTGCAGCAGGTCTGGTTCAGCACCTGCCCCGCCGCGCACCCGGACTGGCGGATACGCGCCCGCAGCATCGATCTCGACATGGCCGGACGCAATGGCACAGGCCGCGATGCCGCGGTCGAGTTCATGGGCGTGCCGATCCTCTACCTGCCTTGGATCTCGTTCCCGGTCGGCGACCAGCGCAAGAGCGGATTCCTCTTCCCGAGCGTCGGGTTCAGTTCGCGCAGCGGTGTCGAACTCGGCGTGCCCTACTACTTCAACCTCGCCCCCAACCACGATCTCACCTTCGATCCGATGTTCTACGGACGGCGCGGCGTCGATCTCGGCGGGCGCTATCGCTACCTCACCGAACGCCATGCTGGACGGCTCCAGGCCCGATTGCTGCCTTCGGACAGGCTCAAAGACAGCGAGCGCCACTGGTTGCAATGGCGACACGACGGCGACCTCGGGTCCGGCTGGCACATCGATATCGATGCGCAACAGGTCAGCGATGCCGAATATTTCGAGGATTTTTCCCACGGCGGATCCGACTCGAGCACCACTTTCCTCGACCAGGTGATGAGCATCTCGTACGAGGACGAACGATGGGCGTTGCTCGGCGAGATCAGGGATTTCCAGACCATCGACCGCGCGTTGGCGCCGCTCGACCGCCCTTACGCCACCCTGCCGAGACTGCTGGCACAGGGCGATCTGGCCTTCGGATCCGAGCGCCGACTCCTCGCAAGCTTGGACGCCGAGCTTGTCCGCTTCGACCGCGATGTGGGGATCACCGGTTGGCGCCTCGACGCCCGGCCCGAATTGGGGCTTTCCTTCGATCGACCAGGTTGGTTCGCCAGACCCGGCGTCGCTTGGCGCCATACCCGCTACGATCTCTCCGGCGTGACCGACGGACCGGACTCGCTGCGTCGCGACCTGCCGTCAGCCTGGGTCGATGTCGGATTGCGTCTCGAGCGACCGGCCGTCGATGCGGCTGCGCGACGGATCACGCTTGAGCCGCGCATGCTTTATCTTTGGACGCCGTTCCGCGACCAGGATTCGCTGCCGATCTTCGACACCGCCCTGCCCGATCTCGATTTCGGTCAACTCTTCAGCACCGAGCGCTATGTCGGTGCGGACCGGGTCGCCGATGCGAACCAACTGAGCCTGGGCGCGACCACCCGCGTCTACGACGATCGTGGGAGACAACTGCTGTCGGCGACGCTCGGCCAGATACGGTATTTCGAGGCGCCTCGCGTACGGCTCCCCGATGAACCCAGCCCGCGTCGCCGCGAATCCGATCTGGTGGCCGAGATGAGCGTGTCGGCCTGGAGCCATTGGACAGCCGATTTCGGTCTGCAATGGAACACCCGTGACGAGCGTCGTGAGCGCAACAATTTCCGGCTGCGCTACAACCCGGACCCGGTGCGCGCCCTGAACCTCTCCTACAACTTCCAGCAGGGTGGCCTCGAACAGGCCGAGATCTCCGGCGCCTGGCCGCTCACCCAGCGCTGGAGCGCCTTCGGCAAGCTGGTGCACGACCTGCAATCGAACTCCGGCCTCGAGCATTTCGCGGGCTTGGAGTTCCGCTCCTGCTGTTGGCGGCTCCGAGCGGTCGGTCGACGCTACATCTCGAGCCGCACGGGCGAGCGCGACACCCAGTTCTACCTGCAACTTGAACTGAACGGCCTCTCGAGTGTCGGAAGTGGGGCTGACGCTTTCCTCGACGAGGCATTTCGTGGATACTCACGCGCAAGCGTAACCCGCTGACTTCCAACCGTTTTTCGGAACCGACGCCCATGCTGACCTCACCGATCTTCCGTCTGCCCCACCACTTAGCGTTCTCGCTGGCCTGCGCGTTAGCCTTGGCTTTGGCGCTGTCGCTCGCGAGCGGACGCGCCCATGCCCAAGCGCGCACGCTCTCGGACCGGGGCGAGATGCTCGATCGGGTCGCTGCAGTGGTCAACGACGGCGTGGTGCTCAGCAGCGAACTCGATGAACAGGTCGCCGAGATCACGCAGCGCATCAGCAGCCAGGGCATGGAGATGCCGCCCGCCGCCGTGCTGCGCCAACAGGTGCTCGACCGTCTGGTGCTGCAGGAGATCCAGATGCAGCGTGCACAACGCGCCGGCATCCGTATCAACGATGAGGCGCTCAATTCCGCGCTCGCCGATGTCGCGCAGCGCAACGGCATCCCCCTCGCCGACCTGCCCAAGGCGCTCGCCTCGCAAGGCGTCGACTACGGCGCATACCGGGAGAGCGTGCGCCGCGAGATGACGACCCAGGTGCTGCGGCAGCGCGATGTACTGCAACGCATCAACGTCTCCCCGCGTGAGATCGAACAGTTCATCGCGAAGGACAAGAACCGTCCCTCCGAAGCCAACGAGTACAACCTCTCGCACATCCTCATCGCGGTGCCGCAGGACCCCTCGACGCAGCAGCTCGAGGAAGCCGCGCGACGCGCCGAGGATGTCAGTCGCCGGGCACGCGCCGGTGAGGATTTCGCCCAGCTCGCCATCGCCAACTCCAACAGCCAGACGGCCCTCGCGGGCGGTTCGCTCGGTTGGCGGCGCGGCCCGGAGATCCCCACGGTGCTGGCGGACCTCGTGGTGCAGCTCAAGGCAGGCGAGACCAGTGAGCCCCTGCGCACACCCTCCGGTTATCACATCGTGAGGCTCAACGAACTGCGCGGCGAAGCGGCGCAAGGTCTCGTGGAACAGACCCACGCACGCCACATCCTGCTCAAGCCCACCGAGATCCAGGACGACGCCACGGTCGAGCAGCGATTGCGCGCCGTGCGCGAGCGCATCCTGAAGGGCGAGGACTTCGCCGGACTCGCCAAGACATTGTCTGAAGACCCCGGTTCGGCGACCGAGGGCGGCGACCTCGGCTGGACCACGCCCGGCACATTCGTGCCGGAGTTCGACAAGGCGCTGGCGGCCCTCCAACAGGACGAGATCAGCCAGCCGTTCCGCAGCCAGTTCGGGTGGCACATCGTGCAGTTGCTCGGCCGGCGGCAGTTCGACAACACCGAGGAGATGCGGCGCCAGCGCGCATTCATGCAGCTCCGCGAAAGCAAGGCCGAGGAAGAGATCGAGCTCTGGCTGCGGCGACTGCGCGACGAGGCGTATGTCGACGTCAAGACCTGACCGGCCGCGCCTCGTACTGACCGCGGGCGAGCCCGCTGGGATCGGTCCCGAGATCTGCGCCCAACTGGCTGCCGGAGACGCCAGCGGGACCCTCGACTGCGAGATCACCCTACTCGGCGATCGGACGCTGATCACGCAACGCGCGCAGGCAGCGGGTGTGGATCCGGCACGGCTCCACATCGAACATCACCCGCTTGCCGTCCCCTGCATCGCGGGGCATCCCGACCCGCGCAATGCCGCCCATGTACTCGCTTTGCTCGATGCCGCGCTGCAAGGGCTGCGGGAGGGTCGATGGGATGCGATGGTCACGGCGCCCGTCCAGAAAAGCACCATCGCTGCATCCGGTGTGCCGTTCTCGGGACACACCGAGTATCTCGCCGAGCGCTGCGGGACACCGCGCCCGGTGATGATGCTGGTCGCCGGCAGCCTTCGGGTGGCGCTCGCCACCACCCATCTGCCGCTGCGCGCCGTGCCCGATGCGATCGACACCGCGCTGCTGCTTGAGGTGCTGCACATCATGCACACCGACCTGCGCGACAAGTTCGGCATCGCCGCGCCGCGCATCGCGGTCTGCGGCCTGAACCCCCACGCCGGCGAGGACGGACTGCTTGGCGGCGAGGATCAGGCGGTGATCGCGCCTGCCATCGCAGCGGCGCGCGACGCCGGACTGCTCGTGCACGGACCGGTACCGGCGGACACCGCCTTCGTACCGCGCGAACTCGCGCGAGCCGATGCGGTCCTCGCCATGTACCACGACCAAGGCTTGCCGGTGTTGAAGCATGCCGGCTTCGGCCATGCGGTCAACATCACACTGGGTCTCCCGGTGCTGCGCACCTCGGTCGACCACGGTACCGCGCTCAGCCTCGCAGGGACCGGTCGAGCCGACCCCGGCAGCCTGCGCGCTGCGGTGGACCTTGCCGCATCGCTCGCTGCGCAGCGCATCGCGGGCCGCACGACAACGCCTCATGGCTACGGCGGCTGACCCGTCATGGTGTTCGCACGCAAGCGTTTCGGTCAGCATTTCCTGCACGATACGCAGGTCATAGACCGCATCGTCGCCGCGATCGGCGCGCGACCGGGCGCGCCGATGGTCGAGATCGGTCCCGGACATGGCGCGATCACCGAGGACTTGCTCGCCGCAGCAGGCACGATGGACGCGATCGAGATCGATCGCGACCTCGCCGCCTCACTGCGCACTCGGCTCGTGCCGCGCGGCTTGGTGCTGCACGAGGCCGATGCCCTGCGCTTCGATTTCGCCGCGCTGGCGGCGCTGCGTGGCCAACGGCTGCGCATCGTGGGCAACCTGCCCTACAACATCTCGACGCCGCTGATGTTCCATCTGCTCGAGACACCCGGGGCGATACACGACCTGCACATCATGCTGCAGAAAGAGGTCATCGACCGGATCTGCGCCGCACCCGGCAGCGACGACTACGGTCGCCTGACGGTGATGCTTGCGCCTTGGGTGCAGGCGGAACACCTCTTCGATGTCGGACCTGACGCCTTCCGTCCTGCACCGAGGGTCTGGTCAGCGGTCGCCCGCCTCACGGTGCGCGAGGCCCCGGCGTTCGCGGTCGATGATCGCTACGGCCGGGTGGTCGCAGCGGCGTTCTCGCAGCGCCGCAAGACGCTGCGTAACGGCCTGCGGACGCTGCTCGATGCCGAAGCGATCGCCGCCTGCGGCATCGACCCCGGCGCGCGTCCCGAGGTGCTGGCGCCTGCGGCGTTCGCCGCACTGGCGCTATGCCTGCCGCCCACCTCATCCGTCCGCGGGGAGTGAAGTCATGGCGCGGATCGCGATCGGCGACCTACAGGGCTGCCTCGATGAATTGCGCGACCTGTTGCAGGCGGTACGCTTCTCTGCCGACCGCGACCAGCTCTGGTTCGTCGGCGACCTCGTCAACCGTGGGCCCGATTCGCTCGGCGTGCTGCGTTTCGTGCGCGCACTCGGCGACAACGCCCGCGTGGTGCTCGGCAACCACGACCTGCACCTGCTCGCCGTGGCCTGCGGCAGCGGCGGCCGACGATTGCGCAAGGATGACACGCTCGATGCCGTGCTCGAAGCACCGGACCGAACGTCATTGCTCGACTGGTTGATGACGCGGCCGCTCGCCGTGCACGCGCCGGCTGTCCGTGATGCCCGCGAAGACCTCATGGTGCATGCCGGTGTCGCGCCTCAATGGAGCGTCGCCGAGACCCTGCAGCATGCCGCGGAGGTCGAGACCGCACTACGCAACGATCCGGTAGCGTTGTTCGACACCCTGTATGGCAACGAGCCGGACCGGTGGGATCCCGCACTCACCGGCGCGGCCCGACGACGCTTCATCATCAACGCGCTCACCCGCATGCGCGTCGTCGATGGCGAGGGGCGCCTCGACCTGAAGCGCAAAGGCAGCGTGGCCGACACCCCTCGCGGTTGGTTCCCGTGGTTCGATGCACCCGGCCGACACAGCGCCGAGGCCAGGGTGGTGATCGGTCACTGGTCGACGCTCGGACTCGTGCTGCGGGACGACCTGATCGCCCTAGACACCGGTTGTGTGTGGGGTGGTGCTCTGACGGCCGTCTCCCTCGACGATCCCTCATGCCGTTGGCAGGTCCCCTGCGCGTCGCATCGCCTGCCCGGCTAGAATCCTGTCTTCTCGACCCACCCACCCTGCAGCCGGTGTCCCGCCGGCACGAGCAACCCCATGACCGTCATCTCGCAGCAGCACTTCATCGAGAGCGTCGCCGACGCCCTGCAGTACATCTCGTACTACCACCCGATGGACTACATCGAATCCTTGGGTCGTGCGTACGAACTCGAGGAATCCCCGGCGGCCAAGGACGCGATCGCGCAGATCCTCACCAACTCGCGCATGTGCGCCGAAGGCCATCGCCCGATCTGCCAGGACACCGGCATCGTGGTGGCGTTCGTGAAGGTGGGCATGGGCGTGCGTTGGGACGCCACGCTGAACCTTCAACAGATGGTCGATGAGGGCGTGCGCAGGGCCTACCTGGATCCGGACAACACGCTGCGCGCCAGCATCGTCGCCGATCCCGCGTTCACGCGCCGCAACACCCGCGACAACACGCCGGCGGTGGTGCATGTGGAGCTGGTCGAGGGTGACTCGGTCGAGGTCACCGTCTCGGCCAAGGGCGGCGGCTCCGAGAACAAGGCGAAGTTCGCGATGCTGAATCCGTCCGATTCCATCGTCGACTGGGTGGTGAAGACCGTCCCCACCATGGGCGCAGGCTGGTGTCCGCCCGGCATGCTCGGCATCGGTATCGGCGGTTCGGCCGAGAAGGCGATGGTTCTCGCGAAGGAATCATTGATGGATCCGATCGATATGACGGAGCTCAAGGCACGTGGCCCGAAGACGCCCCTCGAGGAGCTGCGCATCGAGCTGCACGACAAGGTCAACGCGCTCGGCATCGGCGCCCAGGGGCTCGGCGGACTCGCCACCGTACTCGACGTGAAGATCCTCGACTACCCGACGCATGCCGCCTCCAAGCCCATCGCCATGATCCCCAACTGCGCAGCCACGCGGCATGTACATTTCACGCTCGACGGCAGCGGACCGGCGCGGCTCGATCCGCCCGACCTCACCCGCTGGCCCAAGGTCGACTGGAAACCTTCGCCGGAAGCGCGCCGCGTCGACCTCGATTCTTTGACGCCGGAACAGGTGGCGAGCTGGAAGCCGGGGGAACGGCTGCTACTGAACGGTCGCATGCTCACCGGCCGAGACGCCGCCCACAAGCGCATCGCCGACCTGTTCGCCCGCGGTGAGGGGCTGCCGCCCGGCGTCGATCTTCGAAACCGCGTCATCTATTACGTCGGCCCGGTCGACCCGGTGCGCGACGAGGTGGTGGGCCCCGCAGGCCCTACCACCGCGACGCGCATGGACAAGTTCACCGAGATGATGCTCGAGAAGACCGGCCTCATCGCCATGATCGGCAAGGCCGAACGCGGCCCCATCGGCATCGAGGCCATCCGCAAGCACAAGGCCGCCTACCTGATGGCGGTCGGCGGCGCCGCGTATCTCGTCTCGAAGGCGATCCGCGCCTCACGCGTGGTCGCGTTCGAAGACCTCGGCATGGAAGCGATCTATGAGTTCACCGTGCAGGACATGCCGGTGACCGTGGCGGTGGACGCGCGCGGCGAATCGGTGCACCAGAGCGGCCCCGCCGAATGGGGCGCGAAGATCGCGGCGCGGATCCCGGTACGCGTGCGCTGAGCACGCCGTCGACCTTCACTTCACCGGAGCGGGCTTGGCGCGCTGCGCGTAGTGCTCGAGGCTCGAAAGACTCGGGCCCGCTGTCCACTCGGTCGGCGCATCGAAGTACTTGGCGTAGTGCTTCTGCGCGTGGTCGAGCACCGGCCGCGACAACACCGACTCCAGATCTTTCGTCGTGCCCATGAAGCAGGCGTACTGGCACTGGCCCGGCCGCTGGCCCATCAACATCCAGGGCAGCCAGGGCGTGATGCGGTTCCAGGTGCCGGTGTAATCGAGCGTCGTCAACGTCGGATCCTGAAGGTCGGCGACCTTCACATGATGCGCGAAGAACTCCGACACCTGGGCGATGGGACCTGCCGACTCGCGCGGCCACCTGTCAGGCTGCAGCGCGCTCGGGTAGGCGAGGTGGATGTGGATCTCCATCGCCGCCATGTCGCCATGCTGGTGCCAGGGCAGGATGAACGGGATGCGTGGCGGCGGCGGGCCCTGGTTCAGGCCACCGAACTTCGGCGGCGCCGGGAACCATTCCTCGATGAGGTAGTTGAACGGGTCGTTGTCGACATGCATCACCTTGACCGTCTCGGAGGTCAACGGGTTCTTCCACTCATCGAGCACTTCGCCGGTGCGCAGGTCGGTGTACAAGAGGACCTCGCGGCACATGCGCCGGATCGAGCCGTCGGGACCTGGCGCCAAACGGATCACGCCGAAGCCCGAAGCGCCCACCAGGTCCACGACCCGTTTCATGGGCTCGACCGCGTAGACATAGCCCTTGAACCAGAAAAACTTCGGCTTGCCGAAATCGAGGTCGCCCTGGATGCGCGCGTAGGCGAGCTGATTGCCCTGGCCGGTCGTGAGGTCGAGGTAAGGCCCCTTGAGGCCCGGACCCATACCGTACCTCGAGGACAGCATCGAGGCGGCACCGGCGATCGGCCCGAAACTCAGACCGGCGAGCCCCGCGCCACCGACGGCCAGCGCACCACCCAATCCGCTTGCGGTGGTGAGAAAATCGCGGCGCTCGGGCCGGGTCGGGTGATCGGACATGCAGCCGTGCGCCGTTCAACCGACCTTGGCGGGAGGCGCCGCCTTCAGGCGCTTGATCTCGGCCAATACGAGCTCGGCATGGCCGTCGGCATCGACCTTCTCGAAATGACGGGCCACCCGTCCCTGCGGGTCGATGATGAAGGTATCGCGGCGCGAGTACTCCACCATGCCGAGCAGGCTGGTGAGCACGCCGTAGGATTTGGAGACCGCCTTGGTGGGATCCGCCAAAACCGGGAACGGCAAGCTGTGCTCCTTCGCGAACGCTTTCTTCGACGCGGCATCATCGACGCTGACGCCCAGGATCACCGCGCTCTCACGGCGGAAAGCGAAGATGTTGTCGCGCAGCCCACAAGCCTGACTCGTGCAGCCCGGGGTCCCGTCCTTCGGGTAGAAATACAACACCACCCACTTACCGCGCTGGGACTGCAGCGTGACCCAATCGCCGTTCTGGTCCTGCAAACGGAAATCCGGCGCCATGGCCCCGACTTTGGGTGAGGCCGCCAGTGCGGGCCATGCCAGCAACGCGACTGCGACCGACAGGGCCGCTGACAACGCGAGGACAAGGGGGGACGACAGGGCTCGGACCGTACGCATGGAAATTCTCCGGAGTTCAGGTGGCGGGGCGGGGCCGCGCAGTCACGGCCTATCATCACCACGCCCGGGCTGCGGCACAATAGCCCGATGCGCCAGGATCCGACTGACGAGCCGTTGATCGCGTACGACCCCCGGTCGGCACCGCGCAGGACGGCGTTGGTGCTCGCCGGTGGCGGCGCGCGCGCGGCCTATCAGGTCGGGGTCCTGAAAGCCTTGGCCGAAACCTGGCCTGAGGAACGCCCGCCGTGGGACATCATCGTCGGGACCTCGGCGGGAGCCGTTTGCGCAGCCGTGCTCGCCCATCACGCCGACGATTGGCGCGAGGGCGTGAGGCGTCTGGAAGAGGTCTGGAGCAACTTCACGGTCTCCCAGGTCTTCGATACCAGCATCGGCGCGATGCTGGGCGCCGGTGTGCGCTGGGTGGCCTCCGCGTTGTCCGGGGGACGGCTGACGCAAGCACCGCCCGCCTTGCTCGACAACGGGCCGCTGCGTCGGTTGCTCGCCGAGCGCATCGATTGGGAGGGTATCCGTGGACATATCGGCGCGGGCCATCTGCACGCCCTCGCTTTGGCCGCCACCAGCTATGCCGGCGGTCACCACCGCGTGTTCTTCGAGGCCGCACCGGGTGTGCAGGCATGGCAAGGCGTACGCCGTAACGGCGTCCGCACCCGTCTCGAGCTCGACCACCTCATGGCCAGCTCGGCGATCCCCTTCCTGTTCCCGGCCGTGAAGCTCGGCGATGTCTACTTCGGGGACGGCGCGATGCGCCAATTGGCGCCGATCTCCCCCGCCATCAAGCTCGGCGCCGACCGGGTACTGGTGCTCGGCGTGCGCGCGGTCGGCAGCGGCGGCACCGAACAGCTGATGGGGCGCAGGCGTGCGCCCTCACCAGGAGAGATCTTCGGCTTCATGCTCGATACGCTGTTCGGCGATCATGTCGATGCTGATTTCGAGACGCTGGGCCGCACCAACCTGTTCCTGTCAGCCGCGGCACAACCGATCCCGGGGCTGCGACGCATCGAGGCCTTGCGGCTGACGCCGGCACGCGACCCGCAGATCGCCGCCGCGCAACACATCGACGCGTTGCCAAGAACGCTGCGCACTCTGCTCGGGGTCATCGGCGCACGCGGCGAGGCGGGCGGCCTGCTCGCCAGCTACCTGTTGTTCGAATCCGCCTACACCCGCGTGATGATCGCGCAAGGTCATGCGGAGACGATGGCCCAATCACGGCCGCTGCAGGCGTTCCTGCGACTCTAGCGCGGCTTTGCTCAGGCCGAGGATGGTCCGGGCTGCCGCAGCGCCCGCATCGCCCGGTCGAGACCCTCGATCGTCAGCGGGAACATCCGCCCACCGACCAGCGTGCGCACCATGCCCACCGACGGCGTCCATTCCCAACGTTCCTCCGGCTCGGGATTGAGCCAGACGAGACGCGGAAAATGCGAGGTCAGCCGTTGCATCCACGCCGCCCCCGATTCGTCGTTCCAGTGCTCGACGCTGCCACCGGGCTGGACGATCTCGTGCGGACTCATGGTCGCATCGCCCACGATGACCACGCGGTAGTCGGCGTTGAAGGTACGCAGCAGTTCCAAGGTGGTGGTACGCGCCGTGTGCCGACGACGGTTGTCCTGCCAGAGATGCTCATAGAGGAAATTGTGGAAGTACCAGGACTTCAGGTGCTTGAACTCGCTGCGCGCCGCCGAGAACAACTCCTCGCAGACCCGGACATGGTCGTCCATCGAACCGCCGATATCGAGCAGCAGCAACACCTTCACCGCATTGCGGCGCTCAGGGATCAGCTTGAGGTCCAGCCACCCGGCATTGCGCGCGGTCGCCTCGATCGTGCCATCGAGATCGAGCTGGTCGGCAGCGCCTTCACGCGCGAAGCGCCGCAGACGGCGCAGCGCCATCTTGAGGTTGCGTGTGCCGAGCTCGCGACGGTCGTCGAGGTTGCGGTACTCGCGGGCTTCCCAGACCTTTACCGCACGGCGTTGGCGTGCGCCCTGCGAACCGATGCGCACACCCTCGGGATTGAAACCCCCGGAGCCGAAAGGCGAGGTGCCGTTGGTACCGATCCACTTGTTGCCGCCTTCATGCCGCTCTTTCTGCTCAGCCAAGCGCTCGCGCAAGGTCTCGAGGAGCTTGTCCCAACCGCCGAGCGACTCGACCTTCCTCCGCTCCTCTTCGGTGAAGAGCCGCTCCGCGAGCGACTTCAGCCAATCAGGCGGCACATCGGCGAGCAGCGCCGCGAACGCCCGCTCCGCACCCGCGAAGTGCTCGGCGAAGACCCGGTCGTAGCGGTCGAAGTGCCGCTCGTCCTTCACGAGCGCCATCCGCCCCAACCAGTAGAACTCCTGCGCCGAGAGCGAGGCGACACGCGCCTCGAGCGCGCTCAGCAAGGACAGCAACTCGGTCACCGACGCCGGCACGCCCGCCTCGCGCAAGCCGAGGAAGAAGCGCACCAACACGATCAACGCGTCCGGCGGTTGAGGAACACCAGCTGCTCGAACAGGTGCACATCCTGTTCGTTCTTGAGCAGCGCACCATAGAGCGGCGGGATCGATTTCTTCGGATCGTCGCCGCGCAGCGCTTCGGGGGGAAGATCCTCCGCGAGCAGCAGCTTGATCCAGTCGAGCAGCTCCGAGGTCGATGGTTTCTTCTTGAGACCGGGCGTCTCACGCACGCGGTAGAAGGCACCGAGCGCCTCGGCGAGCAGTTCACGCTTCAGGCCCGGATGGTGGACCTCGACGATCCTTTCCATCGTCTCTGCGTCCGGGAACCGGATGTAGTGGAAGAAGCAACGACGCAGGAACGCGTCCGGCAGCTCTTTCTCGTTGTTGCTGGTGATGATGATCACCGGCCGGTGGCGCGCCTTGACGAGCTCGCGGGTCTCGTAGACGTAGAACTCCATGCGGTCGAGCTCTCGCAGGAGATCGTTCGGGAACTCGATGTCGGCCTTGTCGATCTCGTCGATCAGGAGCACCGGCGGCTCGGGTGAATCGAAGGCCTCCCAGAGCTTGCCGCGTACGATGTAGTTGCGGATGTCGGCCACGCGGGCCTCGCCGAGCTGCGAATCGCGCAGGCGCGACACGGCATCGTACTCGTAGAGCCCCTGCTGCGCCTTGCTGGTGGACTTCACGTGCCACTCGAAGATCGGTCGACCGAGCGAGGCGGCGACCTCGAGCGCGAGCTGCGTCTTGCCGGTGCCCGGCTCCCCCTTGATGAGGAGCGGCCGACCGAGCGTGACGGCGGCATTGACCGCCATCTCGAGGTCTGGCGTGGCGATGTAGCGTTGGGTACCGACGAATTTTCCGGTCATGGCGTGCCCTCCCGGGCGGCTTGCAGCGTCAAAGTATGGGCCACCGGCCCCGGCAACAGCGGTCGCGGTCTCCCCAGCGCCCAGTCGTCGAACCCCGCGCGGTAGAACGGCGAGAGCGGGTGCCCGGCCTGCCCGCCCGGCAGGTGCAGATAACCCTCGGACTCGCGCCCCGGCGAGACAGCGAAGCGCTCGGACGCCCCGAAGGAAGGCCCGGCCACCCGCGGCAGATCGTCATCGCCCGCCAGCGGCACCGAAGGCATGTCGAGCCAGGTGCCGAACCGACCGAGCGAGGCCGAGAGCGGATGACGGATGCGGGCCGTGTTGCGTGCGCCCCAGGTGCAACGCTCGAAACGCCCGCACTCCTCCTCCACACCTGCGATCACCGCATCGGCACGCGCCAGCAGGAACGAGCGCCAATCCGCATGCTCGGCGGTCAGCATGTGCGCAGGCTGCTCGGTCACCAGCCGCCAGAGCGAGCCCTCGAACAGCGCCACCGGCCGCGTGCCCGCTTCGATGCCGAGAGCACCGGTGAGCATCCCCCACACGACATCCCGGGTGTCGTTGCGGAACTCCCTCACCAATCGATAACCGACCGACTCCGGTGCCGCGCGCGGGGTCCAAGCTGCGACCAGCCGTCGCAGCTCGGCGCGCTTGGGCTGGTTGCGCACCGCATCCTCATCGAGCGTGGCGAGCAACAGCCGTTGCCAACGCTCGAGGAACAGCGCGCGGTCATCGAGCTGGATGGCGAGCATGTCGGCAGGCGTCGCCTTGCCGCTGATCGCCAACAATCCATCACGGATCTGGCGCACGCGCGCACCGTGCTCGTAGCCCATGCCGCTCTCGGTCTCGTCGTTGCCGAGCACGCGCTCCATCTCACCCTCGATCTGCCGCGCGTTGCCGCTCCACAGCCGGCCGGCCTCGGGGTCGAGTATGCGCGGATACTCAGCGGCCTCGCGCCAAGCGATCGGCTGCGGCGTCTCGGGCCCTCGATCGCCCTGCGGGATACGGCCCGCGATCGTCCAGGCGATCCGGCCCTCACGATCGCCGATCAGCAGGTTCTGGTGCGGGATGCCGACCGCAGGCACGATGGCCAACGCCTCGGGCACAGAACGCACCCGTTGCAGATCCAGGCTGCCGAGCGTCGTGGCGCCCGGCTCGGTCGCAAGCCAGCGCGCCAGCCAACAGATCTCGCCGGTGCCGGCCGGCCCCGGCTCTCGCTTCACCAACACGCCGAGCGGCGATTCGCGCACCACCTCGATCACCGGATCGCCACGCAACACCTCGATGCGTTCGCGGCTGACCTTGAAACGCTGTTCCCCGGTGCTGGTGTAGTAGAGGTCCGTCTGCGCGTCGCAGCTGTATCCGCGCACATCGACCCAGTCACCGTAGCTGTTGGTGAACGACCACGCGACATGACCGTTCGAACCTGCCACCACTGCCGGCACGCCGGGGAGCGTTACGCCGTTGAGTTCGGGCAGATCGCCGCCCGTGGCCTGCAGGCGTGCGCGATACCACACGGTCGGTACCCGCAAGCCGAGATGCATATCGCCCGCGACCAACGCGGCGCCGCTCTGGGTGTGCGCGCCGCCGACCGCCCAGGCATTGCTGCCCGGCTTGCTCGGCGAGGGCGGCGCCGCCCCACCTGAGCGCTCGGCACGCAGGTCGAACTGCTCCGGCGAAGGTACCGGTGGCGCCTCGGACGACGCCGGCACCAACACTCCGCCGACGGATCCCGGGAGGTTCGGCGCATCCCAGTCATCGCCGCGCGGATACAGGAAGCGTGTGACGCTCGCGGCCAGACTGGCATCCGCTTCGGCGCGCGAGGCGGCGGTGGCACGTTGCTCGAGACGAGCGACCACCGCGCGTCGCGACATGTCGCTGCCGACATCGGCGTACTGCAGCTGCCACCACATGGCATGCACGACGAGGATGGAGTCTTCCGGCCGCCACGGCTGCGGCGTGGCACGCAACAGGATGTACTCCCAAGGCCTGACACGAAGGCTCTCGAGCCCGCGGTTCACGCCGCGCGTGTAGGCCTCGAGAACGGCACGCTGCGCCGGTGTCGCGTCGGCGACGACGCTCTTGGCGACGCGACGGAAACGGAAGGGACGTGCCTTGCGGTCCTGCTCCAGCATCCGCTCGCCCAGCAGTGCCGACAGTTCACCCGAGGAGAGGCGCCGGGAGAGATCCATCTGGAAGAAACGGTCTTGAGCATGGGCGAACCCGAGCCCGTAAGCGACCGCTGCCATGTCTGCACCACGCACCGTGGTCGCACCGCCCGCGTCGCGCTCGATCACGACTGCGGCATCAGGGGCCCCCACCGCCGCCGTGACCTCGCCGTCGAGTTGCGGCAACGAGCCCCGCAACAGCCAGCCGCCGAACAGGAACGCCAGCAACGCGACCGCGGCGATGGTGACCAGCAAGCCACCCAACAGACGCTTCATGGCCGTCTCACCTGCACGATCTGCAAAGAATTCGTTCCGCCCTGGACACCGGTCAACTCGCCCTTGGTGAGGATCACGAGATCCCCCTCATCGACGAGCTTCTGGTCGAGGAGCATGGCGAACACCCGATCGTGCAGCGGCGACGGGTCACCGGGCGTGACATCGAAGGTGATCGGCTGCACGCCGCGATAGAGCGTCACGCGCCGCCGCGTGCCTTCGTGGCGCGTGAAGGCGTAGATGGGGATGTCCGAGCGCAGTCGTGACATCCACAGCGTCGTGGCGCCGCTCTCGGTGAGCGCGACGATGGCGCGCACGCTCATGTGGTTGGCGGTGTACATCACCGCGTTGGCGATGGCTTCTTCGGTCTGCGTGAAGATCACCCCGGCACGCTCACGCGGCCGATGCTGGGAGATCTGATAGGACTCCGCACCGACGATGACATCCGCCATCGCGGCCACCGCCTTCACCGGGTGCTTGCCGGCCGCGGTCTCGGCCGACAACATCACCGCGTCCGTCCCGTCCATCACCGCATTGGCGACGTCGCTGACCTCGGCGCGGGTCGGGACGGGGCTCTGGATCATGGACTCCATCATCTGGGTCGCCGTGATGACGACCCGGTTGCGGTGCCTCGCCTGCCGGATGATGCTCTTCTGCAGGCCGGTCAGCGCGGCATACCCCATCTCGACGCCGAGATCGCCGCGCGCCACCATCAGCGCATCAGCGGCATCGATGATGCCCGTGAGCTGTGCGACCGCCTCATGCCGCTCTATCTTGGCGACGATGCGGACATCGGCGCCACCGGCCTCGCGCAGCAGGCGACGCGCAAGGTGGATGTCATCGGCATCGCGGACGAACGACAGCGCCACGTAGTCGGCGCCCTGCGCCGCGACGAAGCGGATGTCCTCGCGGTCCTTGTCGGTGAGCGCCGGCGCCGAGATGCCGCCGCCCTTTCGGTTCACGCCTTTGCGGTTCGAGAGTTCGCCGCCGACGACGACGCGGGTGCGGATGCGGCTGCCCCGCACTTCGAGCACCTCGAGCACGAGTAGCCCATCGTTGAGCAGCAATGTGTCGCCGCCGACGACATCGGCGGTCAGTTCCTTGTAGGCCACGCCCACCGAGTCGACCGTTCCGGCGCTCGGATCGAGTGCAGTGTCGAGCGTGAACTCGGCACCCTCGATCAGATGCACCCGGCCTTCGACGAAGCTCTCGATGCGGATCTTGGGGCCGGCGAGATCAAAGAGAGCGCCGACGCAGCGACCCGAGCGCGCCGCCGCCTCGCGCAGCTTACTCAAGCGGCGCAGGTGATCGGCTTGGGAACCATGGGAGAGGTTGATGCGGGCGACATCGAGACCGGCGCGGCACATCTCGAAGAGGACATCATCATCGTCGGTGGCGGGCCCGAGGGTCGCCACGATCTTGGTACGGCGTTGCATGACGCCATTGTGGGGCCGCAGGCCGCGGCGCTCAACTTTCCCTCTTTTCTGGCCCTCTATTCAGGCCCTTTTTTCAGGCCCTGTTTTCAGCGGGTCGCAGCGGCACGCGATTCGAGCATCGCCACCGCCGGCAAGGTCTTGCCCTCGACGAATTCCAGGAACGCGCCGCCGCCGGTGGAGATGTAGGAGATCCCGCCCGCCACACCGTATTTCTCGATGGCTGCGAGCGTGTCGCCACCGCCCGCGAGCGAGAACGCGGGGCTCGCGGCGATCGCCTTTGCGAGCGTCTCGGTGCCGCCCCCGAACTGGTCGAATTCGAACACGCCGACCGGCCCGTTCCAGAGGATGGTGCCAGCGCCGGCGAGCAATCCGGCGAACCGAGCCGCAGTCTGCGGGCCGATGTCGAGGATCAGCTCGTGCGGACGGACCTCGCCCACGGGCCGTACCGTCGCGACCGCGGTCGGCGAGAACTCCTCCGCCACCACCACATCCGTGGGCAGCGGGATCTCGGCGCCGCGCGCGACCGCCTGTTCGAGCAGCGCACGCGCGGTGTCGAGCATGTCGGGTTCGTGCAGCGACTTGCCGACCGCGATACCGTTGGCGGCGAGGAACGTATTGGCGATGCCGCCACCGACGATCAGTTTGTCGACCTTGCCGAGCAGCGATTCTAGGACGGTGAGCTTGGTCGAGACCTTGGAGCCGGCGACGATCGCGACCAAGGGCCTGGCGGGCCGGGCCAGCGCGCGCGACAGCGCGTCCAGCTCACCCACCAGCAGCGGACCCGCGCAGGCGATCGGCGCGAACCTCGCCACGCCGTATGTGCTCGCTTCGGCGCGATGGGCGGTGCCGAACGCGTCCATGACGAACACATCGCAGAGCGCGGCCATGCGGCGCGCGAGCACCTCGTCGTCTTTCTTCTCGCCTTTGTTGAAGCGTACGTTCTCGCAGAGTACGACCTCGCCCGGCGCGCACTCGACGCCATCCAGCCAGTCGCGTTGCAGACGCACCGATCGCCCAAGCAGCTCGCCGAGACGGACCGCCACCGGCGCGAGCGAGTCCTCGGCCGAGAACTCGCCTTCTTTCGGACGACCGAGATGCGACATCACGATGACACGGGCGCCGGCGCTGACAGCCGCGCGCAGCGATGGCACCGCCGCACGGATGCGGGCGTCGCTCGAGATGACGCCGTCCTCGACCGGGACGTTGAGGTCCTCGCGGATCAGCACCCGCTTGTCCCGCAGGTCGAGTTCGGTCATGCGCAGCACGGTCATCGATGCCGCCTCAGGGAGCCTTGGACCAGGCGAGCGTGGTGTCGAGCATACGGTTCGAGAAGCCCCACTCGTTGTCGTACCAGGCGCAGACCTTCACCAGCGTGCCGCCCGTGACCTTGGTCATGGTGGCGTCGTAGGTCGAGGAATGCGCGTCGTGGTTGTAATCGATCGAGACGAGCGGCGCTTCGGTGTAGGCGAGGACGCCGGCGAGCGGCCCGGAGGCCGCCGCGGCCTTCATCAAGCCGTCGATCTCCGCGACCGTGGTCGCGCGCGCTGCGGTGAAGGTGAGATCGACCAGCGACACATTGATGGTCGGCACGCGCACCGCGAAGCCGTCGAACTTGCCCTTGAGCGCCGGCAACACGAGACCGACCGCCGCTGCCGCGCCCGTCTTGGTCGGGATCATCGACATCGTGGCCGAGCGCGCGCGGCGCAGGTCCGAGTGGTAGACGTCGGTGAGCACCTGGTCATTGGTGTAGGCGTGGATGGTGGTCATGAGACCGCCCACGATGCCGATGTGCTCATGCAGCACCTTGGCGACGGGCGCGAGGCAGTTGGTGGTGCAGGAGGCGTTCGAGATCACGGTGTGCGAGGCGCGAAGCACATCGTGGTTGACGCCGTAGACCACCGTGGCGTCGACATCGTCGCCGCCCGGCGCGGAGATCACGACCTTCTTGGCGCCGCCCGCGAGGTGCGCACCCGCCTTGGCCTTGCTGGTGAAGAGTCCCGTGCACTCGAGCACGGTGTCGACCCCCAGCTCGCCCCACGGGAGCTTCGAGGGGTCGCGCTGCGCCAGGACCTTGATGCGATCGCCGTTGACCACCATCGAGTCGCCATCGACCGCGACCGTGCCGGGGAACTTGCCGTGCGCGGTGTCGTAGCGGGTCAGGTGGGCGTTGGTCGCCGCATCACCGAGGTCGTTGATCGCCACGATGCGGATCTCACCGGTGCGACCCGCCTCGTAGAGCGCGCGCAGCACGTTGCGTCCGATACGACCGTAGCCGTTGATGCCCACCTTGATCGTCATGTGTATTCCCCTTTCCGTTGTCTTTCCGTTGTCAGCTTGCGAGCAAGCTCTCGAGCGCACGCGTGATGTGCGCAGTCGTGATGCCGTATTCTTTGAATAGATCGGAGGCCTTGCCGGAGGCGCCGAAGCGGTCGATGCCGATGACACAACCGCCGCCGCCGACATACTTCCACCAGCTCTGCGAGGCAGCGGCCTCGACGGCGAGACGGCGACGCACGGCCTTCGGCAGCACGGCCTCACGCCAGGCTTCGTCCTGTGCATCGAACACATCGGTGGAGGGCATCGAGACGAGGCGCAGCCGGCGGCCGGCGGCGTTGAGCGCCCGTACCGCTTCGGCGCAGGGTGCGACCTCGGAACCGGTCGCGATCACGATGGCCTCCGGTTGCGCGCTGCCCGCCGCGACCTCGGGGGCGTCGATCAGGATGTAGCCGCCGCTCGCGATCGCGGCGCGTTGCGCAGCGTCGCGCGGCTGTTGCGGCAGCGCCTGACGCGTGAACACGAGGCTGGTCGGCCCGTTGCGGCGCTCGATCGCCGCACACCACGCGACCGCGGTCTCAGCGGCATCGCAGGGCCGCCAGAGGCTGAGGTTCGGCATCGCGCGCAGCGATGCGAGATGCTCGATCGGCTGGTGCGTGGGGCCATCTTCGCCGAGGCCGATCGAATCGTGCGTGTACACGAGCAGGATGCGCTGATGCATGAGCGCGGCGAGCCGCACCGCGTTGCGCGCGTAGTCGGAGAACACGAGGAAGGTGCCGGCGTAGGGCGCGAATCCGCCGTGCAACGCCAGGCCGTTCATCATGGCCGTCATCGCGAACTCGCGAACTCCGTAGTAGACGTAGTTGCCGCCGCCCTCGTGGCCCGTCACGGGCTTGGAATCCTTGCGGAAGGTGTTGACGGACCCGGTGAGGTCCGCCGAACCACCGAGCAGTTCGCCCATCCCCGGCCCGATCGCGTTGAGCACGACCTGCGAGGAGGCGCGCGTCGCCTGCGGTGCCTCGACGGCCCCGGCGGAGGCGAGCGCGGCATCGCGCAGCCGCGCCCAGTCGACGGGCAGCTCGCCCGCCATACGGCGGGTGAACTCCGCAGCGAGATCGGGGAACTCGCGACGGTAGCGGTTGAAACGGCGCTTCCAGGCGCGCTCGGCGCGCTCGCCGCGGGCGCGTTGGTCCCAATCGGCGCGGATGTCCTCCGGCACCACGAACGGCGCGTCCGTCCAACCGAGCGCCGCGCGCGCGGCCGCGACCTCCTCGACGCCGAGCGGCTCGCCGTGCGTCGACTTGCTGCCCTGCTTGTTCGGGGCGCCGAAACCGATCACCGTGCGCGCGCAGATCAGCGTCGGCTGACGGCGGTTGGCCTTGGCGCGCCGCAGCGCCTTGAGCACCGCGTCGCCGTCGTGGCCGTCGACATCCTTGATGACCTGCCAACCGCAGGCCGCGAAGCGCTTCGGGGTGTCATCAGCCATCCAGCCGCTGACCGCGCCGTCGATCGAGATGCCGTTGTCGTCATAGACGCAGATGAGCTTTCCGAGCCCGAGCGTACCGGCGAGCGAGACCGCTTCGTGCGAGATGCCTTCCATGAGGCAACCGTCGCCGAGGAAGACGTAGGTGTGGTGGTCGACGATGTCGTGGCCCGGGCGGTTGAACTCCGCAGCCATCAACCGCTCGGCGAGTGCCATGCCGACCGCGGTGGCGAGACCTTGGCCGAGCGGACCGGTGGTGGTCTCGATGCCGATGTCGAGATCGTTCTCGGGGTGACCCGGCGTGCGTGAGCCGATCTGTCGGAACGCGCGCAGATCGTCGATCGAGAGCGGATAGCCGCTGAGATGGTTCGCCGCATAGAGCAGCATCGACGCGTGGCCGTTCGAGAGCACGAAGCGGTCGCGATCGGGCCAGCGCGGATGGGCCGGGTTGAAATCCATGACCTCGCGCCAGAGGACTTCAGCGATGTCCGCCATCCCCATCGGGGCGCCCGGATGACCGGAGGCCGCCTGCTGTACCGCGTCCATGGAAAGCGCCCGGATGGCATTTGCGAGACGGCGGCGTTGGCTCATGGGGACATCC
>DBCG01000054.1:8764-11223 GCA_002292945.1 Proteobacteria bacterium UBA964 | reverse complement strand
GGCGGCGGCGGCGCGCCGAACATCGTTATAATGGGAGGCTACGCAACACCCTCACGAGAGCGAGACACTGCCATGGCGAACGATTTCCTCTTCACCTCCGAGTCCGTCTCCGAAGGCCACCCGGACAAGGTCGCCGACCAGATCTCGGACGCCATCCTCGATGCGATCCTCGCCGAGGACAAGGACGCCCGCGTCGCCTGCGAGACCTTGGTCAAGACGGGTGTCGCCATCGTCGCCGGTGAAGTCACGACCAATGCGTGGGTCGATATCGAGGCCTTGGTGCGCAAGACCGTGCTCGACATCGGCTACAACTCCTCCGACATGGGGTTCGACGGCGCCTCCTGCGGCGTGCTGAACGTCATCGGCAAGCAGTCGGGCGACATCGCACAGGGTGTCGATCGTAAGGATCCGCGCAAGCAGGGCGCTGGCGACCAGGGCCTGATGTTCGGCTTCGCCACCCGCGAGACCGATGTGCTGATGCCGGCCGCCATCACCCTCTCGCATCGGCTCGTCGAGCGTCAGGCCAAGGTGCGCAAGTCGGGCAAGCTCGCTTGGCTGCGTCCCGATGCCAAGAGCCAGGTCACCCTGCGCTACGAGAACGACCGACCGGTCGCGATCGATGCCGTCGTGCTCTCCACCCAGCACTCGGACGACATCTCCACCAAGGCGCTGCGCGAGGCCGTCATGGAAGAGATCCTGCTGCCCGTCCTGCCCAAGAAGTGGCTGCACAAGGGCACCAAGTTCCACATCAACCCGACCGGCCGCTTCGTCATCGGCGGCCCGGTGGGCGACTGCGGCCTCACGGGTCGCAAGATCATCGTCGACACCTACGGCGGTTTCGCCCGACATGGCGGCGGCGCGTTCTCGGGCAAGGACCCCTCGAAGGTCGATCGCTCGGCCGCTTATGCCGCGCGCTATGTCGCCAAGAACATCGTCGCCGCAGGCCTCGCCGAGCGCTGCGAAGTACAGGTCTCCTACGCCATCGGCGTCGCCGAGCCGACCTCGATCATGGTCGAGACCTTCGGCACCGGGACGCTGTCCCGTGACAAGCTCACCGCGCTGGTGCGCCGTCATTTCGATCTGACGCCCTATGGCCTGCGCGAGATGCTCGACCTCGCCCGACCGATCTACCGCAAGACCGCGGCCTACGGCCACTTCGGCCGCAAGGACCCGGATTTCACCTGGGAGCGCACGGACAAGGCCGCGGCGCTCGCCGCCGACGCCGGCGTGAAGACCCGGCGCTGAGCGGCCGGGTTTCGACTACAATCCTCACCGGAAATGGCCTGATCGCCGACGATGGCGGTCGGGCCGCGTGACGCGAGGGGCGCTGCAGCATCGACCGGATGCCAGGCTCGCGGCACGGCAGGATGCACAACGGCGCCCGTTCATCTTCCTAAGATAACGGAGCCGATCATGACCAGCACCGCCGCGCGCGACTTCCACGTCGCCGACCTCGCCCTTGCCGACTGGGGACGCAAGGAGATCCGCATCGCCGAGACCGAGATGCCGGGCCTCCTGGCGATCCGCGACGAGTTCGCCCCCACCCAGCCGCTGCGCGGCGCCCGCATCACCGGGTCGCTGCACATGACCATCCAGACAGCCGTGCTGATCGAGACGCTGCAGGCGCTCGGTGCGCAGGTCCGCTGGGCTTCCTGCAACATCTTCTCGACGCAGGACCACGCCGCCGCCGCCATCGCCGCCAAGGGCACGCCGGTGTTCGCCTACAAGGGCGAGTCGCTCAAAGAATACTGGGACTTCACCCACCGCATCTTCGAGTGGCCGGACAGCGGCTTCTCGAACATGATCCTCGACGACGGCGGCGACGCCACGCTGCTGCTGCACCTCGGGACCCGTGCCGAGACGGACGCGTCGCTGCTGACCAACCCGGGCAGCGAAGAGGAGACCTTCCTCTTCGACTCGATCCGCGAGACGCTCAAGCGCGACCCGAAGTGGTACTCGACCCGCATCAAGCACATCCGCGGTGTCACCGAGGAGACCACGACCGGCGTCAAGCGCCTCTACCAGATGGCGAAGGACGGCGCGCTCGCCTTCCCCGCCATCAACGTCAACGATGCCGTGACGAAGTCGAAGTTCGACAACCTGTATGGTTGCCGCGAATCGCTCGTCGATGCGATCAAGCGCGCCACCGACGTGATGATCGCCGGAAAGGTCGCTGTGGTCTGCGGCTACGGCGATGTGGGCAAGGGTTCGGCGCAGGCGCTGCGTGCGCTGTCGGCCCAGGTGTGGGTCACGGAAGTCGATCCGATCTGCGCGCTGCAGGCGGCGATGGAAGGCTACCGCGTGGTCACCATGGAGTACGCCGCCGACAAGGCGGACATCTTCGTCACCGCCACCGGCAACTACCATGTCATCACGCACGACCACATGAAGGCGATGAAGGATCAGGCGATCGTCTGCAACATCGGACACTTCGACAACGAGATCGACTGCGCCTCCTT